>DASTQL010000192.1:0-24070 GCA_035761805.1 Jiangellales bacterium | reverse complement strand
AGAACTCGTACATCGCGCGGGTCGAGGCGTAGCCGAAGTACAGCAGCAGGGCGGAGACCACCGTGACCGGAGCCACGACGGTGGTGGCCAGCCCGAGCCAGCGCTCGACGGAACGCCCGCCGCCGTCCGGGGAAGCTGGGGGGCCTCGTCGCCCGGAGGTCGGGTCGGACGCCGCGCCGTCAGGGCCCGTCACGGACGCCGCGCCGTCAGGGGCTGTCACCGACGCCGCGCCGTCAGGCGCTGTCACCGACGCCGCCGTCGGAGTCTGCGCCCTGGTCGCCCTCCCTCTGGTCGCCGTCGGGGGGCTGGTCGCCGTCGGGGGGCTGGTCGCCGTCGCTGTCGGACTGCCCGTTCCCGGACTGCCCGTTGTCGGGGCCGTCGGGTGGCGTCCCTTCGCCGTGGCCATCGCCGGAGCCCTCCTCCTCGTCGAAGACCAGCGCCCTGAGCCTGAGGCTGCTGGTGAAGGTCACCGGCGTGCCCGGGTCCACGAGGGCGCAGGCGCCCTCGCGGCTGTGGCACGTTGCGCTGAATCCCATGGACAGCAGGCCGTCGGGCTGCTGGGAGTCCGGCGACCAGCGCAGGCCCACGAAGCAGGCGGATCCCGGCTCCGTGGCGCGGAAGACGAAGCCTGGGCACAGGGGTGCCTTGCCCTGCTCGCCGCAGGGGGCGTCCTCGCGGGCGAAGACCCCCGTTGGGCCGACGGAGACGGTCTCAACCCGGGCGTCCTCGGCGAAGCTGTCGGACAGGACGACCCGCAAGCAGCCCGTCGGCGACTCGGCGCTCAGTTCCGGTTCGTCGCCCTTGCCGATCCCCGGCCCGGCGATGGGGACAGAGCCCTGCGGTCGCTCCGGCGGGCGCGGCTGCTCGGGACCCGTCCCCTCGGGCCGAGGGGTCGAGGGCCCGCCGGGGGCGCCTGTCCCGTCGGGGGGGTCCGCACTGGCGGTGGTCGTCGATGGGTCGGCGACGGACGTCGAGCCCGCGGCCAGGTCTGGCGACTCGTCGGGTGTGTCCCCGCAGCCGACGACGAGGAGCACCAGTGACAGCCCGGCCGCGAGGCGTTGTCGGGTCGAACGGTGCACAGCCACGTCGACGTCACCCCCTGGTGGGACCTGGGTGCGTGCTCTGATCCGGGCGGCTGTCGCCCGGCCGGGCGACAGCCGTGTCCGTCCTACTGAAGGGAGCCGTCGGCGACGTCCCTGATACGTCGTGTGTCCGGGTTAGGGTCGCGGCCGTGGTGAGCCCGGGGCACGTGGTCGTGGTCGGCGCCGGCCTGGCCGGGCTGGGTGTGGCCCGGGCGCTCCGGGAGCGGGAGTACCCCGGCCGCATCTCCCTGCTCGGTGCGGAGCCGTACCCGCCGTACGACCGGCCGCCGCTGTCCAAGGCCGTCCTGCTCTGCGAGGAGCCGCCCGACCCGACCCTGGAGGCATACTGGGCCGCGCTCGACGTGGACCTTCGCCTCTCCGACGCGGCCGTGGCCCTGACAGCCGACGGGGTGGTGACCGCCCTGGGGCCGGGCCCGCCGGAGGCCGACGCCGTCGTCGTCGCGTGTGGTGCGGAACCCGTACGGCTGCCGGGAGACGACGCGGCGGTCCACCTGCGGACGAGGGACGATGCCGAACGGCTCCGGGCGGCCCTCTCGCCAGGGGCGAGCGTGGTCGTCGTCGGGGCCGGCTGGATCGGGGCGGAGGTGGCGACCGCGGCAGCCCGGCGAGGGTGCGAGGTCACCGTCCTGGAGGCGGCCCCGACGCCGCTGTCCGCCGCCCTGCCCGCGGAGGTCGGCCACCTGACGATTCCGTGGTACGGGGAGGGGGGTGCGACCCTCCGATGCGAATCACCCGTCGAGCGGGTGGAGCGCGACGGGGTCCTGCTGGTCGGCGGCGAGCGGCTGGCAGCCGACGTGGTCGTCGTCGGCGTCGGGGTCCGTCCGGTCACCGGGTGGCTGGCCGGCTCCGGGGTCGAGGTGCGGGCAGGCGTCCTCGTCGACGAGCACCTCCGGGCGGCCGGCAGGTCCGCGACCTGGGCGGTGGGTGACGTCGCCGCCCGGTGGTCCCCGCGGTACGGCTCTCGGATCCGGGGCGAGCACTGGGACGACGCGCTCCACGCCCCCGCCGTCGTCGCTGCGAACCTGCTCGGTGGCGCCGAGACCTACGATCCCGTGCCGTACATCTGGAGCGAGCAGTGGGGGCGGATGCTGCAGTGGTGCGGCCGGGCCGTCGGTCGCATCGTGTGGCGGGGGGAGCCGGGCCATGCCTCCGGTTGGTCGGTCGCCTGGGTTGGCGACGGAGACCGCCTGGAGGGCCTGCTCGCTGTGGACCGGCCGCGGGACCTCGTGCAGGGCCGGCGGCTGGCCACGGGCCTGGTCCCGGTGGACGTGACGAGGCTCGCCGATCCCGCCGTATCGGTCCGGGACTGCGCCGCCTGACGGTGTGCGGCAGGCTGGGGCGCGTGCTGCGGCTGGCGTACCTGGCGATGCTCGTCTTCGTCCTCGTGACCACCCTGCCACTGGAGCTCTATCTGGGGGTCCGGGTGTGGCGGCGTCTGCGGCGGCTGGCGCTGACGGTGCTGCCGGTCACGTGCGTCTTCCTGGCCTGGGACCTCTACGCGGTGGCGGCCGGGCACTGGGACTTCCACCCGGAGCAGACCACGGGGCTCGTGGTCGGCGCCCTGCCGCTGGAGGAGGTCCTCTTCTTCCTCGTGGTGCCGGTCGCCGCGGTCATGACGCTCGAGGCCGTCCGGGTGGTCCGGGGCTGGCCGGTCGGGGACGAGGCGGGCACGCGATGACGTACACCCAGCTGGCCATGACGGCATTGGGCGTGGCCGTCCTGCTGGACCTGGCGGTCTTCCGGGTGCGCCTGCTGCGACGGGGTGCGTTCTGGACCGCGTACGGGATCGTGTTCTTCTTCCAGCTCGTGACCAACGGGTGGCTCACCGGCCGGGAGGTCGTGACCTACGACCCCGGTGCGATCCTCGGGACGGGCAGCATCCCGTTCGTCGGTGACGGGCGGCTGGCGTTCGCGCCCGTCGAGGATCTGGCGTTCGGCTTCGCGATGATCCTGCTGACGCTCGACCTGTGGGTCTGGTGGGGGCGCCGGGGGGTGCAGCGCGAGCCGGTGGCGGACGGGCCCTGGAGCCGTCGCTACCGCCCGGAGCTGGACGCGAGCGGGGCCGGGCGGGAGCGGCCCCGCCGGGCGGCGAGCGCACGTAGGTAGGCCGGCCCGGCGACCCGGGCGCGCCGCAGCGTGGACGTGCTCGCCCGCCGCGTGAAGACCTGGTAGTCGATGCGCTCGACCTCGTCGACGATGCCGACGTACAGATCCTGCGCCGCCTCGATGCACGGCCGGCTCTCGGGCGCCAGCAACGGGATCCCGGCCGAGGCGCTGCGTGACAGCTGGCGGACGCGCCTGATCTCGTACGCGAGGAGCCGGCGCACCCGGTCGTCGACGACGCGCCGCTCGAGGTCGGCCCGGGTCAACCCGAAGTGCTCGAGGTCCTCGAGGGGCAGATAGACCCGGCCCCGGTCCAGGTCCTCGCCGACGTCCCGGACGAAGTTGGCCAGCTGGAAGGCGATGCCGAGGTCCTGGGCGGCGGAGTAGGCCCCACCGTCCAGCACGCCGAGGATCGGCACCATCTGCAGCCCGATGACGGCCGCCGAGCCGTAGACGTAGTCGAGCAGGTCCTCGTACGTGGGGTACTCCGTCACCGTCAGGTCCATGCGCATCGAACGCAGGAACGCGGCGAAGTGCTGACGCGGGATGTCCCAGCGCCGGGCGGTGTCGACGACGGCTTGGCAGATCGGGTCGTTGCTCGTGCCGGTGCCCAGGTCGTGCAGGAACCGGTCGCCCCACGCGCTCAGCCACTCCGCCCGCCGCGCGCCGTCGAGGCTGCTGCCCAGGTCGTCGACGATCTCGTCTGCGTAGCGGGCGAAGCCGTACAGGGCGTGTACGTACGGCCGCTTCTCGGGTGGCAGGAGGAGGGTGGCCAGGTAGTAGGTCTTGCCGTGCGCCGCGTTGAGCCGGCGGCAGCGCTCGTAGGACTCGCGCAGGCGCGGGTCGCGGATGCCGGCGGCGTCCAGCTCCCTCGCGCTCACGCGGGCATCTTGCCAGGGGTCGGCGGACTCCGCCCGCGGAGAAGGTCCCCTAGAGGGGAACCATCCGGCCCGATCGGTGCGACAGTCCAGGTATGCAGGGCGACCCGTCCAGGCCCGACCACGACTCCTGGCCGATGTGGCCGACGGGGACCTCGGCGCCCGTTCCTGGTGCTGGCCGCTACGGCGCCCCACGCGGGTGCCGCTGTGACCCTGCGCGGCACCGACTGGCTGGTCGTCCTCGGCGGGGCCGCTGTGGGTGTGGCCATCCTGACGATCTGCGTCCTGGTCGGGACGACACGCCGCCTCTGCCCGATGTCCAGCTGGCCCTGGTGCCACTCGCCACGTCGGCGGCGTTCGTCCTCGACGAGCCAGCCGCCGCCGTCGATGCCGTCCCCCGCGGCCGGCTCCAGCGCGCCGACGCGAGGGGCGTCGTCCTCCTGGTGCCCCTGACGGTCTGGGTGAGCGCCGTCCTGGCCGTGGACCTGCGCACCGTCGGCACTCCGGCGGTCGGCCTGGTGGTCGAAGGGCTGGGAGTCCTGGTTGCAGCCACGGCCGGTGCCGCCGTGCTGCGTCTCCTCGGCCGCACCGAACCGGGGGAGGTAGTGGCGACGGCCGTAGCCGCAGCCGTGCTCGCCGCCCTCGTCTTCGCGCCACACGTCCGGGGCGTCCGCGTGTTCCCGGTCGGCGATCGGTGGGTCGCCAGCTCGATCGCATGGCTCGCCCTCGCCCTCGGCGCGCTGGTCCTGGCGGGGGTCGCGTCCCGCGAGCCCTACCGGCTCCGGCGGGCTGCCGAGCGCACAGACCCGCTTACGGAGCGATCGCGAAGCTGGCGGTGAGGACCCAACCGGCACCGGTGGAGTCCGTCAGGGTCACGCTCCAGTGGTAGCTGCCCCTCAGCTTCGACCCCTCCGGGCCGAAGTCGGCGTTGTCGGCCAGGAAGATCGGGAAGTGGCTGTGCCCGTCGACGTCGCCGAAGCCGAGGTTCGAGTCCAGCGCGGGCACGTCGAAGGCCGCAAGCGTCGAGAACGGCTGCCCGTTGTGGGTCGCGGTCGCCTCGACGTGGATCGGAAATACCGTGTTCGGCACGATCGGGCCGGAATCGAAGTCGGGTGAGGAACCTGTCCACTGACCGCGTGGCACGTTCATCCACACCACCCAGACTCCCATGCCACGGGAGAAGTCGGTGCTTGGGAAGCGCACACCCTCGTCGTAACCCTCCGCAGCGATCCCGGCTGCCAGCTCGGCGTCGTACGGCGGATCGTGCGCCTCGCCAGGACCGATCCCCAGGACGGGGTGCTCCTCGTGCAAGGGCGGAGGGAGTAGCGAACGCGCCGTCTCCGCGAACTCGGCGTACCCGGTCTCGGCCGTACCGATCGGGGCCGAGAACACGTGGACGTCGACGGGTTGCCACACCGGATCCCCGACTGGCGCGACCCGCACGCCCGCCGTGGGGGGCGGCTCGGCCGCGGCACCGGGTGCGGTCGCCGTGAGCGCCAAGGCGCCGGCGGCGGAGACGAGGAGAAGGGATGCGAACTGACGAGGGCGGGACATGGCCGCCTACACTTCCCCGACGATGCGGTAGGGCCTGCGGGTCGCTACTCCAGCTCACATCACCGATCTCCAACGTCCCAGCCACCTGACGTCCCGGCAAGGGCAGACGTTGCCCTGTCTCACCGCCAGGCCCGCGACCGGTACGACCGGTCGACCCCCAGCACCCGCTCGGCCGCCAGCCGCCCCGACACCAGCACCATCGGCACCCCGACCCCCGGCTGGGTCCCCGAGCCGACGAAGACCACGTTGTCGCCCCAGAGGTTGCGCGGCCGGAAGGGACCCGTCTGGGTGAAGGTGTGCGCGGAGGCGAACGGTGCACCCGTCTCCATGCCCCTGCGAGCCCAGTCCAGCGGCGTCGTCACGTGCTCGACCTCGATCGCGTCGCCGAAGCCGACGTAGCCCTCCCGCTCCAGGTGCCCGACCACCTCGTCGCGGAAGGGTGCCCGCAGCCGCTCCCAGTCCTGTCCGCCGTGCAGGTTGGGCGTCATGAAGAGCACGTAGTAGATGTGACGTCCCTCGGGTGCCAGGGACGGGTCGGTGTGCGTGGGGTTGGTGACGAGGAACGACGGGTCGCTCACCAGCACCTCGTCGTCGACCAGCTCGCGGAACATCCGCTTCCACGACGGTCGGAAGTGGATGTTGTGGTGGGCGATCTGCGAGTACGAGGCGGTGGACCCGGCCAGCAGCAGGAAGCAGGACGGGCTGTAGCGCAGTGGTCGTCGCACCGGGTGGCCCAGCAGGTCGCGCCGGGCCACGGGCAGGTCCGGGTTGAGCACGACGACGTCGGCCGGGATCCGCTCACCGCCGGTGGTGATCACCGCCGTGGCCCGCTGGCCGGAGAGCTCGACCCGGGACACCTCGGTGCCGTAGCGGATCTCGACCTCGTGCCTCTCCGCGGCACCGGCCAGCGCCCGCGGGACCGCGTGCATGCCGCCCTTGGGGAAGTAGACCCCCGCCACCGAGTCCATGTACGCGATCACCGCGTAGATCGCGAAGGCGTCGTACGGGCTGAGCCCCGCGTACATGGCCTGGAAGGAGAACAACCGCTGCGTACGGGGATCCTTGAGGTACTCGGCGACCTTGGGCGCCATTCGGCGGAAGCCGCCGAGGGCGGCGAGCCGGGCCAGGTGCGGGGTCAGCAGGCTGAGCGGCGAGTCGAGGTTGCGGTCGATGAAGTGTCGCTGCTCGAGGCGGTAGAGCTCGGAGACGTAGCGGACGAAGCGCCGGTAGCCGTCGGCCTCCTCCGGCCCGATCACGCGGGCGATCTCGTCGGCCATGTCCTCGACGTCGGCGTGCGTGTCCAGCCGGGAGCCGTCGGGATAGAACGCGCGGTAGAGCGGCTCGACGGGGGTCAGGTCGAGCCAGTCCTCCATCCGCTCGCCCACGGCGTCGAAGGCGTCGGCGATGAGGTCGGGCATGGTCAGGACAGTGGGACCGGTGTCGAAGGCGTAGCCGCCGTCGCGGACGACCCCGTTGCGGCCGCCCGGCACCTGCTCGCGCTCCAGCAGCGTCACCTTCCGGCCGCCTCCGGCCAGCCGGAGCGCCGCGGACAGCCCGCCCAGCCCCGCCCCGACCACGACGACGTGGTCGGTGGGCCCGGAGACGGTGCGCACGAGGTCAGAGCCTGCGCGCGGTGGCGGCCAGAACGAGCCCCTCGAGGACGGTACGGGCCTCCGGCGCGACGTCGGCCCTTGCGAGTGCGCCCTGCGCCTGCTCGACCAGCTCGGCGACGAGCCGCTCGACGCGGTCCAGGGCGCCGGTGTCGACGACGACCTCGCGCAGCGCTTGGACGCCGTGCGGGTCCAGTCGCGGGTCGCCCAGGTGGCGCCGGACCGTGGCGGCCTCGGCCGGTGTCGCCCGCTCCAGCGCGTAGGCGATCAGCAGGGTGCGCTTGCCCTCGCGCAGGTCGTCGCCGGCTGGCTTCCCCGTCTCCGCGGGGTCGCCGAACACTCCCAGCACGTCGTCGCGCAGCTGGAAGGCCTCGCCGAGCGGGAGCCCGTACGCGGAGTAGGCGTCGAGGAGCGACCGGGGCGCGTCGGCGAGGGTGCCGCCGAGGAGCAGGGGGTGCTCGATGGAGTACTTGGCGCTCTTGTAGCGGATGACGGTGCGCGCCCGCTCGGCCGTGCCGCCCTGGGGGGTGCCGCCCAGCGCCTGTTCGAGCATGTCGAGGTACTGGCCGCCCATCAACTGGGTGCGCATCAGGTCGAAGACCGGCCGGCCTCGCTGGAGGGCATCGCCAGGGAGCCCGGACGAGGTGAGCAGCTCGTCGGCCCAGCTGAGGCAGAGGTCGCCGATGAGGATCGCGGCGGCCTCGCCGAAACGCTCGGGCGAGCCCGACCAGGACGACCCTCGGTGCAGCTCGGCGAACCGGCGGTGGACCGCCGGCATGCCCCGTCGCGTGTCGGAGCCGTCCATCACGTCGTCGTGGATGAGAGCGGCGGCCTGGAAGAGCTCGAGCCCCGTGGCCGCGCGCACGATCTCCTGCCGGTCCGGCCGGCCGGCTCCACGCCAGCCCCAGTAGCAGAAGGCCGGGCGCAGGCGCTTGCCGCCGTGCAGCAGGTCGCCGACCGCCTCGGCCATCGGCGCCAGGTCCAGGCTCACGACCTCGAGCACGTCGGCCTGCCGGGCCAGGAAGTCGTCGAGCACCTTCTGCACGCGCGAGCGCAGGTCCTCGGCGTCGAGCGGATCACCCGGGGTGGTCACTCCTCGAGCCTAGGGGAGCGTCACCCGGGCGGCAGGTCGAGCCGGGCGTCCGGCATGCGGGATCGCCTGTCCGGGACCCGGACCACGGCTACCCTGCGGGGGTGACCCTGGGCCTGCCGACGACCATGCCGGGTGGTGCGCACACCATCCGGGAGCTGCTAGCGGCCGGCCGGCGGTCCTTCTCCTTCGAGTTCTTCCCGCCCAAGACCGACCAGGGCGAGGTCCAGCTGTGGCGGGCGTTGCGTGAACTGGAGTCGCTCGACCCCACCTTCGTCTCCGTCACGTACGGGGCGGGCGGCTCCACCCGCGACCGTACGGTCCGGATCACCGGGCGGATCGGGGAGGAGACCACCCTCACGCCGGTCGGGCACCTCACCTGCGTCGGGTCCTCGGTGGAGGAGGTGCGCGGGGTCGTGGGGTCCTACGCCGACGCGGGCGTGCGAAACGTGCTGGCGCTGCGCGGGGACCCCCCCGGTGGGCCGGGCGCCCCGTGGGTGGCGCACCCGGACGGCCTCACCCACGCCGACGAGCTGGTCCGGCTGGTGCGAGGGCTCGGCGACTTCTGCGTCGGGGTGGCGGCCTTCCCGGAGCGGCATCCGGAGTCGCCCGACCAGGAGACCGACGCGCGGGTGCTGGCCGGCAAGGCCGAGGCCGGTGCCGACTTCGCGATCACACAGTTCTTCTTCCGGGCCGAGGACTACTTCGCGCTGGTGGAGCGCGCCGCCCGGCACGGCTGCAGTATCCCGGTCGTGCCGGGCGTCATGCCCGTGACCAACGTGGCCCAGATCGAGCGCTTCGCCCAGCTGTCGGGTGCGGCGTTCCCGCCGGAGCTCGCCCGCCGGCTGCACGCGGTCGCCGACGACCCGGCCGCCGTCCGTGCGATCGGGGTGGAGGTGGCGACGCAGCTGTGCGAGGAGCTGCTAGCGGGGGGAGCGCCGGGCCTGCACTTCTACACGCTCAACCGGTCGACGGCGACCCGCGAGATCTACGCGCGGCTGGGGCTGCACTCGCGGAGCGCGGATCGCGGGGTCGGCCCGGCACTCACGCCGCGCGAGGCGCCCGCGGCGAGGGCATGACCCCCGTGAGCGAACAACGAGGCATCACCGTCTCGGGGACCGGCGCGATGTCGGCTCCGCCGGACGTCGTCGTGCTGTCCCTGGGCGTGGAGGCCACAGCCTCCTCGGTCGAGTCGGTCCTCGCGAGGGCGACGGAGGCGCAGTCGGCGCTTCGTGCCGCGCTCCTCGAGGCGGGTGTCGCGGAAGCGGACTTGCGAAGCGGGCAGACCTCGCTGTGGACCGACAACGGCCCGCACGGCAGCGGTCCGGTCCGGCACACCGCCCGGCTGGGCACGGCGGCGACCGTGCGCGACCTTGCGTCGGCCGGCCGGGTGCTCTCGGCCGCCCTGGCCGCCGCTGGTGAAGCAGCGCGGATGGACGGCATGTCCTTCTCCCACGCCGATCCGGCGGCGTTGGCGGACGAGGCCAGGGACAAGGCCTTCGGCGACGCCGCCCGCAAGGCGCGGAGGTTGGCGTCGCTGGCCGGTCGAGGGCTGGGGGAGGTGCTGTGGGTGCAGGAGGGCGCTCGGCCACCCACACCCAGACCCATGGGTGGCGCGCGGGTGATGGCCGCAGCCGCCGAGGTCGCCGTGGACCCGGGGGAGCAGGAGGTCGGGGCGAGCGTCACTGTGTGCTGGGCCTGGGACTGACCGGTCACGGCTTCTCGCCCGGACGGACGGACAGGGCGGGGACCGAGGGCCACGAAGATAACCTGCGCGAGTGACCGGCCTGCCCGACCGCGACGGCTACTTCACCGCGTGGGCTGGACTGCACGGCGGCTACGACCCACGCGGCTCGTGGATGGTCCGCACCTGGCTGGGCTGGTCGTACGCGCTGGCCCGGCCGCTCGCCGCCGCCCGCGTGCCCCCCGACATCGTCACGGGGCTGGGTCTCCTCGTCAGCCTGGGCGCCGTGGCGGCCGCCTGGGCGGGCGGGCGCTGGGCGCTGCTGGCCGCGGCGGTCGTGGTGGTCAGCGGGCTGGTCGACAACCTCGACGGCGCCGTCGCAGTGCTGACCGAGCGGGCCAGCCGCTGGGGCTTCGTCCTCGACTCGGTGGTGGACCGGCTGAGCGACGCCTGCTACGTCGTGGCGCTCTGGCTGCTCGGTGCGGCGGTCTGGCTGTGTGTCGTGGGCGGCGCGCTCATGGGTCTCCAGGAGTACACCCGGGCGCGCGCCGCGGCCGCGGGCATGGACGACGTGGGTGTCGTCACCGTGTGGGAACGCCCGACCCGCGTCATCACCACGGCCATGTTCTGTCTGGGTGCGGGTCTCCACGTCGACGCCGCGGCTGGGTGGGCCACCGCCGGCGCTGCCGCCTGGGTGGGCCTCGGGGTGCTCGGGTTGCTCCAGCTGCTCGTCGTCGTCCGCCGCCGACTGGCCTGACGCCCCTGGATCATCGGCCGCTGCCGCCTCCTCACGCCTGGTCCCCATTGATCACGGCAGCCTCGTAAATGGTGGTGCGCCGCGGTGAATTCACCTGGCGCGGCACCCATTTACGCGGCTGCCGTGATCGTTGTAGCCCCGGGGACAATGGGGGCGTGACCGATCTGACCTGCCTCCTCGACGGGGGGCCGCTCGTGCTCGACGGCGGGTTGGCGACCGAGCTCGAACGGCGCGGGCATGACCTGAGCGACGACCTCTGGTCGGCCCGGCTGCTCCGCGACGACCCGGCGGCCGTCGTCGACGCCCACCTGGGCTTCCTGCGGGCTGGGGCCGAGGTCTCGACCACCGCCTCGTACCAGGCGAGCACCACGGGCTTCGCCGCGGTGGGCATCGACGCCGCCGGCACGCGGTCGCTGCTGCACCGCAGCGTCGAGCTCGCGCGCGAGGCCGGCGACCGGTATGCGGCCGAATCGGGGAGGCGGTCCCTGGTCGCCGCGTCCGTCGGTCCGTACGGAGCGGTGCTCGCCGACGGGTCTGAGTACTCCGGCGACTACGGGCTGGATGTGCAGGCCCTCCGGGAGTTCCACCGGCCCCGGCTGGAGTGGCTGGCCGAGGCGCGCCCCGACGTGCTGGCCTGTGAGACCGTGCCGAGCCTGACCGAGGTGGAGGCGCTGCTCGCGGAGGTGGCCGACCTGGGCGTCCCGGTGTGGCTGTCGTTGTCGATCGACGGTGACCGGACCCGGATGGGCGAGCCGGCCGGGGAGGCCTTCGCCATGGCGCGCGACGTGGACGTCGTCGTGGCGGTGGGGGTCAACTGCTGCGCACCGACCGGGCTCGCGCCGCTCCTCGCCGACGCGGTGCGGCTGTCCGGCCGGCCGTCCGTCGCCTACCCCAACAGCGGGGAGATCTGGGACGGCCCGGCCCGGCGCTGGGTCGGCCGGCCCGGCTTCGCGCCGGGTGAGGCGGCCAGGTGGGTCGAGGCCGGCGCGCGGCTGGTGGGCGGCTGCTGCCGGGTGGGCCCGGACGACATCGCCTTGGTCGTGGCGGAGGTCCGGGCAGCATGATCCGAGAGCAAGACCCGGCGGGCTGACCCCCGGTCACCCCGCAGACCCGTCGCACAGCGTCGTGCGTCCTGCTCCCGCGAGTCGTCGTGCCCTACCTGGTGCTCGCGCCGGAGCGGACCCTGGACGCGGAGGTGGGGGCCGATGCGTGTCCTGGTCGTTCACGAGAGCCTGTTCGGCAGCACACACCGGATCGCCGACGCGATCGCCCAGGGGATCCGGGAGGTGAAGCCCGACGCCGAGGTCGCGTGCGTGCGCGTCGGCCTGGCTTCGGCGGACGCGGTCCGTCGGGCCGACCTGCTCGTCGTCGGGGGACCGACCCACGTACGGGCCATGACGTCCGCGGCCTCGCGTCGGATGGGGCTGTCCGCCGAACGTGGCGACGGCCGACCGCACCACGCCGAGCCGGGTGCGGAGGGCCCGGGCGTGCGGGACTGGTTCCACGACCTGCCCAGGGCCGAACGGGGCAGGCCGGCCGCTGCCTTCGACACCCGCGCCGATGCCCGGCTGGCCGGGGGTGCAGCGCACGGCATCGCCCGCAAGCTGCGCCACCACGGCTACGAGCTCGTGGCGAGACCGGAGGGGTTCTTCGTCGGCGACACCGAGGGCTCGCTCCGGGACGGCGAGATCGAGAGGGCCCGCTTGTGGGGAGCCGGCCTGGTCCACCGTCGTCCGGCCGGGCTCGCGCGGTGAGCCGGGAGAGCACGCGACGCTGCGTGGAGGAACACCTCCGGTACCTCGTCGAGATGGTGGGTCCCCGGCCGCCGGGCTCGCCCGCGAACGCCGCCGCCACCGATCACGTACGGCACGTGCTCGCCTCGGCCGGCCTGCCGGTCCTCGACCTGTCCTTCCGTACGGTGTGGTGGGAGCCTGGCCCGGGCTGGCTGACCGCGGGCGGGGTCGAGGTGCAGGTGGCTCCCAACCCGTACAGTCCGCCGTGCGACGTCCGGGCTGCCGCGGTGCGGGCCGGGAGCCGGGCAGAGGTGTCGCCGGCGACGTGTGCAGGACGCGTGCTCGTGCTCTCGGGAGCGCCGGTGGCCGAGCAGGTGACGCCGACGGACTACCCCTTCTACCGGGTCGAGGAGCACGTTCTCCTGGTCGAGACGTTGCTCGCCGCCCGCCCAGCGGCCGTCGTGGCCGTCAGCGATCACGGCGTCCCGGTCTTCGAGGATCCGCGCCTGCCGTTCCCCTCCACCACGGTCCCCGTCACGGTGGGGGAGCGGATCGTCGACGGCGACGAGCTCGGCTTGGTCCTCGCAGGGCGCGTGCACGACGGCGTCGGCAGCAACGTGTCGGCCAGCACCGTAGGCGACCGCCCGAGGGTGGTGCTCAGCGCGCACCTGGACAGCAAGGCGACGACGCCCGGTGCCTTCGACAATGCCGGCAGCGTGGCTGCCGTCCTCGCTGCGGTCGAGCACGGCCGACTGTTGCGCGCGGCCGTCGAGGTCGTGCTCTTCAACGGGGAGGACCACGTGGACCCGTGCGGGGAGCTGGCGTGGCTGGCGGCGACCGACCTCGCGCGCGTCACGGCGGCGGTCAACCTGGACGGGGCCGGCGTGGCCGGACGTCGCACGCAGGTGTCCGGACTGTCCTGCCCACCGGAGCTCGAGGAGCGGCTCCAGGCGTTCGTCACCTCCCGGCCGGGCTGGGTGGTCGGTGAGCCCTGGTACGAGAGTGACCACGCGATCTTCGCGATGCGCGGCGTGCCGTCGGTCGCCGTGACGAGCGAGCACGTCCACGACCTGTTCCGGGATGTGGCGCACACCGCCCGCGACACGCTCGACGTGGTCGACGTGGGGGTGCTGGCCGAGCTCGCGGAGTCGCTGCCGGACCTGCTCGAGACGGCAGCCGGAGCGGCCACGCGCGAGCCCCCCTCCGTCGGATTGCGGGAGAGCTCCGCGGTGGTGCGCGGTCGGGATTGAGGCGCGGACGGACCCCTGCCGCTACCGGCCGCTGCGCTGGCGACGCAACACCTCGCGCAGCGGTGTGGCAGGGTGCCCGGTGACCCGGGCAATGTCGTCCCTGACGCCCGCCAGCTCTCCCGCCGCGATCGCCGTGTAGGTCGACACCCACGCCTCGACCTGCCAGTCGGGGGCACCGTAGGACGCGCGCGAGGCGCAGGCCTCCTCGAGCGTCTCCGGGCGGTACGTGACGGTGCGCCCCGTCACCTCGGTGGCGACGGCTGCCGCCTCGTCGAGGTCGAGCGCCTCCGGCCCGGTCAGGTCGTACGTGCGATCGCGGTGGTCCGCCGGTGACAGCAGCACTGCGGCGCCGACGTCGGCGATGTCGTCCTGGGCCACGAGGGCGACCCGCCCCCGACCCGCCGGGCCACGGATGACTCCGTCGGCGCCGACCATGAGCGGCAGGAAGTCGGCGTAGACGTTGTCGCGGAGGAAGGTGAAGGTCAGCCCCCGCGAGCGGACGTGCTGCTCGGTCTGCCAGTGGTGGCGCCCGAGCGTGAAGGTGCACGACGGGGAGGCGCCGTAGAAGGACAGGTAGACCAGGTGTCCGACCCCAGCGTCCGCGGCCGCGTCCACGAACGACACGTGCCGGGCCACGCGATCCACGCTCTCCGACCCCGAGACCATGAAGACCACGTCGATGCCGTCGAGGGCGGCCCGTGCGGCGTCGCGGTCCCCGTACTCGGCGGTCACCACGTCGGTTCCGGGGAGCTTCGGGGCCCGGGCGGCATCGCGCACCACGAGCCGTTGGTGGGCCCCCGCGGCGGCGAGGCGGTGGGCCACCCGCCCGCCCACCCGCCCGGTCGACCCCGTCACCGCGATCTTCGTCATGGTCGGGCAACCCGTCGGCCGAGGCGTCTCTTCCCCGACCCGGCGCCGTCTCACGGGAAGTTCACAGCAAGTTCCCAGGTTCCGGTGCCATGCTGCAGCGGTGAGTGGTGGCCGCCTCCTGCTCGTCGACGACGAGGAGAACCTGCGGTCGATGCTGCAGGCCGCCCTGAGGCACAACGGCTTCGAGGTGCACCCGGTAGCCACGGGGCAGGAGGCTTTGGACGGCGTCCGTAGCGTCCGGCCCGACCTGGTGGTGCTCGACGTCATGCTTCCCGACGTGGACGGCTTCGAGGTCTGCCGGCGGATGCGGGCCGCGGGTGACAGCACGCCGGTCCTCTTCCTCACCGCCCGCGACGGGACAGAGGACAAGGTCCGCGGCCTCACGACCGGCGGCGACGACTACCTGGTCAAACCGTTCAGCCTCGAGGAGCTCGTCGCGCGGATCGGTGCCGTCCTGCGCAGGAGCGGGGCGACCCGTCCGGGGTCCGTCGTGGAGTTCGCGGGTCTGCGGATCGACGACGACGCCCACCGCGTCACGCTGCACGGCGAGGAGCTCACCCTGTCGCCGACGGAGTACAACCTGCTGCACTTCCTGCTCGTCAACCACGGTCGGGTGCTGTCCAAGGCGCAGATCCTCGACCACGTCTGGAACTACGACTTCGCCGGTGACGGCGGGGTCGTCGAGACCTACGTCGGCTACCTGCGCCGCAAGCTCGGCCCGGACGGGGCGGGGCTGATCCAGACGGTGCGCGGCGTCGGGTACACACTGCGCGCCCCGACGGGGGACTGAGCGGTGTCGCTGCGTGCCCGCCTGCTCGCCGGTGTCGCAGCCGTCGCGTTGGTCCTCGTCGTGGCGGGTTTCGCCTCCACGAGGATCGTCGAGAACTACCTGATCGCGGGTGTCGACGCGACGTTGCGCGATGCCCGAGTCGCCGGCCTCGGGATGGGGCCGATGGGTCGCATGCCGGAGGGCGACCGCGCGTCGCCCGTCTACGTGGGCGTCGTGCAGGGCGACGCCGTGGAGACCCGGTTCGCCCCGGACCTGCGCGAGGGCGACCCGGCGCTGCCGGAGATCGACGGGGAGCAGGCCGCCCAGGCGGCGGGTACCGGGGAAGCCTTCACGGTGCCGAGCAGCGACCCGGACGTCGAGTACCGGGTGCTGGCGCGCGTCGACGGCCGGACGGGATCGGTGCAGGTCGTGGGTCTCCCCCTCGACGACGTCGAGCGCACCGTGGCCCGACTGGTCGCGGTTCAGCGAGGGGTCGCCCTGGTCGTGCTCGGGGTCCTCGGCCTGGTGACCTGGTGGGTGCTCCGCCTGGGCGTACGTCCGGTCAACGAGATGACGGAGACCGCGACAGCGATCGCCGCCGGCGACCTCTCCCGCCGAGTGCCGGAGGGTGATCCCCGTACGGAGGCCGGCCGGTTGGGGGCGGCGCTCAACGTGATGCTCGCCCGGATCGAGGAGGCCTTCGGCGCCCGGCGGCGGTCGGAGGAACGCCTGCGACAGTTCGTCGCCGATGCGTCGCACGAGCTGCGCACGCCGGTGACGACGGTGCGCGGCTACGCCGAGCTCTACCGCGCCGGCGGTCTGGACGACCCCGCGGAGCTCCGGGAGGCGATGCGGCGGACGGAGCAGGAGTCCGTTCGGATGGGGGCGCTGGTCGAGGACCTGTTGCAGCTGGCGCGGCTCGACCAGGGCGCCGGGTTGCGGCGGGAGCCCGTCGACCTCTCGGTCGTCGTGGACGACATGGCGCGTGACCTGCGAGCCGTGGACCCGGACCGCCCGGTGACCGTCGAGGCAGCCGAGCCGGTCGTGGCCCTCGGCGACGAGGACCGGGTCCGCCAGGTCGTGGCCAACCTCGTGGGCAACGCCCGGGTCCACACCCCGCCGGGGACGCCGGTCAGGTTGCGCGCGCTGCTTGAAGACGGCCGGGCGGTCGTCGAGGTCAGCGACGAGGGGCCGGGCATGGACCCGGCGGTGGCCACGAGGGCCTTCGAGCGGTTCTTCCGAGCCGACCCGTCGCGGTCCCGCAGTCAGGGTGGCGCCGGTCTCGGCCTGTCCATCGCGCAGGCCGTCGTGACGGCGCTCGGCGGGCGGGTCACGCTCGCCAGCGCTCCCGGCCGCGGGACGACCGTACGAGTGGAGCTCGAGCCCGCGGTTCCGTGATGACGGGATGACGGGGAGATGACGAGACCGGGAAGTCCTCCACCGGACTCAGCGGGCCTTCTGGGCCCGTTCACAGCGTTCTCTGAGGTTCGCCGACGAGATTGGGGAGTGGAAGGTAGACCTCGGAGCTACGGAGGAGAGAGATGGACAGGACCAGGCTCGGGCGCATGGGGGGTGTCGCCGCGGGTGTGGCCGGCGGTGCCCTCCTCGGCGCCCTGCTCTTCGCCCCGCTGACGTCACTGGCCCAGGACGAGGGGACCGAGTCCCCCGGGCCCGATGCGACTCAGGAGGATGCGACGCGCGGCGACCGGCAGTTCATGGACGGACGTGGTCCCGGCGGTCACGGGATGATGCTCGGCGAGGGGCTCGAGACCGCCGCGGATGCCCTGGGTGTGACCGAGTCCGAGCTGTTGTCGGCGCTCGAGGACGGGCAGTCCATGGCGGACGTGGCCGAGGAACAGGGTGTCGACGTGCAGGAGGTCGTGGACGCCCTTGTGGCGGCCGCGACGGAGCGGCTCGACCAGGCGGTCGAGGACGGACGTGTCGACGAGGACCGGGCCGAGGAGATGAAGGCCGCGCTGCCCGAGCGCATCGCCGCGATGGTGGAGCGCGAGGGGTTCGCGGGTCGCAGCCGTGGTCCGGGAGGCTTCGGGCCGGGCGGCGGGATGGGTCCCGGTGAGTGCCACGACGACGAGGACGGCGCGGACGACTCCAGCGGGTCGGACGAGTCGGAAGGGTCCTCCACGTCCGGTGGTTCGGCCACCACGGCAGGCGTGCCGTGGGCCGGCACCGTGCTGATGACCGTCTGATCCGACGCCGAGGCTGCCGCCTACGCCGGCTGCGGCAGCCTCCGGCGGTCATGGGCCAGGATGCGGCTCACGTTGTGCGGGGAGAAGAACTCCTGCGGGGAGACGGCGCCGGAGACGACGCTCACGAAGCCGTCCATCGCCTCCTGGTTACCGTCCATCGCGCCGAACAGCTGCTGCATCTCCGGCGGTGGCGGCTCGAGCGTGGCGAGCTGCGACGTGAACTCGTACATCGGCATCACCCGGGCGTCGCGTTCGCGGTGCCAGGCCGACATTGCCGGGTCGAAGGAGGAGGAGCCGCTCAGCCACCTGTCGATCGCGTCCGCGCACCGCTCGGCGTCGTGGAAGGCGTCGGTGATGCCCTGGGCGGTGATCGGATCCTTGTTGTAGCCGGCGTCGCCGACGAGCGCCCAGCCTGGGCCGAACGGCTTGCGGAGGTAACCGGGCACGGCGCCACCGAGGAACGGTTCCTCGCGGCGTGCGCCTTCCAGCCGGGCGGCGACGCTCGGCACCGCACGCAGCGTGGCCAGGAAGTTGGCCTCGACGTCGGCCTTGTAGACACGGGCCTCGGCGTACGGCCAGCCGGCGACGATCATGGTGAGGCCGTCGTTGGTGGGGGCGCAGCCGAAACCGCGGTCGGGCCGGATGTAGTTCTCGAGGCCGTCGACGGGCAGCTCGCTGAAGTAGGTGTAGTAGCCGTACTGCACCTTCGGCTTGTCGTTGTACGCCGGGGCCCGGACCGTCCTGGCGACGTGGCTGGTGCGCCCGTCCGCGCCGATGACGATCCGGGCGTGTTCGACCGTCCGGCCGTGCCGGATGCCGACCACGACCTCGTCGTCCAGAACCAGGGCGTCGACGTTGAAGCCCTCCCGCACCTCGGCGCCCGCTCGTGCGGCTGCCTCGACGAGGATGCTGTCCAGGACGGTACGCCGAGGCGCGTACGCAGTGGTGATGCCGTCGACCGGTCTCGTCGTGCCGCGGATGGTCACGGGCCCGAAGTCGAACGAGTACGTCTCGATGCGTGGGCATCCCGTCGCCACGACCCGGTCCAGCAGCCCCCACCGGCGCAGGGCCGCCACCCCAGGCGCGTGGACCACGTGCGTGGACAACGTGTCGCTGGGGAACGTGGCGCGGTCCACCACGAGCACGCGGTAGCCCCTGCGGGCCAGCAGCATGGCGGTGGGCGAACCGGCCGCTCGAGCGCCGATCACGATGGCGTCGTACATGGCGTCCTCCTCGGGCGGGAGGGTGGTCCAGGTAACGGCAACGGCTCGGCCCCGAGACCACCGGCTGATCCCGGCAGCGTCGCCGCTCGGCGCCGGCGCGGTATCGGGGAGCTCACCTATTTCGCGGCGGGTGCCTGGCGGACCGCATATGCCACGGCCTCACCGCGGTTGCGAAGGCCGAGCTTGCTCAGGACGTTGCTGACATGGTGCTCCACCGTCTTGCGGCTGATGAACAGCCGCTCGGCGATCTCCGGGTTCGACAGCCCCGCCCCCAGCAGCTCGAGGACCTCCTGCTCCCGCCGGGTGAGCACCCTGCCCACCGGCCGGGACGGCGCGACCCTCTCCCCGAGCCGGCGCAGCACGGCTGCCGCTGCGTCGACGTACCGGGCGGCCTGGAGCTTCTCGAACTGGTCGAGAGCGGCGCGGGCCTCGGCAGCGGCCACCTCCGGGGAGTCGTTCCGGCAGGCATTGGCCAGGTCGAGCCGGCACAGCGACGCCTCGAGCGGTAGCTGGGCCTCCGTGAACCCGTGCAGAGCATCCCGGAGGCAGGTACGTGGGTCTCCCTCACCGGCCCGGCCTCGGGCCAGCGCCAACGACGCCCGGGCGTAGACGGTCGGGTGCGCCGCGGCACAGGCGGCCATCGCCTCGATCGTGTCGCGGGGGTCCTCGCCGCAGGCCAGCTGCGCGTCAACCAGCAACGAGAGTAGCGGGATGCAGGTACCGCTGGTCGCCTCGTGCTGGCTGATCGCACGTTGCAGCAGCTCCTCGGCCAGCGGCGCCTCGCCGCGAGCCAGGTGAAGACTTGCCAGCGGTCGGGCTGCCTCCGAGTCACCGGTCATCCCTTCGAGCAGGGTCGCTGCCTCCTCGTAGCGCCCCTGCTTGACCCTCAGGTCCGCCAGCCTCGCCAGCGCGCCGGTCTTCAGAGTGCGTCTGCCCAAGGCCCAGAGGCGCACGGCCTCCGTCAAGGCTGCGTCCGCCTCGGCCCAGCGTCCAGCCGCGGTGAGGATGCCGCCGTAGTGGGTTCGACAGTACGCCGACACCGCCGGCAGCCGACGCCGGTCCGCGATCTGCTCGCCCACCCTGATCCACTGCTCGGCCCGGCGTACGTCCTGGGCATGCTCGCAGGCGGAGAACAGCTGGCAGAAGATCTCCTCGATGACGATGAACTCGTCGACCTCGCCGCCGACGACGGCTGCCAGTGCCTCGTCCAGCAGCACCATGCCTTCCTCGATGCGGTCGTCGTGGACCATGCTGGCGCCGAGGTAGGCAGATGCCGCGAAGAGCAGGTTGGCATCGCCGGTCTCATGACCGATCTGGGGCGCCCGGCCGAAGGCCATCTCTTTGGCCCCACGGTGGCTGTCGAACATCCCCTCCGTCAGCGCGACCCACCCACGTTCGCGCCGATCCGGCGATGTGCTCATGAGGCTCCTGGCCCGGGCGATCCAGCCGTTGGCGACGGCCCAGTCACCCGCGGTCGACCCGTGCAGGGCGCCGAGCGTCCGCGCCGTACGGACGGCGCCGGCGCCTTCACCCGCCGCCCGGTAGGCGGCGTAGGCCAGCTCCATCTCCTCGATCGACCGTGGGTACTCCAACAGCACGAACGACGCGGCCGCCAACAGTTCCAGGGTCTCCCCGGTCGCCTCCAGCTGCTCCAGGATCCTGCGGGCCTCGCCGGCATCACCGACCCGCAGGGCCTCCCGTGCCTCGGCGATGCGGCTGTCGGTCACCGTTCGATCGTGCCACCTGGATGGTGATCGGGTCTGCCCCGACGTCACGCGCTCGTTCGCGGGCACCGTCCAGGTCTCGCCATCGGGCACTGGCCACCGGCCTCGAGCTCAGGGCTTGCGCGCTGCCAGGCTGCCGTAGGCGATGTGCCCGAAGAAGCGCCCCCCGGCGACGCGCTGCCGCGCCTCGTGCTTCAGCGCCTCGACCAGGTCCGGTCCGGCCGACCCGGTACTGCCGAGCAGGTCCGCGCCGCGGTCCACCACCGTCAGCATGTAGTCGGCAGGTTCTGTCTCGGCCAGCCCGTGACTTCGCAGCACGGGTGAGCGGAAGCCCGCGCCGAGCGCCAGGGAGACCAGCCGCCGTACCACGTGCCTGTCCGTCACCGACGCCTTCATCATGGCGTCGACGCAGGTCTGGAGCGGATCGTCCGGACCGAGTGCCACCGTCGCGGTCGCGTAGTCGCCGTCGAAGACGGCAAGCCACCCATCGGCCCTCATCACCCGGAACGCCTCGTCCAGCGCCCGCTCCGGCCCTGAGACGTGGCTGAGCGTCGAGTCGAACACCACCACGTCGAAGGAGTCGTCGTCCAGCCGCAGCGCGCGGGCGTCGCCCTCCTCGAACCGCACGTTCGACAGCCCGGCCGCCAGCTGTCGCGCGCGGGCCACCAGGGCGGGCGCGAGGTCGACGCCGACGACCTCTCCGACGCCCCGCCACCCCGCGAGGACCCTGGTCAGCACTCCGGTGCCGCAACCCACCTCCAGCACTCGGGCCGCCGGAGGGAAGGCCACCGACTCGAGGAAGGCACGGCGCATGGCGCGCTGTTGACCGGTCGCCCCACGGGTCTCCAGCACGGTGGCCAGCCGAGCCTGCGCCTCGTCGTCGAGTTCATTGAAGACCGCCCACACGTCCGCCATCAGACGACCTCCTCGAAGCCCGCCGCACGACGACGGTCGGGCACGTCGATCAGTCTCCTCCGGTGCCGGATGCCAGCGCCATGACAGCGCCAAATGCGAGAACGAGGACGACAGTGACCGGACGTGTGCTCGACGACCGTTGATCACCATGACCCGCCGCCACAGCGACCGCGTCGGCCACACCGGTACAGACCGGACCACGGGAGGATGAGTCAGACCCGCCCCGAGCCGGGACCAGGGGTCGCACACTGCGCCTGGTCAAGCCTTCCGAGACCGCTCCGAGGTGGCTACCGTCGCAGCAGGTGAGCGGGGAGGTCCGGAGGGTTCGCGGCGTGGGCGATGGCGGTCGACTCGGCGTCCTGGGGCCGACGCGCCTCGGGGACGGCCACGACCCGGGCACCAAGCAGCGCAGGCTGCTCGCCACCCTGGCCGCGCACGCCAACCGCCCTGTGACCGTCGACCGCCTCGTCCACGTCCTCTGGGGTGACGCTGCGACCTCGGCATCGACGGCCACGCTGCACTCTCACGTCTCCCGCCTGCGTCGCCAGCTCTCGGCGAGCGGGGCACCCGCCCGCCTGCTGACCGACCCCGGCGGCTACCTCCTCGAGGCCGACACCGGCGACCTCGACGCCTTGCTCTTCGAGGACCTCGTCCGCCGGGCCCGCGACCTCGGTCCGGGCTCCGACGCCGAGCGCGCCGACCTGCTCGGCGAGGCGCTCGAGCTGTGGCGGGGGGACGCCTATGCCGACCTCGCCGAGGAGGACTTCGCCCAGGCGGAGGCCGCCCGGCTCGAGGAGCTGCGGGTGAGCGCGGCGGAGGACCGTTGCGAGGCGCTGGTCGCCGCCGGGCGCCACGGCGAGGCGGTCGTCGAACTCGAGATGCTGGCGCGTCAGCACCCCCTCCGGGAGAGGCCGAGGGCTGTGCTCATGCTCGCGCGCTACCGCCTCGGCCGGCTGGCCGAGGCGCTCGAGGTCTACAGCGACTTCCGGCGCCTGCTCGCCGACGAACTCGGACTCGAGCCGTCGCCCGATCTGCAGCGCCTCCAGGCCGACGTGCTCGCCCAGGCTCCTCACCTGAACGCGCCGCCGCGTTCGGTACCGTCCCAGTCGCTCGCTCCCCCGCGCGAGGCGCCGGCCCACCTCCCGTACGAGGGGAGTGCGCCGGCCACGGGCACCGCGCCGGCCGGGCTCGACGACATCCACGGCGTGCACCAGCAGACCAGCCGCGGGCCGATCGAACGCAAGGTGGTGACCGTCCTGGTCGCCGCGCTCGGCACCACGCCGCCCACCGAGCACCCGGACGATCCCGAGGACGCTGCCGAGGCCCTCGAGCCGTTGCTGGCCGTGGTCGTCGACGTCGTGCACCGCTACGGAGGCGCGGTCACCGCGCTGGGGACGGACGGCGTCACGGCGATGTTCGGGATCCCGCGAGCGACCGAGGACCACGCGCTGAGTGCCTGCCGGGCGGCGTCGGCCGCCCTGGAGCGTGCGGAAGGGCTGTCCGGCGCGTCGCTGGCGATCGGCGTCCACTCGGGCGAGGTCCTGGTACAGGATGTCCGTACCGACGTAGCGACCGGCGTCGGGGCCGTCGGCCCTACCGTCGACCGGGCCCATGCCGCAGGCCGGCTCGCCGAGCCCGGTACGGCGGTGCTCAGCGCCGACACCGTGCACCTCACCCAGGGCGTGGTCGACGCCGAGCCGATCGAGCACGTCGGGTCGAGGGATCGCCCGACCCCGACCACGTGGTGGCGGCTGGGATCGGTGGCCCCGACCACGACGTGGGAGGCCCGGGCACGGTTCGGGCTGTCCACCCTCACCGGGCGCGAGCGTCACCTCGCCCTGCTGGACGAGCTGATCGAACCGGTCACCCAGGGGCGGGGCCACGTCGTCGGCATCGTCGGCGAGCCGGGCGTGGGCAAGTCCCGGCTCGTCTACGAGCTCGCGCGCCGGGTTCCGGCGGCCTGGACCGTCCTGACCACCGTCGGGGCCGCCCTCGACTCCACGACCCCGTTCGGTGCAGTGCGCCCGACCGTCGCACAAGTCCTCGGACTCTCACCCGAGTCGTCGCCCGAGGCCACGCGGGCCGCCCTGGACCGATGCGTGGACCCTGGCCGGCCCGGCAGAGCCCTCGGCCCTGCGACGGCGCTCGCCGACCTGCTGGGGCTTCACCCGGATCCGGAGGCGGTGGAGGAGTGGGAGGCCCTCGATCCGGGCATCCGACGTCGCCGCACGGTGGCGTCGGTGGTCGACCTCCTCCTGGAGTCGTCCGTGTCCGCCCCGCTGCTCGTGGTCGTCGAAGACGCCCACTGGCTCGACGGCGAGAGCCTGGCGGTGGTCGACTCGCTGACCGATCGCCTCTCGACCGCGCCGGTGCTGCTCGTCGTCACCTACCGGCCCGAGTACCGCCCGATCTGGGAGCACCGCAGCATCGTCACCGTCCTGCCGCTCGAACCGCTCCCCGAGCCGGACGCTCTGGCGCTGACCGGCCGGTTGCTGGGGGACGCCCCCGGCGTCGCCGAGCTCCGGGAACTCGTGGCCCGCTGGGCCGGGGGCGTGCCGCTCTTCATCGAGGAGACCGTCCGGGCGCTCGCCGACGACGGC
>DASTQL010000191.1:0-43530 GCA_035761805.1 Jiangellales bacterium | reverse complement strand
GGCGCTCGTCCCCCGTCGCCATCGCGCGCCGCGCCTTCTCACGCTCGGCACGGGCCTGCTGCCGCTGACGACGCATCGACTCCCGCCGGTCGACCACCGGCCGGACCCGCGCCTTGCGAGCGGCCTCGGCCGCGCGGCGGGTCGGCGTGGGGCGCCCCTTGCCGGTCGTGGCGCCGTCGCCGGTCGGGTCCGCGACGCTCCCGGGACGAGTGCTGGCACTGGACTCGTCGGGGGAGGTGCGGCGCCGGAACACGCCCCCAGCCTAGGTCACCACAGGCACCTGCCCTGCCGCCGAGGCGCCCGACGTCGTAGTGTCGGAGGCGTACGCGGGCGGCGGTCGGTGCCGTCCGCGACCGAGCCGGAGGCGAGAAAGGGCGGTACGGGGCCAGATGGGGATCCTGCAGCGCATGTCCATGATCTTCCGGGCCAAGGCGGACAAGGCCCTCGACCGGGCCGAGGACCCCCGCGAGACCCTGGACTACTCGTACAAGAAGCAGCTCGAGCTGCTGCAGAAGGTGCGCCGCGGCGTCGCCGACGTTGCGACCAGCCGCAAGCGCATCGAGGTGCAGCTGACCCAGCTCACCCAGCAGAGCGACAAGCTGCAGAACCAGGCGCAGAAGGCGCTCGCGATGAGCCGCGAGGACCTCGCCCGGGAGGCCCTCACGCGCAGGTCGGGGCTGCAGCAGCAGATCTCCGACCTGCAGGTCCAGCACGCCGCACTCCAGGGGGAGGAGGAGAAGCTCACCCTCGCCGCCCAGCGCCTGCAGGCCAAGGTCGAGGCCTTCCGGACCAAGAAGGAGACGATCAAGGCCACCTACACCGCGGCCGAGGCACAGACCCAGATCGGCGAGGCCTTCAGCGGCATCTCCGAGGAGATGAGCGACGTCGGCCTCGCGGTGCAGCGGGCCGAGGACAAGACGGCCCAGATGCAGGCGCGAGCGGGGGCGATCGACGAGCTGTTGGCCTCCGGGGCCCTCGAGGACCCGACCGGGACGTCAAAGGACGACATCACCCTGGAACTGGACCGCCTCGCCTCGACCAACGACGTCGAGCTGGAGCTGGCGAGGATGAAGGGCGAGCTCACCGGCGGCGCGCCGCAGCAGATCGAGAGCGGGCCCGCCGAGTCGGTGCAGCCGGCCGACACCCCGGTCACCGAGGCCACGGCTGCCCAGCCTGTAGCCGACCCCGCGGCCGAGCCGCGCCGTGAGGAGGGCCGGCCGTGATCGTCCGTATCATGGGGGAGGGCCAGCTCGAGCTGGACGGTTCGCGCCTCGACGAGCTCAACCGGCTCGACGAGGAGCTCACGGCTGCTGTCGACGCGGGCGACGACCCGCGGTTCAGCAAGGCCCTCGAGGCGCTGCTCGCCGCCGTCCGCTCGTACGGTCGCCCGTTGCCCGACGACGCGCTCGTGGACAGCGACCTGGTGCTGCCCTTCGCCGAGGCGCACATCAGCGAGGTCCGCGAGATGCTGGCCGAGACGGCGGGTGAGGGGCTCATCCCGGGGTGAGTTCCGGCACGTCCAGGAACCCAGACGATCACGCCGAGAGTTGAGGGGTCGTGGCTTCGACGCGCTTCCGCCCCGACCGTGGGCTCAGCTTCCGGATGGGGCTGACCCTTGTCCTGCTCTTCCTGCTCTATCTCGTGCTCGCGGGTGTGGTCTGGTGGATCTTCGGGGGTGACGCGGGCGGCACCGGTGCGGCGGTCATCGCGTTCGTCCTGCCCCTAGGCCTCCTGTGGGGTCAGTGGTACTTCTCCGACCGTCTCGCCCTCGCCGGCATGCGGGCTCGCGAGGTGACGCCGGAGGAGGCACCGCAGCTGCACGCGATGGTCGATCGGCTCTGTGCGCTGGCCGACATGCCCAAGCCGCGGGTTGCTGTGGCCGACACCGACCTGCCCAACGCCTTCGCGACCGGCCGGAGCCCGGACAGGGCCGTCGTCGCCGTCACCACCGGCCTCGGCCGCCGGCTCACCGACGCGGAGCTCGAGGCGGTGCTGTCGCACGAGCTCAGCCACGTCGCCCACCGCGACGTGACGGTGATGACCGTGGCCAGCTCGGTCGGCGTCCTGGCCGGCCTGCTCATGCGGTCGGCGCTGTGGTCGTCGATGGGCGGGCGCGGCCGCGACCAGAACACCGGGTTGATCTTACTCGTGGCCACGCTCGTCGGGATCGTCGTCTACGCGGTGAGCTTCCTGCTCACGCGGGTGCTCTCTCGCTACCGGGAGCTGGCAGCCGACCGGGCCGGCGCGATCCTCACGGGCCAGCCGGCCAACCTGATGAGCGCGCTGACCAAGATCTCCGGCGACATGGCCCGGATCCCCGAGCGAGACCTGCGCGCCGCCGAGCCCTACAACGCCTTCTTCATCTACCCGGCCTTCACCGACAAGGTGGACTTCGCCTCGTTGTTCGCCTCGCACCCGCCGCTGGAGAAGCGGCTCGAGCAGCTCGCCCGGCTCTCGCGCGAGCTCGGGCAGCCGGGCTGATGGGGCTGTTCGACTCCTTGCTGGGTCGCAGCAAGCCCAAGCGCCCCAAGCTCGACGCGCTCTTCGCGCTCCCCACGGCCGCGCTGACGCTGGAGACGGCCGCCGGCTTCACGCCGACGGGCATCGGGTCGGTCTGCTACCGCGAGGCCGAGGGCGCCCCGTTCGAGCAGATCCAGGCGCAGCTCGAGCAGCTGCTCGCCGGCGCCAGCCCTGAGCGGGTCCGCGACTCGTACGGGTGGACCTGGCTGGTCCTGCGCCGGGAACCCTCTGACGTGGCCGGGCTGGTCACCGAGCTGCACGCGGTCAACAGCACGTTGGAGCTGGAGGGCTTCGGGCCGGCGCTGCTGTGCTCGCTGATCGGCTTCGCCGACGCCTCGGGACGGCGGCTCGCCCTGGTCTACCTCTACAAGCGCGGCACCTTCTACCCCTTCGCCCCCGTCCCCGGGGCCGAGCAGAAGCGCGACAACGCCCTGGAGCTCCAGATCCGGGCGGTCGTGGGCGGCGACCTGCCGATCGAGCCGGACGTGAGCCGGTGGTTCCCCGTCTGGGGCGCCCCCGGGCTCGACGCGCCGCCGGCGCTCCCTTCCGGCTGAGCACTCGCCAGGGGGTCGGCCCGGGGCGCGCGTCACGCCCGTGCGATCGTCCCCTCCGCCGAACCCCGATCATCGGACCAGCTGCGCCGTTGAGTGCGACAAGTCGGCGGAACGGCGGCCACCCGCCAGAGCCACGGTCGCTCACGGACGGATCGCCCTCCCGAGCTTCCCCGAGGGAGGGCGATCCGCCCATGATCGATGTGAACCAGGTGCGAGGGCGGCCCGGGCCGGACCGCCTCCGCGTCCCTGCTACGGCGTCAGGGCGGCCACCCCCTTGCCGAAGTTCCTCCCCGTCCCGTCGGGCCGGTAGTTGCGCTCGACGTTGCCGGCGGAGTCGACGGAGAACCAGTGCACGGTGGTCCCCTCGTCGACTTGCAGCATCTCCCCGCCCTCACGGATGCCGGCCGAGCCGTACAGGGTCGAGTCGTACGTGGGCACGCTGCCGTCGAGGGTGTAGAACACCGCCGCCGGCTCGGTCGCCTCGAAGGTGACGATGACCTTGCCCGGCGTCGAGCTCGGCTGGACCTGCAGGAAGCTCTCCGGCCGGGTCCTGTCCTTGCCGTAGTCGTGCGCGACCCGCATGAGCTCCATGAGCCCGTTCGAGAACTCCTGAGACTCGCGCCGGGCCGAGCCACCCGTGGCCGACCCTTCGAACGGCGGCTGGAACGACGTACCGACCTCGAAGTTCCAGGCGTAGAGGCCGTACTTGTACCAGAGCATGTCGCCGGAGTTGCCCGCCGCCGAGTAGAGGACGTCCGAGATCGGGCCGGTGCGCGCCGGGGTCACCGACAGGCCGCGGTACTTCTTGATCTCGGTGAGGATCCGCGACGAGGCGCCCCAGAAGTAGGACTCCTCCTCCAGCGTCGGCCGCGGCGCGGAGATCCGGCCCGGCGTGGCATAGGAGCCCGGCGACCACATGAAGTAGTTGCCCGAGGAGTGCAGGTTCATCGCGAACTTCAGGTTCGGCCGCGATGCCAGCCAGTCGAGGTTCTTGTTCTCCGGCTCGGAGAGCTCCGCCGGGCCGGCGAACGTGTCGCTGGTGCAGCTCGTCGACGCGCCCGAGTAGCCGTCGAAGAGGCTGTACTCGTCGTAGTTGCGGTTGGTGTCGACACCCCAGTTGCCGCGCGCGAGTACGTCGTAGTTGCTGGTCACGGCGCAATGCCGCGTCATCGTCCGTCGTTGCGCGGACCGGTCGTAGAACGAGTAGTGCCCGCCGTCGGGGTTGATCGACGGTGCGATCCAGATGTCGAGGTCGTTGACCAGCTGCTTGGTGGGGCCGTGGTGGGCGTAGTTGCGCAGCAGTCGCTCGGCGGTCTCGATCGTGACCAACGGCGGTACCCACTCTCGGGCGTGTTCCTGCGCGTAGGCGAGCACGCCCATCTTCGAGCCGTCGCGGTGCTTGCCGATGCGCAGCGCGTACACCGGATGCGGGTCCCGCGACACCGTGTCCGGCGCGGTGAGGAAGTCGCTGAGCGCCGTGCGCTCCGCGGCAGCGACCACGCCGTTGCCCGCGCTTCCGCGGTACGTGTAGGCGAAGACCAGCGCGCTGGCGGCTGGGTGTGCGTTGAGCGCCGCGACGACCTGCGCCGCCGTGCTGGTCAGCGAACCCGAGTCGTTGGTCCCCAGGCTCACGGTGATGTCCGTGCCGTCGACGCTGACCGACAACGGGCTGCTGGGCGCGGCGGGGTTGACTGCCGCGATGCTGATGTCGTTTCCGCCCTCGTGGCCCCAGGCGCGCGAGTCGACGCCGACTCGACTGGCGCTGGCGCTCCCCAGGAGTGCCTGCGCGTGTCGTCGGTAGCCGTTGGTCTCGTACGGCAGCTCGACGATCTCCGAGATGTGCGGGAACTCCTCGGCCAGCACCTTGATCCGGTCGTAGAGCTCGGTCGGGGTGAGGTAGCTGGTGATGAAGCCGGTCTGGAAGGCCGGGTCGGTGGTGTCCTCGTCCGGCAGCGGCAGCCAGTCGTTGACCTTGGCGATGGCGACGTCACCGGTCGGGCTGGTGATGCGGATGCGGTCCGGGCGGGTGCTGACGTTGGACGCGCCGCGGTGGTAGAGGTACACGCCGGCGTCGACGAAGCGGGAGATGTTCTGGGTGCCACCGGACCCGAACTCGGTGCCGGGCCCGCTGTCTCGCTGGACCTGCAACTGGTTGGGGGCGGTCTGGCCGTTCGCCCACTTGGCCTCGACGGAGAGCACACCCTGGCCGAAGCTCGTGTAGTAGTCGACTCGGATGATCTTGACGTCGGAGACGTCCGGCGCCGTCGAACCGTCCTCCGCGTACGCCGCCGCAGCGAAGGCCTCGTTCTCCTCGATGTGGGCCGAGATGGTCGCCTCGCGTTCCTCGATCCGGGCCTCCGAGTCCTCCTCCTCGAAGATCACCCGGCCGACGGCGAAGCCGCGCGCCTCGAGCGCCGCCTGCTCGCTCGGGGTGACGACGGCGTGCAGGACGATGCCGTTCTCAGTCGGCGTGACGTGGTGGTCGAGGTCGACACCGGTGGCGACGAGCTCGTCCATCTCGGCGACGCCGTCCACGGTGACCTCGACGACCTCGCTCGCCTCGTCGGCAGGTCGCTCGAGAGTCGTCGACTGCTCGTCGGGTGGGTCTGCCGGCTGCGACTGGGCCGGTGCGGCGACCGCGAAGCCCAGCACGCCGACCGCGACGACGGTGGCGGCGCGCGCCGCTCGTCTGATGGCCATGGGCACTCTCCCTCTGGTCCGGATCAGGCGGACCTGACGTGTCGGGCCCTGTGCCGAACTCCCCGAGCAAGAGCCCCGCTGTCGGATTGTGACAGCGAGCACTGCCTAGCACACTGAAAGTGACACAACAAGAGGTCGAAGACGAATCTCTGATATGGAACATGAGAAGAGTGACGAAGTGTCCCCATATCGGCTGATTCTCCGGAAGGGGGCTACAGGGCTGGACGGGCCTTGAGCGGACTTGCCCGTATCGCCAGTATCGCCAGCTGAGTCGGGTCGTGGAGGGGTTCGTCAGTCCCGGACCGCCTGCGGCCCCGGCAGCGCCAGCATCCGGTCCAGGGCCACGCGCGCCCAGTGGGCCGTGTCCGGGTCCACCTCGATCCGGTTGACCACCCGCCCGTCGACCAGCGCCTCGAGCGCCCAGACCAGGTGCGGTAGGTCGATCCGGTTCATCGTGGCGCAGAAGCACACGGTCTTGTCGAGGAAGACCACGGTCTTGTCCGGGTGCTGCAGGGCCAGCCGCAGCACCAGGTTGAGCTCCGTACCCACGGCCCACGCCGATCCGGGCGGCGCTGCCTCGAGGGTTCTGATGATGTACTCCGTCGACCCCACCTGGTCGGCGCCCAGGACGACCTCGTGCCGGCACTCCGGGTGCACCAGGACGTTGATCCCCGGCACCCGCTCGCGCACCTCGCGCACGCTCTCGGCCGTGAAGCGCCCGTGTACCGAGCAGTGCCCGCGCCAGAGCAGCATCGTCGCCGCGCGCAGCTCCTCGTCGGTGACGCCGAAGCCTGGTTGGTGCGGATCGATCACCACGCAGTCGTCCAGCGACAGCCCCAGCTCCAGCACCGCCGTGTTGCGACCGAGGTGCTGGTCCGGGAGGAAGAGCACCTTCTCGCCCTGCTCGAAGGCCCACCGCAGCGCGCGCTCCGCGTTGCTCGACGTGCACACGGCACCTCCGTTGCGGCCACAGAACGCCTTGATGTCCGCGGAGGAGTTCATGTACGTGATGGGCACCGTCGCCTCGGCGACGCCGGCCTCCTGCAGGCGCGCCCAGGCGTCCTCCACCTGGGCCAGCCGGGCCATGTCGGCCATCGAGCAGCCGGCGGCCAGGTCGGGCAGCACGACCTGCTGCGACGGTTCGGTCAGGATGTCGGCCGACTCAGCCATGAAGTGCACGCCGCAGAAGACGATGTACTCCGCGTCCGGCCGGCCCGCCGCGTCCCGCGCCAGCTTGAAGGAGTCGCCCGTGACGTCCGCGAACTGGATCACCTCGTCGCGCTGGTAGTGGTGTCCCAGCACGAAGACCCGGTCGCCCAGCGCCGCCTTCGCCCGGTGCGCCCGCTCGACGAGGTCCGGGTCGCTGGCGGCCGGCAGGTCACCCGGGCACTCCACACCGCGCTCGCTGTGCGGGTCCGACCCCCGGCCGAGCAGCAGCAGCGGCAGGGGAGTGGCCTGGGGTTGCGTCACGGTCACGGTCGACGGCCTCTCCGCTCACGGTCGTACGACCGAGATGGTCGCACACAGCAGAACGCCCGGCCCGTGCCCGCACTTCCCGGCCGGCGGCCGAGTTGGCGGTGGCTGGCCTCAGCTCAGGCTGCTGGCTCTTTCATGCCGGGCACGCCGCCGCGCTGCCAGTTGCGGACGGGCTCCAGCCCCGGCTCCCCGCCGAGCACCGTGACGAGGACGCGGATCTGGCTGGCGTCGAGGCCGCAGTCGACGACGTGCCGGGGCGGGGAGTCGCGGTCGGGGACGGCTCGGAGCAGATCGGTGGCCGTCCGGATGCCGACCCGCCGCAGGGCGATCCTCGTCGCCAGGCCGCTGCGCGACGGTGTGCCCTCGAGGCAGCCCTGTCGGCGTCGCTCGGTCACCTGCTTGCGCTCGACGGGCTCGAGGTGGATGTAGAGGAAGGCCTGGTCGACCCAGTCGACGAGCCGCCCGACGGGTACGCGGGTGTGCAGGATGACGTCGACGAGGTTCATCGTGGTGAGGTTCTGCATGTCCTCGACGCCCTCCTCGGTCAGCCGAGCCTCGTACCAGACGTTGAGGCCGTCGAGCTGGTCGAGCGGGTAGTCGGGGGAGAGCTGCGGGACGGCGACGCGCAGGGCCTTCGACGCGACCCGCTGCAGAGCCTGCAGCCCCACGAGCGGGAAGAACCCGATGACGAAGGCCGTGATCATCTCGGTGGCGGTCAGTTTCCCACCGCTCTGGGAGCCCATCAAGAAGAGCTGGTGCACCGTGGCCACGATGAGCAGGACGAGGACGATCCGCAGCACCACTCCCGCGTACGCGCTAGGCCGCAGGTCACTCTGGAAGAAGCGGCGCACGAGCATGCTGACCGCGAAGGCGTACGCGCCGAGGAAGCCGAACTTCAGCGCATCCCACGGCCCGGAGGGCTGTGCCAGCGCGGCGGTGTCGTAGAGCACCGCGGCCCACCCGACGGCGAGCACGGTCGTGCAGAGGAAGACCGGGAAGAGCGTCTCGACTGAGACGGCGAAGTCCTCCTCGTCGGTGGCGTCCACCGCCGAGCGGGAGACCTTGCGGCCGTAGTAGGCGTCGAACTTGAGTCGGTAGATGTTGGCCTTCGACTCCGTGTGGTCGGCGGCGTCGTGGTGGTGGCAGCCCGTCGGGAGAGTGGGCAGGCTCTCCCGGCGGTCCCAGCCGAGCCGGTGCAGGTTGAGCACGTACTCCACCCAGAGCACACCGGCGCGTAGGCCGAGGAAGCGCACGTAGAGCCAACCGGGCAGGAAGGACAGGCACCACAGCGCGAAGAGCTTGAGTGCCCCGACTGCCCATGTCTCCCGCGCCGGCAGACCCTCGGGTGGAGCCGAGGTCAGGACGACGGCGGCCGCCGCCACGCCGGCGACGAGCAGGTTCAGCCAGATCGCGACCCCAGCCCGTCGGACGAAGGACGAGCCGCGGTTGTGCGCGACCCACGTCTTGAGCCGGGTCCAGAAGTCCGGGACTCCCCCGGTAGGGAAGGTCCCCACGGCTTGGGTCATGGCTGCTCACCGCTCGATGCGCGTGCCGGATCGATGTCCTTCGCCAGGGAGGAGGCGAGAGGTCGGCCCGGAGATACGTCCGCCCGGGACCGGACGCGCGACCGGTGGCAGACTTGATGCGGTGTCCGGCCTGCTCGCGATCGCCCTCGTCGCCGCGGTGGTCGGGGTGCTGATGTTCGCCTCGTCCGCGGAGCGCCGGGTGGCGGCTGCGCAGGCCCGCGCCGATGCGCTCGCGGAGCGCAACCTCCGGCTCGAGCGGGGCATCGGGGTGGCCGAGCAGGCGCTCCGCGCCCTCGCCAGCGACACCCGGATCGACGCGGGCATGGCCCTGCAGATCGACAGCGCCCTGGCCGACGTGCGCCGCGCCACCGGGGACGACGAGCGCGGCCTCGGCCCCTCCTGACCTCCGTACCTCAGAGGACGGCCGACGACGGCACGTACGGGGACGGCGGTCGCATGTGCCGCAGGGCGATCCACCCATGCGGTTCGACCGACAGGCCGGCGGCCAGTCCCACCTCCACGGCCCAGTCCTGGTCGGCGGTGAGGTGCGGGACTTCCACCGTGCTGCCCGGAGCGGAGCGGGCGAGGGCTTCCCACAGCACCCGCTGGGCGAGCAGCCGGCTGGTCCCGGCGACCACCAGCGGCCCGGCCTCCGCCACGTACGCGAAGGCCGAGCCGGTGAAGGTGTCGCACAACAGCAGGTAGCCCTCCCGTACGAGTACCTCGTGGTCGACGCCGTGGGCCGCGCCGCGGGTCTGCCGCGCGACCGAGTCGCACAGGTCGAAGTCGCCGGGGACGCCGTCGCGGACGTGCTCCACGACCGGAAGGAGGGATCGGTCGACGACCCCGGTGAGACGCATCGTGGGGTGCAGGTGGAAGCCGGCCAGCCGAGCCCGCCGCGCGCCGCTGCCGTCGCGCGGCAGCCCCATCCCTCGCAGGCACCCACGGCTGTAGCCGAGCGCCGCCTCCAGCAGCGCCTTGCCGACCCCGTACCCCCGACCCTCGGGCAGCACGGCCAGGACCGGCAGGGCCCACAGGAGCTCCCGACGCAACGAGAGTGCCACGCCCAGCACTCGGCCGGCCCCCTCGGCCACCCAGCACCCCGCCGCGTCCTGCCGCAGGAGGTGGGCGGCCCGTCGCTCCCACGCGTCGCCGTCGATCGACCCGTCCGCGGTGGCGACACGCCCCGCGTCGTCGAGATCCTCCGAGCGCATCGGTCGTACCCGCATGCGCGAGACTCTGCCCCATGCGGGTCCTCGTCGCGCCGGACAAGTTCGCCGGCACGCTCACCGCCGTCGAGGCCGCCCGTTCCGTCGCCGAGGGCTGGCGGCGCACCGCACCCGGTGACGAGGTCGTCGAGGCGCCGATGTCCGACGGCGGGCCGGGCTTCGTGGACGTGCTCCACACCGCGTTGGGCGGCGAGCTCCTGGCCGTCACCGTCCGCGGTCCGCTCGAGGAGCGCGTCCCTGCCACCGTCCTGCTCGCCCACGGCACCGCGTACGTCGAGTCGGCCCAGGCCTGCGGCCTGGACCTGCTGCCCCGCCGGGGACGCGATCCCAGGCCCGGTGTCGTCGAGGACGCCAGCACGTACGGGGTGGGGGAGCTCGTCGCCGCGGCGGTGGAGGCCGGGGCCCGGCGGGTGGTCATCGGGCTCGGCGGCAGCGGCACCAACGACGGCGGAGCCGGGCTGCTCGCCGCCCTGGGGGCCACGAGCCGGCCGGAGGGGGCGCTGACCGCGGGGGCAACTGGCCTCAACGCCCTGGGCGCGGTCGACCTCGCACCCCCGCGCGCGCGCATCGCCGGAGTCGAGCTGGTCAGCGCCGCCGACGTCGACAACCCGCTGCTCGGTCTGCGTGGTGCGACGAACGCCTACGGGCCGCAGAAGGGCCTGGCCGCCGACCGACTGATCCCGGTCGACGCGGCCCTCACCCGCTTCGCCCACCTGGCCGGTCGTCGGGAGGCCGACGTCAGGGGCGCCGGTGCCGCCGGTGGCCTCGGCTACGCCCTCGCCCTGCTGGGGGCGGCCCAGGCGGGCGGCTTCGACACGGTGGCGCAGGCGGTCGGGCTGGCCGCGGCCGTGCGGGGCGCCCACCTGGTCGTCACCGGCGAGGGCAGGCTGGACTGGCAGTCGATGAGCGGCAAGGTCGTCTCCGGCGTCGCGGGGCTGTGCGGACCGGCGATGCGTCCCTGCATCGCGCTGGCCGGCGAGGTGCAGGTGGGCGCACGCGAGCTGCGGGCCAACGGCATCGAGTCCGCCTACTCCCTGGTCGAGACCGTGGGACGGGACGAGGCGTTCGCCCGTCCCGACGAGAGTCTGGCCACGATGGCGGCCCGCGTAGCCCGGACGTGGAGCCGTCGCTGATCCCCAGCGCGTAGCATGTCCGGTACGGCGGAATGCCGGGCCGGAGCCCGCGCGTTCCACCGACGACCGAGCACCACCACCGGCACCCTCGGGAGCACCGACATGACGGTCCAGGACCACACCGCCCAGGAGCAGGGCGTCGTCCTCACCGACACCGCGGCCAGCAAGGTCCGGTCCCTCCTCGACCAGGAGGGCCGCGACGACCTGCAGCTGCGCATCGCCGTGCAGCCGGGCGGCTGCTCGGGCCTGCGCTACCAGCTCTTCTTCGACGAGCGGGCGCTCGACGGCGACGTCGTCCGCGAGTTCGGCGGCGTGGAGGTGGTCGTCGACCGGATGAGCGCCCCCTACCTGCTGGGCGCGACCATCGACTTCGTCGACACCATCGAACGGCAAGGGTTCACCATCGACAACCCCAGCGCGACGTCGTCGTGCGCCTGCGGCGACTCCTTCCACTGACCTGACCCGCGTCCGACGGCGGGCTCCCGGCACCGGGGAGCCCGCCGTCGGCGCATGGAGGGGCAGGTCGGTGACGCACGACGGCCCGACGGGCTCGCCAATGCCGTCCGACCGAGGCTCTCGGCCCGTCCCTAGTCCTCGGAGAGCCGGCGGACCAGCGTCCGCACCTCGTGGCCCGCGGCCAGGTATCGCTGTCCCTCGTGGCAGAGCTCGGCGATCCTGACGACGTCGCGCTCGGTGAAACCCTGGCCGGACACGTCCCGGGCCGCGATCACGAGCGCCCTCCCGTCGGGGGTCCCCTCCGCCATCAGGTGTGGCCAGCTGGCCAGCGGCGCCCCGCGCAGCTGGACCCGCGCGATGTCGGTGTCCTCGATCGCGACGGCGGCGCTGGAGCGGACCGTCTGGGCCACCAGCCAGTGGTCGTCGTCGAGGACGAGCTGGGTCTCGGTCTCACGGAGTCCCGAGGCGCCCTCCACATGCCAGCCGCCGTCGTCGTCGCGGACGAGCACGCAGGCGGCGTCGGCCGGGAGGTTCTCGATCACGTCGTCGACGATCGCCTGCGCGACGACCCCGAGGTGGTACACGAAGAGCTCGTCCGAGCGCTCGAGGATCTCCCGGACGAGGTGCATCACGTCGCGGCGCCGGAGGTGGGGTGCCGCGGTCGTCGACGGGACCTCGGTGCGCGCCGGGTGTTCGACGACGTCCCGGCTCGGCCGGTCGACGACTTCTCGGGGCGGGGCCTCGACGGCCTCGCGCACGCGCACCTCGCCGACTCGCCGCACAGGTGGGTCGGGGGCCGTCAGCCCGGACCTGTCGACGACCTCGCGAGGAGGTGGTTGGACCACCGGCTTCGCGGACCTGTCGACGACCTCGAGAGGAGGTGTGTCGACGACCGGCGGGGCTGATCTGTCGGCGACCTCCCGGCTGGCTGGTGGGACGATGACCTCGGGTGCGGACCTGTCGACGACCGCACCCGGCGCACGGTGGCTGTCGCGCCAGGTCGCAGGGACTTCCGACGCGGGCTCGCCCGGTGCTGCCTCCGGCGCCCCGGCCGTCGTCCCGTCGGCGCGCCGTGCCTTCGACACCGGGACCAGGCGGCTGCGGAGCCCCGGCTTCCGACGCTTCTGCGGTTGCGGGTGGCCGTTCTCCGAGTGGTGGTCGCCGTTCCGGCCCTCGTCGACGAGCGCCAACGGCGTCCGTCGCTCTGGGTAGGTGCCGGCCTCCGGCGTCCACGGGCCCGGGGCCACGGCTTCCGCCACCGTCTCGACTGCCGGCCGGCCCGGCCCTTGGGCGGGCCCTTCCGGACCGGCTGCTGCAGCCGGTGCCGACGGCTCCTCGGGCAAGGGCCCGTCGGCGGCCGTGGAACCGAAACTCCGCCGCGCGAGGACCGAGGGCACCTGCCGCACCTGCGATGGGGAGGCGTCCGGGGCGGGGCGGGGCGGGGTGTCGGGGGCGGCGTACCGAGGCACCTCGGAGGGGTCCGGCTCGGGTGCATCCGGCTCGGGCGCGTCGGGTTCGGGGGACCCGGGTGCGGTGACGTCGGTCGGGGGCGTCTGCTGCCAGGGTGCCGCCGCCGCTGGAGACTCGGATGCGTCCGGTTCGCGCGTGTCGGCGGCCGGGTGCCTCCTCGGAGCCGGCGCCCGGAAGTCGTCCTCGGATCCGGGTGGTTCGACGTCCGGCTCCGTTGTCGCCCCGGCCGGCGGCCGAGAGGCCTCCACCACGGCCGCGGACGGTGCCGATGAGCCGGCGACCTCCGGGGCACTCGTGCTCGGCACCGGCCCCTGGGACCCGGCCGTCGTCGGTGTTCCTGGCGCGACGGGGTCGGGATCGAGCGCCTTCAGCCGGGGGGCCAGCTCGGTCGCGAGCGCCCAGCGGCGGGAGCGGGTCGGTGGGGCGGGCGCGACCGGCGGGAGGCGCAACAGCGCCTCGACCGCATCACCCAGGGCGGCCCGGGTCACGGGTGGGCCGAGCTGGACGACGCCCTCGTCGTTGAGATCGAGCCAACCCTTCGAGCCGTCCGTGACCAGGACCACCGGTGCCAGGACGCGGCCAGCCCGAAGGGCCGCGAGGTTCTCGCTGGCACTCGAGGGCGAGCCCGCGTCGAGGACCACGCCGCGGGGCACCGGCCGGTCCGCCGACCGGAGCCAGGTCGCGAACCGGGCAGGGTCGACCTCGACGACACTCCGGTCGGGGAGGCTGAGGGAGACCGTCGGGTTCGCGGACACGACGAGGAGGTCCACCGACGGCGGCGAGGACCCCGCGGCCCCCACGTCCGCCGGCCCGTGGACCGACCCCTCGTCCCTCACGACCTGTGTACCCCCGCCCTGCTCCCGCGCTCCCGCACCTATCATGCTCCTGATCGGCCACTATCACCCGCGGTTGCGAGGGTGGGCAAGCGAGTCGACCGTTTGGCTGGGTTCACCCCACGAACGGCCGATACCCGTCGTACCGGTCCCGCGACCGCGTCGGGGCCGGTCGTGTCCTGCTCTCCCCGGCGCCAGTGGTGCCGATCGTGACGCCCAGATCCTGCCCGGTGCTGGTCGGGTCGACTCCTCCTCGTGGACGGCGAGACCCACGCCCAGACCTGCCGACCCGGTCACCGATCGGTCGGTCGAGCGATAATCTCGGCCGGTCCACTCACCACTGCACGGGGAGTCGTCGTGAACGTCGCCGTCACAGGGTCGATCGCGACCGACCATCTGATGACGTTCCCGGGTCGCTTCGCCGACTCGCTCGTGGTCGAGCAGCTGCACAAGCTGTCGCTGTCCTTCCTCGTGGAGGAGCTCGACGTCCGGCGGGGCGGCATCGCGGCCAACATCAGCTTCGGGATGGCCAACCTCGGCATGCGGCCCGTGCTCGTGGGTGCGGTGGGGGAGGACTTCGTCGACTACCGCTCCTGGCTCGAACGACACGGGGTCGACTGCGAGAGCGTCCACGTGTCGGAGATCCGGCACACCGCGAGGTTCGTCTGCACGACCGACGCCGACCACGCCCAGATCGCGTCCTTCTACGCCGGCGCCATGGCCGAGGCCCGGGAGATCGAGCTCGGCCCGATCGCCGGCCGGGTCGGCGGACTCGACCTCGTGCTGGTGAGTCCCAACGATCCCGAGGCCATGCACCGCCACACCGACGAGTGCCGGACCCGCGGCTTCCCGTTCGTCGCAGATCCGTCCCAGCAGCTCGCCTGGATGGACGGCGCCCAGATCCGGTTGCTCGTCGACGGCGCCTCGTACCTCTTCTGCAACGACTACGAGGCCGCCCTGCTCGAGCAGAAGACGGGGTGGACCTCGGCGGACGTGCTCGCTCGCGTGGGGACGCGCGTCACCACCCACGGCAAGGACGGTTCCGTCATCGAGCAGGTGGGCGGCGAACGGCTCGAGGTCCCGGCGGCCAAGCAGCTGTCCGCGGTGGACCCCACGGGTGTCGGCGACGCCTTCCGGGCCGGCTTCGTGAGCGGGGTCGCCTGGGGTCTCTCGCACGAACGCGCCGCCCAGGTGGGCTCCCTGCTGGCCACCTACGTCCTGGAGACCGTCGGCACCCAGGAGTACGAGCTGGCCCGCGGCCTCTTCCTCAAGCGACTGGCCGAGGCCTATGGCGACGACGCCGCCGCCGACGTGGAGCCGCACCTGACGACGCCCCGCCCCTGAGCCGCGCCGCCCGCGCCATGCCGCCCCGCGCCGCCCGCGCCACGCCGCCCGCAGAGTTTCGGGTTCCGCACCATCATCGGGCCTCGAGGCGTGCGCAAGCCCGAACGCTCCGCGGGGCGTCCCGCGGCCGCGGGCTCAGCACCACGTGAGCGGCACCACGTCCACGGCAGGCGGGTCGACCCATACCCTGTACACACCAGGTGTGTAACGATGGACCTGCCGAGCCCAGGAGGTGGACCGTGAACGAGTCCCCGGCAGGATCGCCCTACGCCAACCCCGCCCACCGTGCGACCTCGGAAGCGCCGAGCCCGATGCCCACGCCGTCGCCGGCACAGCCGAACACCCAGCGGCGCCCCGGCTACGTGCGGATCAACGCCGAGCTGCCCGAGGACGACGTCGAGGTCCTCGCCAAGATCGCCCACCGCAACAACCTCAACCGCACCTCCGCCCTCGCTCGCGCCCTGCGCACCACCGAGCTGATCGAGGAGACGGTCAGGGGGGGCGGCCGGGTGATCCTGGAGATGCCCGACGGCAGCCGGAAGGAGATCGTCGTCCCGTGACCGAGGGGCCCGGCGACCTCGTCCTGACAGAGAAGGTCCAGCCGGCGGCCGAACCCGTCGTGCGCGAGATCCAGGGCCTGCGCGAGCGCACCCGTGGGCGGCTGGTGTTCGCGCTCGTCGGGATCCTCGGCGCTCTCGTCGTGGCGTTCCCGGTGTGCGCGGCCTTCGTGCCAGACGCGCGCTGGGACCGGGTCGAGGCCCAGCTGACCGGCATCATCACCGGCGTCGTCGGCCTGGTCGGCATCGCCGTCGGCTGGTACTTCGGATCCGGCAGCAACCGCTGACCCTCCGCGACCGCCTCAGGAGCGGCGCCGGACCCCGTACGAGGGGGTGCCGTCGGGTGCCGCTGCCACGCCCAGGTAGTCGTGGCCGCGCATCCGGCACCAGGCGGGCACGTCGGCCGCGGCAGCGGGATCGTCGGCGAGCACGAGCACGACCCCGTCGACGGGCACCTCGCCGACCCGCCTGGCCAGCTGGATCACCGGGAGGGGGCACCGCATGCCCCGGCAGTCCAGCTCCAGCTCGGCCTCGGCCGCGAAGTCCCCGGCGCCGGCGCCTCCGTTCACAGCCCCTCCACACCCGACAGCGAACGGATCCGTGCCACCACCCCGGGCAGCACACCCAGGAACCGCTCGACGTCCGCCTCCGAGGTGTCGCGGGTCAGCGAGACCCGTACGTTGCCGTGCGTCAGCACCCCCATCGCCGCCAGCACATGACTGGGCTCCAGCGTGCTCGCCGTACAGGAGGAGCCGCTCGACACCGCGAAGCCCGCGCGGTCCAGCTCGGTGACGAGCGCCTCGCCGTCCACGTAGAGGCAGGAGAAGGTCACCAGGTGCGGCAGCCGCCACTCCGGGTCCCCCAGCACCTCGACGTCGGGCACCAGCTCCGGGACCCGTGCCCGGATCCGGTCCACCAGGGCCGACTGACGGGCCGCCAGCTCGGCCGACTCCTCGACTCGGGCACGGAGGGCGGCCGCGCCCGCGAGCGCTCCGGGCACGTCCTCGAAGCCCGGCACCCGACCGCCCCCCCGCTCGTCCTCGGGCAGCGGGGACCGCCAGCGCACCGACCGCCTTACGGCCAGCACGCCCACCCCGGCGGGGCCGCCCCACTTGTGCGCGCTGGCCGTCAGCACCGACCACCCCTCCGGCACGGCGACGCGCCCCAGCGCCTGCGCGGCGTCCACGAGCAGCGGCACACCCGCATCGGTGCAGGCCGCCGCCACCTCCGCGACCGGCTGGACCGTCCCCACCTCGTGGTTGGCCGCCTGCAGGCAGGCCAGCGCCGTGTCCGGACGCCCGGTGAGCACCTCCCCGTACGTGAGGGGGTCCACCCTCCCCAGCCGGTCCACCGGCACGGTGGTCACGGTGCCGCGGGACCGCTCGTGCAGCCGCGCCGCCTGGAGCACGCAGGAGTGCTCGACCGCGGACACCGTGAGGTGCCGGCCGGTGCGCACGCGCCCGGCCAGGCCGCCGAGGACGCCCAGGTGGACCGCCTGGGTCCCGCTCGCGGTGAAGCTCAGCTCGTCGGGGCGCGCACCCACGACCGCGGCGACCACCTCGCGCGCGTTGTCGAGGAGCAACCGGGCGCGCCGCCCCTCCCCGTACAGGCGGGCGGGGTCACCCCACCCGCGGTCCAGGGCCTCGAGGAGGATCTCCCGCGCGGCGGGGTGCAGCGGCTCGGTCGAGGCAGCGTCGAGGTACCCGCCGGGGGTGCTGACCGGTTCGGACACGACTGCACCGTAATCCCGCCCTCCCAGGGTGGTCTCGGCCCGTGCGCGCTAGTGTTTCCACGGCAGCAGCAGGCCGTCCTCCGCCTGCCCTCGGCGGGCCGTCCGGCGGGAGGGGGACCAGCGTGGAAAGGCGCCCCGTGGGTCGGATCGGCAGCCATCGCCCGGCGCGACGCCGGGTCCCCGCGGTGCTGGCGCTCGTGGCGGCGCTCCTGGTGCTCACCGGGTGCTCGGCCGAGCGGGTCGAGCAGTGGCAGCGCGGCGGGCTGCCCGTGCCGGCCAGCGAGGAGAGCTCGATCGTCGGCAACCTGTGGAACGGCGCCTGGATCGCCGCGCTCATCGTCGGCGGCATCACCTGGTTCCTCATCCTCTTCGCGGCCCTCTACTACCGGCGCCGCTCCGACGCGCTGCCTCCACAGACCCGCTACAACCTGCCGATCGAGGCCTTCTACACGATCGCCCCGGTCTTCGTCATCGCCGTGCTGTTCTACTGGACCGTGGTGAGCCAGAACGAGATCCTCGACGACAGCGCCGAGCCGGACCTGACGGTCGGCGTGGTCGGGCAGCAGTGGTCCTGGGCGTTCAACTACGCCGAGGCCGAGGTCTACGACGTGGGCACCGCGGTGGAGCACCCGACCCTGGTGCTGCCGGTCGACCAGACGGTGCGCTTCGAGCTCCGCTCGCCCGACGTGATCCACTCCTTCTGGGTCCCGGGCTTCTACTTCAAGATGGACGTCATCCCTGGGCGTGAGAACTACTTCCAGCTCACGCCCAACCGGGAGGGCACGTTCGCGGGCAAGTGCGCCGAGCTGTGCGGCGCCTACCACTCGCGGATGCTCTTCAACGTCGAGGTCGTCTCCGCGGAGGAGTTCGAGCAGCACCTCGAGGACCTGCGCGACGCCGGTCAGACCGGTGAGATCGAGGCGCCGCTGCGCGGTGCCTACGACACCGAGCCCCTCGGACCGATTCCCCCGCTGGGGAGCAACGTCGGGAGCGATGAGTGACTACCTTCGCCGAGCGGACCATCGACCAGCCGGTCGTCGAACAGCCGGTCCGGGTGCGCCGCCCGGGCAACGTCGTCGTCCGGTGGGCGACCTCCACGGACCACAAGGTCATCGGCTACCTCTACCTGATCACCTCGTTCGGGTTCTTCCTCCTCGCCGGGGTCATGGCCCTGTTCATCCGCGCCGAGCTCTGGGAACCGGGCACGCAGGTCGTCCCCGACGCCGTGTACAACCAGCTCTTCACGATGCACGGCACGATCATGCTGCTGCTCTTCGCGACACCGCTGTTCATCGGCTTCGGCAACATCATCGTCCCGCTGCAGATCGGCGCGCCCGACGTCGCCTTCCCGCGGCTGAACATGATGAGCTACTACCTCTTCCTCTTCGGTGGGCTCATCGCGGTCGCGGGCTTCCTCACCCCCGGCGGTGCCGCGGACTTCGGCTGGTTCGCCTACACCCCTTTGTCCACCGGGGTCTACACGCCGCAGATCGGCGGTGACCTGTGGGTCATGGGCCTCGCGCTCAGCGGCTTCGGCACCATCCTCGGCGGCGTCAACTTCATCACCACCATCACCTGCATGCGGGCCCCGGGCATGACGATGTTCCGGATGCCGATCTTCACCTGGAACATCCTGGTGACCAGCATCATGGTCATCCTGGTCTTCCCGCTGCTGGCCGCCGCGCTCTTCGCGCTTTTCGCCGACCGGCAGTTCGGCACCCACATCTTCGACCCGGCCAACGGCGGGGCGGTCCTGGGGCAGCACCTGTTCTGGTTCTTCGGGCACCCCGAGGTCTACATCATCGCGTTGCCGTTCTTCGGCATCATCAGCGAGGTCCTGCCGGTCTTCAGCCGCAAGCCGATCTTCGGCTACAAGGGCCTGGTGTTCGCCACGCTGGCGATCGCGGCGCTCTCGATGGCGGTGTGGGCCCACCACATGTACGTCACGGGCGCGGTCAACCTGCCGTTCTTCGCGTTCATGACCATGCTCATCGCGGTGCCGACGGGCGTGAAGTTCTTCAACTGGATCGGCACCATGTGGGGCGGCTCGGTCACCTTCGAGACGCCCATGCTCTGGGCGATCGGCTTCTTGGTGACCTTCCTCTTCGGTGGCCTGACCGGCATCATCCTGGCCTCACCGGCACTGACCTTCCAGACCTCGGACACCTACTTCGTCGTGGCCCACTTCCACTACGTGGTCTTCGGCACCGTGGTCTTCGCGATGTTCTCGGGCTTCTACTTCTGGTGGCCCAAGTTCACCGGGCGCATGCTCGACGAGCGGCTCGGCAAGTGGCACTTCTGGCTGCTGTTCATCGGGTTCCACACCACCTTCCTGGTCCAGCACTGGTTGGGCGTCGAGGGCATGCCGCGCCGTTACGCCGACTACCTGCCCGAGGACGGCTTCACCTTCCTCAACCAGGTCTCGACGGTGGGCTCGTTCCTGCTGGCCGCCTCGACGCTGCCGTTCCTCTGGAACGTCTGGATCACCCGGCGCAAGCCCAAGGTCCAGGTCGACGACCCGTGGGGGTGGGGAGCGTCCCTGGAGTGGGCGACGTCCTGCCCGCCACCCCGGCACAACTTCACGTCGTTGCCGCGCATCCGCAGCGAGCGCCCCGCCTTCGACCTCAAGTTCCCCGAGGTCGCGATGCGGGAGTTCCCGCAGACCAACCCGACTCCTGCCGCCCAGGCGCTGGGGGCGCCCGACCTGGAGGGTCGCGGCCAGTGAGAACCGAGGGCATCGTCTTCGCCGTCGTCACGGTCTTCTTCGCCGTCGTGACCCCGGTCTACTGGTTCATGTCAGGGGACCCCACCGGCACGACGGCCCTGGTGCTGAGCTTCGGCCTCGGTTTCCTGGTGGCCTTCTACCTGCTCTTCACGGCTCGCCGGCTCCCGGCTCCCCGCCCGGAGGACCGCAGCGACGGCGAGATCTACGAGATGGCGGGCGAGTACGGCTTCTTCAGCCCGCACTCGTGGTGGCCGCTGGCCGTGGCGGCGTCCGGCGCCGTGGTCTTCCTCGGCCTGGTGTTCGGCTGGTGGCTGTTCCTCATCGGCGCGGCCCTGGCCACCATCGCCGTCCTGGGCTTCGTCTTCGAGTACTACCGCGGCGAGCACGCCCACTGAGCGGGCTGCGCGGCCTCGGGCGGACGGGGGCACGGGTCCTCGTCGGCCTCGTGGTGCTCACCGGGTGCGGCGTGGCGACGAGCCCAGAGCAGGTGACGCCCACGGTCTACGCCGAGCCGCCGACGGTCGCCCCCGCGGCGGTGGAGACCTTCGGCGCCGAGGCGGTGGAGACCGCGTACGAGGAGCTCGTGGACTTCGCGTTCGAGGTCGGCTTCCGGGAGGAGTTCCTCGACCCGCAGCGGGTGGACTACACGGCCGAGGAGCTGACCGTGCACGTCCAGCCCCACCTGGGGGCCGGTGCGGCGCAGATCTGGGCCGACCAGGTGAGTGCCGCCCTGGACGGTGACACCGCGGCGCAGGACTCCCTGCGCGTCCTGCAGTTCTACCGCTGGGACGAGCCGACCTGGACCGTCCCGGACGGCGGCGCACTGGAGAGCCAGCGCATCGGCGCGCCCGAGATCAGGCTGGCCCCCGCCGAGGCGGACGTCCCTCCCCGGTTGGAGGTGCGGGTCGACCACGCGGCCACCATGCGCTATGAGGAGAACGGTGGACCCTTCCGGGTCGAGGTTCGCAAGCCGATGACCTACTGGCTGGTGCTGTCGGAGTGGACGACGGGACCCGAGTGGCTGGTCTACTCCTACAACGGCAGCTTCCGGGTCCGTCAGCTGCCGGTCTGACGCCCGGGCCCGTCACGGCTCGTCCGCCAGCGCACCGGCCCGGCGGAGCACCTGCAGCGCCGCGGGGAGGTCGGCGAAGGCCGCCTCGACGTCGGCGGGCACGGCCACGGCATGCGCATGGGCCTGGAGGTAGCCGACCAGCGCGGCGTCGAAGTCGTCCTCGCCGGCCAGGTCCCGGGCCTCCAGCAACGCGGCCCCACCGTCGACGTAGACCCCCCGGACGTAGGCGCGGCTGGGACGCTCGAGCGTCGCCCAGTAGGACATGGGGCGGCCCACCTGGCCGGTGGCCCCCCCCGGCATGCCCGGCGCGGTTTCCGTTCCCCCCTCGTCGACGACGAGCTGGACGTAGGTCGCGAAGGACTCGTCCAGCCAGGGGTCCCTGGCCTGGTTGTTGCCGACCAGGCCGTGGAACCACAGGTGTGCCACCTCGTGGGCCACCAGCCACGACTGGTCGCCGGGCGAGACGTCGCCGAACTGGATCGCCCCGGGGAACTCCACACCGTCGGTCTGGTCGGCCAGCACGCTCACCCATACGTCCTCGTACGGGACGGGGCCGAGCAGGTCGGCGACCTCCCGCATCGACCGCTCCAGCTGGGTGGCCCAGTCCTCCAGTGGCGCTCTCACCCCGCTGCGGGGGGCTCCCACGTGGAGCCGGACCCCGTCGACCTGCCGGCTGAGCACCTCGAGCCGGCCCACGGTGACGGTGACGTCGCGGACGGCCGGTGCCGCGAAGCGGTGGGTCGTGAGCCCGTCCGCCTGCTCCGGGGCGCCGATCGCCGCACCGGTGCCGAGCACGTCGTACCCGGAGGGGGCCTGGACCTCGAGGGAGCGGAGCCGGAAGGTCTCGCTCGTGGCCATCTCGCCGGCGACCCGGACGGCCGGGTCACGCGCCCACCCCCGGCCGTCTTCCCAGGCCAGCAGAGGGAAGGCCGTCCCGAACCACGCCACGTCACCGGCCCGGGCGACCCCGACCCGTTCGTCGGTGCCCCTCCCGAGGGTGAGGGTGAAGTCGAGCTGGACGTCCAGCGTCGTCCCCGCGGGCACGCACGAGGGCAGGGGCACTCCGAGGAGCGTCCCGGGTGCTCCTTCCGGAGAGCCGGCCGCCGTCAGCTCGGGCGGGGCGGGCCGGTCGTCGACGAGCACGTCGGTGACCTCCAGCGCGTTGCCGGCCTCGGCGGTGAGGGGTTTGTTCGGCCACAGGCGGAAGACCAGCTCGCACACGTCGAGGTCCGGCGTGAACTCGACCCGTTCCCTGCCCTCGACCGTGCCGAGGTCCTCGGAGACGACGAAGTCGAGGTCCACGACCGGCCTCGTGTCCGAGGCGTCGGGCCACCCGTCGGCCGCGCCGACGGACTCCCCCTCGGGCGCGCGATCGGCGCTGCAGGAGCTGCCGAGCAGCACCAGCGCCGCCAGGGTGCCCACGACGCGAACCGAGTCGAGGACCCTCATCCAGCCACGGTAACGACGATCTCCTACGACCGACTCCCCGGTACGGGGTGGCGGCTCCCTCCCGTCACCCCGTACCCAGGAGTGGGGCGGCGTCGAACTCTGCCACACCGAGGGAGGGGGCACCGACCACGGCCACGCACCCGACGTACCCGTGGGCGGCCTCCAGATCGCGCATCGACACCCGCGGGTGTGGGCGCGTGGAGCGGTCCCGGACGGCGGACACCCGGGCGCTCCCGGCCGGGGCGGACCAGCGGGTGACCGCTGGAGCCTCGTCGGGCGCCGTCACCGCGATCGTCGACGGCGCCACGGCAAGACCGTGGCCGACGGCCTTGAGCACGGCCTCCTTGCGGGCCCACCAGACGGCCAGCGCGCGGCCGCGACGCGCTCCGTCCAGTCTCCGGTAGGTCGCCAGCTCGGTGGTCGTCAGGACCTCCGGCGCCGCCGCCAGCACGGCGTCCCCCGGACCGGGCACCCGCTCGACGTCGACGCCCACCTCGAGCCCGGGCTGGTCGGACACCGCGACCGCGATGCAGTCGCCCGCACGGGCGAGGCTGAACGGCACGGCTCCGGCTTCGCCGACGAGGTCGTCCGCGAGGCGTGGCTTCCCGTGGTGAGCGCTGCCGCAGCGTCGGCAGGTCCGTTCGAACCGGAGCTCGGCGGCAGGGACGCCGGTGCGAGCGGCCAGCAGGAGCCGCACGAGGGCGTGGGCGGTGACGTACCGCGAACGGTCCGCCGTCCTGACCAACCGCGCTGCGCGCCGCCGCTCCGCGTCGTCGAGGAGGTCGGCGAGTGCAACGTCCTCACAGGGCGTGGCCCACCAGACCGAGCAGGAGGAGTGTCCGCTACCGCGGTGCGTGCCCACCCTGCCCGGGCTGGCCGACCCAGGCTCGCCCGTTTCGGTCACCGGGCTGCCTCCATCACCCGGTCCACGAGCTCGAGGCCGAGGTCGAGGGCCAGGCGGGCTGGTGTGGCCAGGCCGCTGTCGGTGAACCAGTCCGGGGTCGCCTCCGGGTGCGGGCCGACCACCCCCACGGCTCCGCGCCCGTACGGTGCGACGACGGCCGCGGGGAGCCCGTTGTCGTAGACGGCGAGGATCTCGGCGGGCCCGCGGCTGGGGTCCAGGTCGAACCACGGGCCGTCCTGGAAGAAGACGTCACGGCGGCTGCCTCCCCACCGGACCTGGACGACCGTGTCCCCCTCCGTCTCGGTGGTGGCACCGGCCGACGAGATGTACTGGTCCGTGTCGCCCGGCAGGAGGCCGAAGCCTGGAGTCTCCCCGGCGAGGTAGCCCCCCAGGCAGAAGCCGAGGTACCGCCCGCCCGAGCCGACGTAGTCACGGATCGCGGGGGCGTCCCCCCGCAGCTTCCGGTAGGCGCGCTCCAGCTCCCCACCGCCCGGCTGGGCGTAGACGGCGGTGCGGCGCAGCGCGTCGGGCGAGAGCCGGACGGACTCGCGGGGACCCACGTAGCGGACGTCCAGGTCCCAGCGGGAGCGGCGGAGCAGGTCCACGACGGCCTCGGGACAGCCGGGCTCGGAGGCCGGGCCCCGGTAGACCAGGGCGAGCTGGTGGTCAGCCGACTCGGCCGTTCGCCCAGCGCTAGGCCGTGACCTGCGGCGCACGGCCGGTGCTCCGTCCTTCCAGGATCGTGGTCCGCACCCGGCTGGTCGCGATCTGCACCACGTGCTCGAGCGGTCCTCGCTCGAACCTCCGTCGCCAGAGGGCGGCGAACGACACGAGTAGCACGACCTGGAGCACGAGCGCCGCCGCCTCGCCCTCCGGCATCACCGGCGTGACGAGCAACAGCAGGTGGAGCGTGTAGAGGGTCAGGGGCATGCTGCCGGCGGCAGCAAGCGGTCGCAGCACCGGTCCGGCCACCCAGCCGACGACGATGGCGGTGCCGATGACCGCCGTCGCGACGCCGATCGTGTACAGGAGGTCGAGCGGGGTCGTCGTGTGCGGCGCCAGGACCGCCAGCCACCAGGCACTCGTGGTGGGGAGGGTGCCGTCGGACCCCCAGATGAACAGCCCGGTGAACTCGTCGAGCGGCATCGTGCTCATCGCGACCTCGGCCAGCCGGTCCCGACCACCCAGCGGTCCCATCAGGAACCACGAGGCCGTGCTGGACACCCAGGCGAGGGCGACACCGGCCGCGGTCATGCCCAGGACGACGCCGCGCTTGCCTAGCGGGGAGCGACCGATGGCCAGGCCGGCGCAAAGATAGGCGATCCAGGGCAGGGCGGGGTAGAGGCCCGTCAGAGCCAGCTCCGTGACGAGGTCCCCAGGTGCACCCGACAGGTCCGCGAAGGTCGGGTTGTCCAGTTCCGGTGCACTGACGAACCCGCGCGCCACGTGGCTGAGCACCGGGACGGCGACGGCCGTCACCCCCGTGAGGACGACCAAGGAGCGGACCGACAGCCCCAGCAGCGGGACGGCGAGGACGAAGAGCACCGCGTAGTAGGCGAGGATCACGCCTGCCGTGTCGAAGGGGACCACCGATCCCAGCAGCAGTCCGATGCACCCGATCAGCAGCGCGCGAACCACTAGCGCCGCGGCTGCCGCCGCCCGACGTCGCCCGTGGAGAACCTGCGTCCTCCCGGTCGTGAACGCGATGCCGACGCCGGCCAGGACGGCGAACAGCGCGGCGGACTTTCCGGCGGCGAGTGCCCAGGCCGTGGACATGGTGCCGGCCGCGGTCTCCGAGGAGACGATGTGGATGGCCATCATCCCGAGCAGGGCGACTCCGCGCGCCGCGTCGACGCCCACCAGTCGCGGTGCGCGCGTGCGAACCGCGCCGGATGCCGCGGAGGACGGGACCGGCTCGGGGTCGCAGGCGTGCGGGATCTCGACGACGGGTGAGACTGCAACCTCTTGGACATCGGGGGCGAGGTCGTCGTCGTCCCACGCGGCGAGGGGCAGGTCGGTTGGCGACTCCACGATCTCGATGGTCGGGAGTGCGTACCAGGTGATGCCGCCGGACGTGGTCGTGCTGAGGTGGGGGCCGGAATCCGGGGGCGAGGAGGTCGAAGCCGCCGAGTCGGTGCCCGGGTCACGGTCCTCCGGTCGCCCGTCGGACTCGTCGGTCAGCGGCGGCGTCACGGCGAAGAACGTGATCCCGTCGTCACCACCGGACGGGATGGCCTGAATCCTCATCTCGGTCACGTCGCTCCCTCGCCAGCGGACGTCAGGCCGGCCGGGAGGTGCGCCCGGCGGCGCGCCGTCTGGGCCGGGATGCCCTGCCAGGTCGTCCCGGGCATGAGGCTCTCGCCCTTCATCACGAGCGACAGCGCGGCGAGCGTGGTGCCCTCGCCCACGTGGGTGCCGTAGAGCACGACCGACCGGCTGCCCACGCTCGCCTGGTCACCCAGCGAGACCGTCGACATCTTCATCACGCGGTCCTCGAACAGGTGGGTCTGGAGTGAGGCAGCGGTGCCTACCGAGACGTCGTCGCCGATGTGGACGAGGTCGAACTCCGTCACGTACGTGGTGTCCAGCAGGGTGCGGTGGCCCGCCTTGACGCCGAAGAGCCGCAGCACGGGCCCGAGCAACGGGGTCCCTGTCAGCACCGCGAGCAGGGCCGGCACGGCCGTCGCCTCGTAGATGCCGGTGACGAACTCGGTCCGCCGGACGAAGCCGCTCCACAACGGCTCGACGCGCGGGCGGTAGCGGCCGACGACCGCCCACTTGATCGCGGCCACGACGAGGACGACGGCGAAGCCGGCCAGGAGCGCGAGGACAGGTGTCGCGAGCACCACGGCCCACATCGGTGCTGCGCTGGCGACGAAGGACAGGGCGTAGAGGGTGGCGAAGGCCGAGACCGCCAGGATCGAGCTCGGCAGCACGATCCGCAGGGCCTCGATGGCGTAGCGGGCCAGGACCTGACGCCGGCTCGGCCGGAAGGTCTGCTCCTCGGTGAAGCCTTCGTACATCTCCCGCTTGGGCAGGTAGAACGGCGGCGAGCCCAGCCACGACGTGCCCGCGCCCACTCCAGCGGCCGGAGGCACGGTCAGCACCCCGACCAGCGAGTCCTCGCCCAGGTAGGTACCGGAGGGGACGAAGGAGGCGTTGCCGACGAAGGCCCTGGTCCCCACGTCAGTGAGCCGGAAGGCCACGTGCCCGTTGCAGTACGTGGCACTGCCGACGCTGGCCATGTCGGCGACGAAGCAGTCGTCCTCGAGGACCAACAGGTCCGGGTCGATGTTGGCGATCGTGGACACCTCGGCCCCGCGGCCGACGCGTGCGCCGAGGGCACGCAGCCACATCGGCGTGAACAGGGTGGCGTAGAGCGTGTTGGTGAGCAGCAGGCTGAGCTCCAGAAGCTTGTCGCCGAACCACTTCTCCATGCCGAGGGCGGACCGGAGGTGGTGCACGCCCACCGGCGTGGCGGGGAGGGCCAGGCGCCGGACGGCGAGGATCAGCCCGCACGTGGTGAGCACGAAGACCGGGCCGGACGCTGCCGTCACCAGCAGGGCGGCCAGCTCTCCCCACGCCAGCAGCGTCCACCAGACCAGGCCCACCACGGGGGTGAGTGCCAGCATCGGGAGCAGCTCGACGAGGGTCAGCCCGGCCGCGAACCAGGGGAGCAGGTCGCGCGGCCACGTGCGGGGGGCGAGGGGGCACTCGGCCATGAGGTCGAAGACGGGATCCCCGGCGTCCTCTCGCGGACGCGCCGGAGAGCCGACCCAGTGCTCCCACTCGGGAATGACGTCCCCCGGCTGGAGGAGGGACTGCGCGTCCAGGATGGCGCCGTCGCCGACCCGGCACGGGCCCTGCAGGACGCAGTTCCCGCTCACGACGGCGTCCCGGCCGACCTCGACCGTGCCGACGGTGAGCACCCCGTCCGAGACGTCGAAGGAGCGCAGGTGCGTGGCGTAACCGACCGTCGCCCCGTCCTCGAGGTGCAGGAAGGGGGGCAGCGGGATCTCCGCGGTGCCGATGTGGCAGCCCTCGCCGACCCGGGCACCGGCGAGACGGAGGTAGGTCTCGGCCCACGGTGAGCCGGACAGGACGCCCAGCGGCGAGAGCATCATGATCTTCTGGGCGGCCCAGACCCGCAGGTGCACGCCTCCCCACAGCGGGTACGTGCCGGGGTGGAGGCCCGCGGTGAGGAGGCGCACGCCGGCCACGGGCACGACCCACCGGCCGAAGAGGTAGGAGGCCGGCAGGGCGAGCAGCAGCTGCCACACGATCGCCCACGACGGCACGCCGTCGTTGATGCTGTACACGATGCCGACGGGGAGAAGGACGACCACCAGGAGGCTGTAGACCCAGCCCAGCTGGGCCAGGCCGAAGGCGGCGACCCGCCGGCTCCGCGGCCGCTCCGGACGCTGTCCCGACACGTCGGCCGTGTCCTGCGCCTGCTCCTGCGCCAGCAGGTCCTGCCGCGCGGCCAGCCCGCGGACGGTCGGGTAGTTGTAGAGGTCGAGGATGGACAGTCCCGCACCCGCAGACTCCGAGCGCAGCCGGGAGATCACGGTCGCCGCCAGCAGGGAGTGACCGCCGAGGTCCTCGAAGAAGTCCGCCTCGACCGAGACGGCCCCCGCCGGGAGCCCGAGGACGTCCTCCCAGACCGCTGCGATCTGCGCCTCCGACCCGGTCTCTGCCGCCACGTGCGCACCGTCCAGGCTGACCAGCCGTGGGCTGCGGGGATCGGGCAGCCCCTTGCGGTCGACCTTGCCGCTGGGCAGCATCGGCACTGTGTCGATGGCCTCGAGGTACGCCGGGACCATGTAGGCGGGCAGCCTCGCCCGCGCCCGGTCGTGCAGGTCCTGGACGAGGTCGTCGACGGCGACCCAGGGGTCGAGCACGAGGTAGCCCGCCAGCTCGCTGCCCGTCCCCGCCGTCGGGACGAGCTTCACCACCGCGGCCCTGACCCGGTCGTCCTCGAGAAGTACGCTCTCGATCTCCTGCAGGTCGACCCGGTGGCCGCGGACCTTCACCTCGGCGTCGGCGCGCCCGAGGTACTCGATCTCGCCGTTGGGCAGGTAGCGACCCAGGTCGCCCGTGCGGTAGATGCGGCCGCCGTCGGAGCGGGTCGGGTCGGGGACGAACTTCTCGGCGGTGAGGTCCGGTCGGTTCACGTAACCGCGGGCCACGCCGGGCCCCCCGACGCAGATCTCCCCGACCTCCCCGTACGGGACGGGGCGGAGGTCCTCGTCGAGCAGCTCGGCCGTGTACGTCGGGAGGGGCCGGCCGATCGTCACCGGCTTGCCCGGCACCAGCTCGGCCCAGATGCACGTGACGGTGGCCTCGGTCGGCCCGTAGGTGTTGAGGATCCGGCGACCGGGTCCCCAGCGCTCGACCAGCTCCGGCGGACAGGCCTCGCCGCCGACGTTGACGGTGGTGATCGACGCGATCGTACGGTCCATCGTGGCGAGCACGGTGGGGACGCAGTAGATCATCGTGATCCCGGACTCCTCGAGGAAGTCGGCGAGCCCGGGTCCGACGCGGCGGCCGTCGGTGGGGCCGGCGACGAGCGTCGCGCCCATGGCCCACGTCGGCCAGATCTCCTCGATCGAGAAGTCGAACGAGATGGTCATCCCCTGGTAGACGCGTTCGGTGGGGAGCACGCCGTAGATCTCGGGGACGATGCTGATGAAGTTGCAGATGCTGGACTGCGCCACCTCGACGCCCTTGGGCCGCCCGCTCGAGCCGGACGTGTAGAGGATGTAGCAGGTCGGGTCACCGACGGTCGGGACGAACGGGCGGTGGGAGGGGGTCGCGGCGAGGGTCGGGCCGATCCGGTCCAGGTGGACCACGCGGGCCGCGAGCTCGGTGCAGGCGTCCGCCGACGACGAGGTCGTCAGCACGACGTCCAGGCTGGAGTCCTCGGCAATGAAGGCCACCCGGTCGGCGGGGGATGCCGGGTCGATCGGCACGAACGTCGCACCCGCCTTGAGCGCCCCCAGCAACGCCACGTACATCTCCACCGAGCGCGGGACCAGGATGCCAACGCGGGACCCCGGGTGCAGGCCTGCAGCCAGCAGGAGGTGGGCGAGCCGGTTGGCCATGGCGTCCAGCTCGAGGTACGTGAGCAGCCGGCCCTCGCACTCCAGGGCGGTCGCCGACGGTCGACGGTCGACCGCGGCCTCGAAGAAGTGGTGCAGCCGAGCATGGGCCGGGGGCGCTGGTTCACGGTCGTGGACCAGAGTGGTCCGTGGCTCTGTCACTGCTGGCGTCTCCGGCTGCTCGGTGGTCCTGGTGTGCTCCCGCCGGTGGCGGGAGCGAGCAGGGGAGACCGAACCCTCAGCACACGGCACCGTGCTGGTACGACGCCGAGTGCCGACGGTGGACGGAACCTCCCTCCGGGTACTCCCGGTCTCCCCGTGTTCCGCCTCGTCGGGCCGGTCCAAGAGTAACGGCACCTGCGGCTCCGTCTGGCCACTTCTCGCGGATAGGCCCCGGGCATCAGCGTCCACCCGGGCGGACTGTGGATGCCTGCTCGGCTGCCGCGGGACCAGGGCGGCCGACGATCGCCCGCCGCACGGTGTCGGTGGCCCACCAGAGGACCTGCTCGAGCGGGCCGCGGGCGAACCATCGGCTCCACACGAGTGCGAAGCCGACCAGCACGGTCACGTGCACGATGTACTCCACCCAGGGCAGGGCAGGTTCGACCGGGGCGGCGAGGAGGAGGACGTGCGCTGCGTAGAGGGTGAGCGGCATCCTGCCTGCGGCCGCCAGGGGACCGAGTCGCGGACCGGCCACCTGCCCCAGGGCGAGAGCAGTGCCCAGCACAGCGACGGCCACGCCGACGGTGAAGAGGAGATCGAGCGGTGTGGTCGTATGGGGGGCCTTCACGGCCAGCCACCAGGCGGACGTCGTGGGCAGCGTCCCGTCGGCACCCCAGACCAGGACGTCGGTGTACTCCTCCAGGCTCATCGACCGCATCGCCACCGCTGCCAGCTCGGCTCTACCGCCGGCGACGTCGAGCAGGATCCACGAGAGGGCGCTGGCGGCGAGGGCCAGTGCTGCGCCCGCGATGGTGAGCCCGACGACCGCGCCGCGGGAGAGCCGTGACCGGCCCACGGCCAGCCCGATGCAGATGTAGGCCATCCAGGGCAGCGCCGGGTAGACGCCCGTCAACGTGAGCTCGGCCGCGAGCCGCCAGGGCGCCTGCAGCAGGTCGCCGAGAGCCGGGTTGGCGCCGCTGGAGTCGGGGAGTCCGCCGCGGACGAGGTGGCTGAGCACCGGGACGACCACGGCGATGACGAGCGCGAGGGTCACCAGCCACCGCACCGGCAGTCGGAGCAGCGGAATCGCGAGGACGAACAGGACCGCGTAGTAGGGCAGGATCAACGCCGCGTCCTGGATGGGCACGAGGGAGCCGAGCAGCAACCCGACGAGCCCGATCAGCGCGGCGCGGACCACGAGCGACGCGGCCGACGCCGTCCGGATGCGCCCCTCCGGACGCCGGCGTCTCCCGCTGGACAACGCGATACCGACACCGGCGACCACGGCGAAGAGGGCTGCCGACTTCCCTGCGGACAGCACCCACGGCAGGGACATCCGGCCGGCCGCCGTCGTCGAGGGCAGGATGTGCACGGCCATCATTCCGAGGAGGGCGAGCCCTCGGGCGACGTCGACGCCGACGATCCGGCGGCTGGCCTCGCGACCTGTCCGTGCGCCTCGGGGCTCGGCCGCAGGCTCGCACGCGTGCGGGAGCCCACCCGCCTCCGACTCCCGAACGCCGTGCTGAGCAGCGGTCCTGTCCCGTACGGGGGCGGAACCGGCCTCGCTCCCTGCGGGAGACGGCTGAGCAGGGCGGGTGTCGTCGGCCATCAGGCCGTCGCGTCCGGGGTCGGGGTACCGGCGGGCCTCACCGTACGGTCCGGCTGGAGGCGTGGCCGGCGCGAAGCGGTCTGGGCCGGGATGCCGCGCCAGGTCGTGCCGGGAAGCAGTGTCTCGCCCTTCATCACCAGCGACAGCGGCGCGAGCGTTGCGTCCTCGCCGACGACCGTGTCGTACAGGACGACGGACCGGGCACCGACGCTCGCCCGGTCCCGCAGGGTGACGGCGGACATCTTCATCACCCGGTCCTCGAAGAGGTGCGTCTGCAGCGAGGCAGCCGGGCCCACGGCCACGTCGTCGCCGAGGCGGACGAGGTCGAACTCCGTGACGTACGTGGTCTCGATCAGGCTCCGCCGGCCGACGCGGACGCCGAAGAGCCGGAGCAGCGGCCCGAGCAGCGGGGTGCCGGTCAGGACGTTGAGCAGTGCCGGGACGGCAGCCGCCTCGTAGATGCCGGTGACGAACTCGGTGCGCCGGACGAAGGTGCTCCACAGCGGTTCGACCCGGGGCCGGTAGCGGCCCACGACCGTCCACTTGAGGCCGGCGACGAAGGCGACGACCCCCAGGCTCGCCGTGAGCGCCACCAGCGGTGTGGCCAGCACGACCGCCCATGTCGGTGCGGCCCCCGCCACGAGCGACAGGGTGTAGAGCGTGACGAAGGTGGAGACTGCCAGGATCGAGGCGGGCATGACCACGCGGAAGAACTCGATGGCGTAGCGGGCACGCACCTGCCGCCGACTGGGGCGGAACGTCTGCTCCTCCGTGAACTGGTCGTACATCTGCCGCTGGGGTAGGTAGAAGGGCGGCGACCCGAGCCAGGAGGTGCCGGGCTCGACCCCGCCGACCGGGGGCACGGAGAGGACGCCGACGAGTGACCCGTCGGCGAGGTGCGTTCCGGAGGGCACGAAGGCGGCGTTGCCGACGAAGGCGCGCTTTCCCACGTCGGTGGCGCGCAGGGCGACGTGGCCGTTGCCGTAGGTGGCGCTGCCGACGCTGGCCATGTCGGCGACGAAGCAGTCGTCCTCGAGGAGCAGGAGGTCGGGGTCGATGTCGGCGATCGTCGAGACCTCGGCGCCGCGGCCGACCCGGGCTCCGAGGGCGCGCAGCCACATCGGGGTGTAGAGCGTGGAGTAGAGGCTGTTGTTGAGCAGCAAGCTCAGCTGCAGCAGCTTGTCGCCGAACCACTTCTCCATGCCGAGCTGCGACCTGAGGTGGTGAACGCCGACCGGCGTGGCGGGCAGCGCCAGACGCCGGACCAAGACGAGCAGGACGCAGGTGGTGAGCACGAAGACCGGACCCGAGAGGGCCGTCACCACCAGCGCTGCGAGCTCGCCCTGGTCCAACAGTGTCCACCAGACCAGGCCCACGACCGGCGCGAGCGCCACGAGGGGCATCGCCTCCAAGACCGCCAGGCCGAGTGCGAACCACGGCAGCAGCTCGCGCGGCCAGGACCTCGGGGCGACCCGGCACTCGGTCATGAGCTCGAGCACGGGGTCACCCGCCCCCTCGCGAGGACGGGCGGGGGAGCCGACCCATGCCTGGCCGTCGGGCACCTCCTGGCCGCTCGGCAGCAGCGACAGTTCGTGCAGCATCGCCTCGTCACCGACACGTCCAGGTCCCTGGACGACGGCGTTGGCGCCCACCACGGCGTTGCGGCCGATCTCGACCGCGCCCACGGTGAGGACGCCGTCGGCGACGTCGTACGCCCGTAGGTGAGCGGCATAGCCGATCGTGGCGCCGTCGTGCAGCCGGAGCAGGTGGGGCAGTGGGATCTCCGCCGAGCCGATGTGGCAGGCCTGCCCGACCCGGGCGCCGGTGAGGCGCAGGTAGGTCTCGGCCCACGGCGAGCCGCTGAGCATCATCAGCGGGGAGAGCGCCATGACCCGCTGAACGGCCCAGACCCGCAGGTGCACCGCCCCCCAGAGCGGATGGGTGCCCTGGGTGATGCCGCGGCTCAGCACCCGCACGGCGACGACGGGGAGGGCCCAGCGGCCGACGAAGTAGGCGAGGGGCAATGCGGTGACCAGCTGCGCGACGAGAGTCCAGGAGGGGACGCCGTCGTTGAGCCCGTAGACGAGCCCGATCGGGAGTAGGAAGACGACGAGCAGGGCGTACAGCCAGCCCAGCTGGGCCAGGCCGAAGGCGGCTTGCCGCCAGCGGCGCGGGGGGTGGGGGCGGGGCGGGGGAGCGCCGACGGCGCCTGCCGACTCCGGGTCGGATGTCTCGCCGCCCAGTGCGTCCTGGTGGCGGGCGAGCGCCCGGACGGTCGGGTGCGAGTAGAGGTCCATGACCGACAGCCCGGCCCCCGCCTGCTCCGACCTCAGACGGGAGATGACGGTGGCCGCGAGCAGGGAGTGCCCGCCGAGGTCGGTGAAGAAGTCGGCCTCGACGGATACCGCATCGGGCGGCACCCCCAGGACCTCGGCCCAGACCGCCGCGATCCGCGCCTCGGTGGGTGACCCGGCGGTGACCTGCTCGCCGTTGCCGCCGATCAGGCGCGGTCGCTGCGGTGCGGGCAGCAGGCCACGGTCGACCTTGCCGCTCGGCAGGATGGGGACGGCGTCGATGGGCTCGAGGTAGGCCGGCACCATGTACGAGGGCAGGCGTTGCCGGGCCCGGGCGTTCAGGTCGTCGACGAGGACGGCGAGCGCTTCCGCGTCGGCAGCGACCGAGCGCTCGAGGACCAGGTAGCCGGCCAGTTCTCCGCCACCGGCACTCTCCTCCGGAAGCAGCGTCGCTACAGCCGCAGAGACCCGGTCGTCCTCGGAGAGCACGCTCTCGATCTCCTGCAGATCGACCCGGTGGCCGCGGACCTTGACCTCGGCGTCGGCCCGGCCGAGGTACTCGATCTCACCGTCCGGTAGGTAGCGGCCGAGGTCGCCGGTCCGGTAGATCCGGGCCCCGTCCGGACTCTGCGGATCGTGGACGAAGCGCTCGGCCGTGAGGTCGGGCCGGTTCACGTAGCCCCGGGCGACGCCCGGGCCGCCGACGCAGATCTCGCCGACTTCCCCGTACGGGACGGGGCGGAGGTCCTCGTCGAGTATCTGCGCAGTGTACGTGGGGAGTGGCTTGCCGATCGTGATCGGCTTGCCCGGCTCCAGCTCGGCCCAGGTGCAGGTGACGGTGGTCTCGGTCGGCCCGTACGTGTTGAGGATCCGGCGGCCCCGCCCCCAGCGTTCCACCAGTTCCGGCGGGCAGGCCTCGCCGCCGACGTTGACGACGCGGATGGAGTCGACGGTGCGGTCCAGTGTCGCGAGGACGGTGGGGACGCAGTAGATCATCGTGATGCCCGAGTCCTCGAGGAAGTCGGCGAGGCCGGAGCCCACGCGCTGGCCATCCGTCGGACCGGCGACCAGCGTCGCCCCGACCGCCCAGGTGGGCCAGATCTCCTCGATGGAGAAGTCGAAGGAGATCGTCATGCCCTGGTAGACGCGATGGGTGGGTGTGACCCCGTAGATCCTCGGGACGATGGTGATGAAGTTGCAGATGCTCGACTGCGCGACCTCGACGCCCTTGGGGCGACCGCTCGACCCGGACGTGTAGAGGATGTAGCAGGTGGGATCGCCGAGTGCTTCGAGCTGGGGCCGCCCTGCGGGAGCCTCGGCGACGGCGTGCTCGACGGTGTCCAGGTGGAGGACGCGTGCGGTCAGGTCCTGGCAGACGTCGGCGAAGTCAGACGTGGTGAGTACGAGGTCGAGTGCCGAGTCGTCTGCGATGAACCGGACCCGGTCAGCCGGGGCGCTCGGGTCGATGGGGACGAACGTGGCATCGAGCTTGAGGGCGGCGAGCAGGGCCGCATACATGTCGACCGACCGCTGGACCAGGATGCCCACGCGGGAGCCCGGCTTCAGACCGGTGGCCAGGAGGTGGTTGGCCAGCCGGTTGGCGTGCTCGTCCAGGTCGCGGTAGGTCAGCCGCCGCCCGTCGCACTCGAGGGCCACTGCGTCGGGGGTGCGGTCGCAGGTGGCCTCGAAGAACTCGTGCAGCCGGTCGTGCGCGGGTGGGGGTGGCGGCGCATCCTCCCGGCGCCACCGCTCGCGGCGAGGGGTGGCACCGGTGTAGCTCGGCAGCCCGGCGTCGAGCGTCGTCGTCAGCTGCGTCACGTCCGCCCTTTCGCGCGTCTCCCCGTTTGCCCCCCGACGGACAACAGCCGTCTTACCCCGGTTACCAGCCGCTAAATCCCCTTTGGCGGGTGATGGCATAGCCCCGTTCGGGGCGGGGTCAGGGACTGGGGCACCGCACAGGCGAGGCGGCCGATCGTCGATGTGCGGGGTCAGGACACGAGCGGGACGGCGATCGCGAAGTAGATGAGCAGCGACAGCAGGTCTTGCAGCACGGTGGCGAGCGGTCCGCTCCCGAAGGCCGGATCCTTGCCGGCGCGCGACAGGAGCCAGGGCAGCGACATGGCCACCAGGGTCGCGACGCTGCAGGCGGCGAACAGCGCGAGTGAAACGGCCAGGGCAAGCTCGACCGACCCGAGGGCCCACCAGATCGCCGGGAAGGTGGCGCCACCGATCAGCAGGCCGACGACGAGGCCGGTGAGGACCTCGAGACGGAAGACGCGGCGGATCGATACGCCGACCGACAGGCCGCGGATGACCAGGGCCTCCGTCTGCGTGCCGACGGCATCGGCCATGTAGACGACCCCGGGGACGAAGAACGCCAGCCTCACGTCGGCCGCGATCTCCTCCTCGAAGCCGCGGACGACCCAGGCGGCGACCGCCGAGCCGAGCAGGCCGAGGAGCAGCCAGGGCAGGCGGTGCCAGAGCCGCGGGCCGAGCGGTTCGTCGGTGGCGTGGCGCGCGGAGTCGGTGGACGCCAGGTAACCGCCCAGCCGTGCGAGGTCCTCGTCGTGCTCTCTGAGCAGCACGCCGAGCAGCCGTGCCGGCGGCACCAGGCCGCGGAACCGTCCCTCCGCGTCGACGACCGCCAGGCTGGACTCCCCGCGCCTGACCGCCTTCCAGGCCGCCATCTCCTGGTCGAGACCCGGGGCGACCACCGGCGGGTCGGCGTCCATGAGGTCACGTACGGGGGTCCCGGCGTCGGCCGCGAGCAGCGTCTCGACGGGCACCAGGCCCGACAGCCGGTGGGGCCGATCGGGACGGTCCTCGCAGACCGCGACGTCGTCCACCGATTGGTACCGACGCCCGACCAGGGCGGCCCGGACGTCAGCAGCCTGATCGTCGGGGCCGCACACCGGGACGTCGGTGGCGACGTACTGCTCGATCGAACCGGGCAGGAGCGGGGTCGCGGCAAGTGGCAGCAGCTGGGGCACGGCGGTCACGGTGCCATCGTGCGGGCTCCGGCGGGAGTGGGGACGCGGATTCCGTCCACGGCGCCGGGCGTGCGTCGACCGGGACGACCGCGACCGGTCCGCGGATCACATCAGTAACCGAAGACCTGCGTCCACCAGGGACCGCCGCCCGAACCGGCGTGCATGCCGACGCCGATCCGGGTGAAGTCGCAGTTCAGGATGTTGGCTCGGTGGCCGGGGCTGTCCATCCACATGTCCATGACCGACCGGGCGTCGGGGGCACCCATGGCGATGTTCTCCCCGCCGACCCCGGAGATGCCCGCTGCCTCGGCCCGGTCCCACGGGGTCCGCCCGTCGGGGTCGGTGTGGTCGAAGTAGCCGCGCGCGGCCATGTCGGCACTGTGCCCCCTGGCCAGCTCGTGGAGCGCGGCCTCCCCCCGTACGGAGGGACACCCGGCGCGGGCCCGCTCCTCGTTCACGATGTCGACGACAGCCGCCTCGGCGGCCGAGGCACCGGAGGAGGGTGCCGACGCGGTCGTGCTCGGCGGAGGGGACGGACTCGGCCGCGGTGGCGGCGCGGGATCGGGCTCGGGTGGTTCCGGCTCGGGTTCGGGCTCCGGCGCCGCCGGCTCGGGGCTCGGGACGGCCGATGGGGTGTTCTCGGGCGTCGCCGTGGTGGTCGGGCCGGTCGGCGTGGCTGTGGGGCGCGTCGGGGTCTGCGTGGGCGATGCGGTCGGCCGCTGGACGCCCCGTGACGCCGAAGCCGGGAGCCGGTCGAGGACGTCCCGGGCGTCCGCCGAGGGCTCCTCGACGGGGTCCATCTGCACGGTGACGTCGTCCCCGCCGGGGTCGAGGATGGCGTTGGCGGTGAGGTAGCCGGCTCCCGCGATCGTCAGACCGGCAAGCAGGGCGAGCGCCTCGGGTCGTCCGAATCGCCGCCGGACGGGCCGTCGCCTCGCTCCGCGCCGTCGGCGGTGCGTGCCGGGGCGCGGGTGGCTCGTCCGCTCGGAGAGTTCGCGCTGTCGAGGCATCCTGCTCCAGGATCGGGATCGTCCACGCGCCATGCTGGAGCCCGACGCGCAGCCGACACCATAGAGCATGCCGGTCCGGGGGGAGGCGTAGCGGGCGGGCGCGGCGAGGTGGCGCGCCGGGAACGGACCGGTTGCGGGCCCGCCTGGGGAGGGCGAGATGGCCCGGCACGCCGACGAGCCGGTGGTCCTCAACCGGCCTGCCCTGCGGGCGAAGTACGGCAGCGGCGGCTACCAGAAGGTCCGCGCCGCGCTCCGGGACCTGTCGGCATCCGATCGGGCGCGCGGCCTGTCCAGCCGCGTGCTCGTGATCGACTACGGCCGGTCGATGCGGCCCCTCGGCGGCACTGCGGTGTCCGACCCTGGTGATGCGTTCGCCGCGAAGGAGGCGGTTGATGCGGCGGCGAGCGCGCTGACGCCGCACTTCCTGGTGTTGTCGGGTGCCCCTGACGTGCTCGCGCAGCAGCGGCTCCGCACCCCGACGCCTGACGACGATCCCGACCTGCCCAGCGACCTCCCGTACGGGTGTCCTGTCGGTCCGTGTGACGACCCCGGCGACTCTCGGCCGGCAAGATCACCGTGTCGCGCATCTCCCGCGCACCGCGACCCGGGCCTCACGGTGATCTTGTCGCGGCCGGCTGGCGACCGGGCGAGATCACCGTGTCGAATCCGTCCCGGGTTCCGCGATCTCAGCCACACGGTGATCATGGGGCGGGCACGCAGCGACTGGGCAGCGGCGCTCCCATCCCGCGCTGCGCCACGTGGGCCGCACGGCGATCATGTTGCCGGGGAGGCCAAGCGACCTGACAAGATCACCGTGCCGGTTGGGGTCCCGGCACCTCCGGCTCACCGCGCTCCCGACCCGGCCACGGGCCCCGACACTGGGCTCGGCACCCACTGACTTGGGCATGTGACATGCCCACGCCTCCTACTGCTGCCCGCTCGGCAGCTCCGCCCGCGTCTCCTCGGCCCCCGCCGCCTCGATCTCGGCCTCCTCGTGCTCGGCGTGCCGGTGCGCGGACTCGTACTCCTCGGGGGTGGGCTTCTGGACGATGCTGCCGAAGTAGAACTTCGACAGCTTGGCCCGGACCTTGTCCTTGCGGCGGTGAGGGGCGGGGATGCCGTTCTCGTCGGTGTCGGGGCCGAGCTCCATCGGGGTCTGGCGCTCGTGCGCCGACAGCGACCAGGCGGTCTCCGCCGACACCGGAGCGTGCACCTCGATGAATTCGCCGTGCGGCAGCATCTTGACGACGCCGGACTCCGAGCCGTGCAGGATCTTCTCGCGGTCGCGCCGCTGCAGGCCCAGGCAGATCCGCACGGTGATCCAGAAGAAGAGCGGCGGCAGCACGATCGTCGCCACCTGCATGAAGCGCGTGATCCAGTTGACCGGGATCTCGAAGATCGTGGCCACGAAGTCGTTGCCGCCCGACAGCCAGAGCAGCCCGTAGAAGATGATCGCCATGACGCCGATGCCCGTGCGGACCGGCATGTTGCGCGGGCGGTCGAGGATGTGGTGCTCGCGCTTGTCCCCGGTGACGAACTGCTCGATCCACGGATAGGCGATCAGCGCTGTCGTCAGGATCCCCGGGATGATCACGGCTGGGATCAGCACGTTCCAGCTCAGCGTGAAGCCGAACAGGGTCGTCTCCCACCCCGGCATCACCCGTAGCGCCCCGTCGAGCCAGCCGATGTACCAGTCGGGCTGGGTGCCAGCCGTGACCTGCGACGGGTCGTAGGGACCCCACATCCAGACCGGGTTGATCTGGATGGTGGCCGCCATCAGCGTGATGACCCCGAAGACGATGAAGAAGAACCCGCTGGTCTTGGCGACGTACACCGGGAAGAAGGGGTAGCCGACGACGTTGTCGTTCGTCCGACCGGGCCCCGCCCACTGGGTGTGCTTCTGGTACCAGATGAGGATCATGTGGATCGTGATCGCGGCCAGGATCAGGCCCGGGACCAGCAGCACGTGGGTGATGAAGAGCCGGGCGATGATGTCATCGCCCGGGTACGGTCCGCCGAAGATCCAGAAGGTCAGGTAGGTGCCGAGGACCGGGATCGACAGCAGGATGCCCTCGATGATCCGCAGGCCGGTGCCGGAGAGCAGGTCGTCGGGGAGCGAGTAGCCGGTGAAGCCTGCTAGCAGGCCCAGGATCAGCAGGGTGCCGCCGATGACCCAGTTGATCTCGCGCGGCTTGCGAAAGGCTCCGGTGAAGAAGATCCGGAACATGTGCACCGTCATCGCCGCGACGAAGAGCAGGGCGGCCCAGTGGTGGATCTGCCGCATGAGCAGGCCGCCGCGTACGTCGAAGGAGAGCTCGATCGTCGACGCGTAGGCCTCGGACATCTCGATGCCGCGCAGCGGCACCCAGGCTCCGTCGTAGATCACCGGGGCCATCGAGGGCTTGAACCACAGGGTGAGGAAGATGCCGGACAGCAGGATGACGATGAAGCTCCAGAGGGCGATCTCGCCCAGCATGAAGGACCAGTGGTCCGGGAAGACCTTGCGCAGGTTCTTCTTGAGCCAGGTGTTGGTCGAGATCCGCTCGTCCGTCCAGGTGGCGACCGCCCCTCCCGCCTTGGTGATCTGGCTCATCCGCGCTCCCAGTAGCTCGGGCCGATCGACTCCGTGAAGTCACCCTGCGCTACCAAGTATCCCTCGTCGTCGATCGCCAGCGCGAGTTGTGGCAGCGGCCGGTTGGCGGGGCCGAAGATGACCCGCCCGTGGTCGGCGAGGTTGAAGGTCGACTGGTGGCACGGGCAGAGCAGGTTGTGGGTCTGCTGCTCGTAGAGGCTGATCGGGCACCCGACGTGGGTGCAGATCTTGGAGTACGCCAGGATCCCGTCGACGTCCCAGTTCTCCCTGCCGGGGAACGGGACGATCTCCTGGGGTTCCATCCGTACGACGATGATCGCGGACATCGCCCGGGCGGCCAGCCGTTCGGCGTGCTCCTCGTGCGGGATCTCCTCGTACGTCGCCGGCATCGCGTTGACCAGCTGGCCGATCTCGAGGTCCGCGGGCCGGATGGGGGTGAAGGTGTAGTCGGTGAGCACGCGGACGCCCTCGTCCCAGATGGTGCTGGCGTGGTAAGCGCCCGGCAGGGGGCCGAGGTCCCGCAGCAGCACCACGGCGGGGATCGGCAGCAGCAGCAGCGCGCCCAGCAGCGAGCGTCGGACCAGCGGGCGCTGGGTGAAGCCGCTCTCCTCCAGCCCGATGTCCCAGGCCCCGCGGGCACCGGCGGTGATGGCGGGGTCGCCGTGCTTCTTGCGCTGCTCGACGATCTCGACGTCGGGCATGAGCTTCTTGGCCCAGTGGATCGCTCCAGCCCCGATCAGGAACAGCGCTCCGCCCAGCCCGAGGCCGATGACCAGGTTGGACCGCTGGACCTCCCCGATGGTGTCGATCGGCAGCACGATGACGGCGACGGTGGCGACGAGGACGAGGATCGAGGCGAGGCCGAACATCGTCGCGACCTGCCGCTCGGCGCGCTTGGCGGCGACGGGGTCGGTGTCGGTGACGCGGTCGATGTGGGGCGGCAGACCGGGGTCGGGGACCGGGTCGGCGGCGTGGACGCCGAGCCGCTCGATCTCGCGAGAGGTGTCGCTGGCCATGTCTCCGCTCTCTCTCCTGGTCACCCGGTCACTCGAGCATGACAAGAAACGGCCGGTCCCGCAGCCACCAGGGCGCGCCAACCCACGCCGACGGCCCGCGCGACCTCGCTCACGACGCCTTGGTGCCGATCCAGACCGCCGCGCCGATCAGCCCGCCGATCCCGATGATCCACGCCCAGAGCCCCTCGCTCACCGGCCCGATCCGGCCGATGCCGAGCCCACCGGGGTTGGGTGCCTCCTGGACCGTCTGGACGTAGGCGATGATGTCGCGCTTGTCCTCCGAGGTGAGCACCTGGTCGTTGAAGACCGGCATCGACTGCGGCCCGGTGATCATGGCCTGGTACATGTGGATGGGTTCGACGTCGGTGAGCGCGGGCGCGTACTTCCCGTACGTGAGGGCTCCTCCCTGCCCGGTCGTGTTGTGGCACGAGGCGCAGTTGGTGCGGTAGAGGACGCCGCCGTGGGAGGCGTCGCCCTGCTCCGGGTCGTACTGGTCGGGGGTGGGAACCGGCGGTCCGGGGGCCAGCGACCCGACGTACGCCGCCAGGGCGTCGACCTGCTCGTCGGTGTACTGGACCTCCTTGCGGGGGGCCTGCGCGCCCGGGGCCGACATCGGCATCCGCCCGGTGCCGACCTGGAAGTTGGCGGCGGCTGCGCCGACGCCGACGAGTGACGGCCCGAGCACCTCGCCGGTGGAGCGGACCTGCCCCTCGCCGCCCAGCCCGTGGCACGAGGCGCACCCGATCGCGAAGAGCCTCTTGCCCTCCTCGACCAGCTCGGCGGACTGCGACTCGTCCTGTGCGCGGCTGGTGGGGGCGAAGGCGGCGTAGACGACTCCGAGCACGAGGAGGGCCAGCAGCATGACGGCCACGGGGGCCATCGGGTGACGGCGCCGGGCGGAGAGGCTGGTCACGTCGCTCCTCGTGGTGGATGGGTCACTGGATCACGTAGATGGAGAAGAAGAGCGCGATCCACACGACGTCGACGAAGTGCCAGTAGTACGAGACGACGATCGCGCTGGTGGCCTGTTCGTGCGTGAAGCGCCTGGTGACGAAGGTCCGGCCCAGCACCAGCAGGAAGGCGATGAGGCCGCCGGTGACGTGCAGGCCGTGGAAACCGGTCGCCAGGTAGAAGATCGAGCCGTAGGGGTCACTCGAGATGGTCATGCCCTCGTGCCACAGCTCGGCGTACTCGAAGATCTGCCCGGAGACGAAGACCGCGCCCATGACGTAGGTGAGGACGAACCACTCACGCAGGCCCCAGCGGCGCACGTCGAGGATGCCCCCGAGCCGCCCGACCTGCCCGCGCTCGGCCTTGAGGACGCCGATCTGGCAGGTGACCGAGGACAACACCAGGATCGTGGTGTTGGCCGTGGCGAACGGCATGTTGAACAGCTGCGGCTGGGTCTCCCACAGTGAGGGCGATACCGCCTTGAGCGTGAAGTAGATCGCGAAGAGCGCCGCGAAGAACATGAGCTCGCTGGACAGCCACACGATGGTGCCCACCGACACCAGGTTCGGCCGCTCCGGGTAGGGCGCGGGTCCCGTCTCTACTGCGGTTGCCGTGGCCACGGGCGTCAGTATGCCGGGCGGCACCGGCGACCACACCCCCACCCTGCAAACCGATACCCGGGCGTGTTGCGTCCGCGACGAGCCCGGAAGGTGAAGTCCGTGTCCGCCGTAACGCGAGCGGGGGCGGCGCGACTGAGCGGGAGTCCGTCCACCGTGCACCCGAGGAGAGCACCATGCAGGCTCGACCGCACACCGTCGCCGACCGCGACCACACCGACCCGGAGTCCCGGATCCCGATGATCCGGCCGCGGCACCCCGGCAACCCGGGCGCCTACGACCCCGACCCGCCCCTCCCGTACGGACGGCAGGGGCACCCCGGCAACCCGGGGTGACGCCCCGCATCGGTGGGAGATGCTGCAGCCGGACGTCGGAAGGGCCCCGCTACGATCCACCCCGGAAGCGCCTGATCGCCCGTTGTGACCGTAGAGGACGCCGATGAGCACGCCAGCCGCCGACGAGCGGAGGATGAGGGTCCTCGTCTACAGCGACGACCGGGCGACGCGC
>DASTQL010000190.1:0-23785 GCA_035761805.1 Jiangellales bacterium | reverse complement strand
TCGGCCATCGCCCGGCAGTCGGCCTCCTGCCGCTGCACCCCGGACCGCTGCTCCTCCGGGTCCCGCGAGATCCTGGCGTAGATCACCGCCCGCTGCATCGCTGTCGCCTCCTCGACACGGCCAGTCCACCGCGCCGGGCGTCGCCCGGGTCAGGGTCGATGGACACCTACCGTCCTAGGTGGGTTAACAGCGGATTGCCGGGCTGCGACCGCCCGCCCAGCTGGTGTGAGGGCCATCACTGCGTGCACTGGGCCGACGGCGGACCCACCCACCTGGACAACGCCGTCCTCCTCTGCGGACACCACCACCGGCTCATCCACACCAGCCGATGGCAGATCCGCATCGCCGCCGACCGGCTCCCCGAGTTCCTCCCACCCGCCTACATCGACCCCAGCACACACCCAGACACAACACCCGACACCACCACCGACAAGCCAGCTGACGCTGGCGATCTACCGGGGCGTCAGGGTCGACCTTGATCCGTCGTCACTGGCTGACGCGTTCGCGGGCAGGTCCAACCGCCCGCCAGCACGGCGCACGCCGACCGCAGCACGAGCAGCGCGCAAGCGCAGCCCGTCCCGGGACCGCAGCGGAGTCCTCAGCCGGAGTGGTGGCGCAGCCGCTCCACCTCGGCGTCCACCTTGTCCGGCGTGATGCCGGGCGAGTAGACGTCCCAGGCGTTGAACGCCAGGCCGATACCCCAGCCGAAGATCAGGAACACGGGCCAGAAGAAGTCGGCCCCGGTGACGTACCAGATCACCACGAGAAACGCGTTCACCGTGACGAAGGCGAGCGTGTGCGCCTGCAGATCCCTCCTGGCCTTCAGCCGCTTCGTGGCTCGCTCGCGCAGCTCGCGGTCCCGGTCGGTCTCGGGAACGTGGGCAAGGTCGGACATGGGAGCCTCCTTCCCTCTCCCATCAGGATCCGCTTCGCTGCCTGGCCCGGGAACGGACGAAGGTCACCTCTTCCGGACCGTTCCGACAGACCGATCCGCCGCAGCACGGAAGCCGGCAGGCTCAGGCTCCGTCTGACGCCGCATGCGCCGGTGGGCCAACCAGAGGACGACGAGCATGACCCCCAGCACGTCGCCGAACCCCGCGATCGACGCCCAGGGCAGCTGGATGTCTCCCGCCTGGAGGTTGGCGTAGAAGGAACCGAGAGGGGTGAGCAGGGGCCACAGCACCAGAAGGTTGCGGGTCAAGGCGAAGGCGACGGCGTAGACCACACCCAGGCCGGTGAGGAAGGCGATCTCCTCGCCACCCATGCCGTAGCCGACGTGGTAGAGCCCGTACAGCACGGCTGCGCCGGCCACCCCGGCCCGCTGGCCGAACTGCTCTCCCAGGCGGTTCTGCACGTAGCCGCGGAAGAACACCGACTCGAAGGCGCCCACCGTCAGTGCCATCACCAGCAGCGGCACCCAGTCCACCGGGGCCGGTAGGTCGTAGCCCCACAGGGTCAGCAGGAACTGCACGCCACCGAAGAGCACGGCCAGCGCCACGGTGGGGCGCCAGTTCTGCAGGCCAAGGCCCAGGTCCGCCAGCGGCCGACGCTCGACCCACACGGTGACCACGACGGGTCCGGCGACCCCGAGGAGCAGCGCGGCGGCGAACGACAGGAACAGGCCGGCCACTCGCTCCGTGGTGAAACCCACGAACGCCAGCCGCATCAGGGCGAGGACGCCGACATACATCCCCGCGATCGTCAGCAGGCAACGTCGATCGACGGGTCGAAGATCCTGGTCGCGGCGACCCGTGAGCAGTGACAGCCCCAGCGCGCTGATCGCGACGGCAGCCAGGTACCCGACGCCGTCGAGCACCGGGAGGGCCAACAACGCACAGACCACCCATGCCACCCACAGGGCAGACGACGTCGAGACCGACCATCGGCCACTGACCTGCGCGTCCAGCATGGTTCCAGCCGACACCGTGACCCGCCACAGCCGACAGAGGACAACTGCCCGACGTCCTTGACCAGATGCCCAACGTAGGAGCGGTGAGACGCACCCGGGCAGACAGGAAGACCCGTCCGGAGGGCAGGCCCCAAGGCCCTGGCAGCCGGCAGAGGCCTGGCCCAGCCTGGGCACGTGGGCAGAGGCGATCTCGTGGCATGCCTCACCGTCGTCTGCCTCGGGGCGGTAGTCCTCGCGGGTTGCGGAGCTCCGGCGACGGTCGCTGGCGACGTCGCGAATCCGCCGCAGGGGACCGAGACCGCGGAGTACCGACCCGGCGTCGATGCGGACGTCTACCTCCCCTCCGCACCCGACAGCGGCCCCGTCCCGGTCGTCGTGACCGTGCCGGGGGGTTCTTGGGCGACGGCCGACCGCACCGGCCTCGGCCCGCTGGCCACGGCACTCGCGGCGGAGGGGATGGTGGTCGTCAACGCCCGCTACCGTGCGGCGGGCGACGGGGTGGCGTTCCCGACGCCGGTCGAGGACGTCGCCTGTGCGGTGTCGTGGGCGTCTGCTCGGGCCGAGGAGGAGGGGTTCCGGCCGGAGCCGCTCGTCCTGGCCGGCCACTCGGCGGGCGCGCACCTGGCCGCACTGGCCGCACTGGCGCCCGGCGAGTTCCGCGGCGACTGCCCCGGCCGCCCCGCCGAGCCCGACGCCTTCGTCGGCCTGGCCGGTCCGTACGAGCTGGCCGAGGTGGAGTCGCTCGTCGTGGCGCTCTTCGGCGCGGCCCGGGAGGCCGATCCGGCCGGATGGGACCGGGCCGACCCGATCCGGCGCGGCGCCGAACGCCCGGAGCTCGGCGTCCTGCTCCTGCACGGCACCTCCGATGACGCCGTCGCACCCGAGGCCTCTGCGAAGCTGGCCACGGCGCTCCGCGAGGGCGGACACGACGTCACCCTGACCTTGCTGCCCGGCGTGGACCACGATGAGATCTACACGGCCGCCACCGCCGCGCCACTCATCACCGATTGGATCACCGGGACGGGTCAGCTGTCGCCGACGGGGTAAGCAGGACGCGGCGCCCTGCTCCCTCCGTACGGGAGCCAGGGGCAGGACCGACGAAGGGAGCGCAACGCCGGCATCGGCGGCAAGCAGGCACCCGCGGGGGAGACCGACCTGGCCGACTGGGACCGGGTCATCGACATCAACCTCAACGGCGTCATGTACGGGATGCGCTACCAGATCCCCGCGATGCTCGAGGCTGGGGAGGGCTGCGCGATCGTCAACATGGCCTCGATCCACGGCGCGGTGGCGGCCATCGGCAACGGCGCCTACACGGCCGCCAAGCACGGCGTCGTCGGCCTCACCAAGAACGCCGCCGCCGAGTACGGGCCCCGAGGCCTGCGCGTCAACTGCGTCGGTCCGGGCTACATCATGACGCCGCTGCTCGAGGACAACCTGACCGAGGACGTGCTGGAGATCCTCAAGACCAAGCACCCGCTGGGCCGCCTCGGCCGCTCGGAGGAGGTCTCCCACCTGGTGTGCTTCCTGCTCTCCGACGAGGCGTCCTTCATCACCGGCAGCTACCACCTGGTGGACGGCGGCTACACCACCGTGTGAGCCGGCTGGGTCAGCGCTGGTTCGCCGGGATCCCCCGCGCCGCGAGACGAGCGGTCTCGGCGATCCGGCGCTCTCGGGTCTCCGGCCGCTTCGCGCTCTTGACCCACCACAGGATCATCTTGCGGTTCGAGGGGCTGAAGCCCTCGTAGGCCGCTCGCGCCCCGGGCTCGGCGTCCAGGGCTGCCGCCAGGTCGTCGGGCACCTCCAAGGCATCCACCGAGTCAAGCACCGTCCAGCTGCCGTTGGCCTTCGCCGCCTCCACCGCGGCGATCCCCGCCGGCTGCATCAATCCGGCGGCGAGCAGCCGCTCGACACGATCCTTGTTGGTGCGTGCCCAGGTGCTCGTCGGCTTCCGGGGAGTCATGAGCATCATCGACCGCTCCGAGTCGAGGGTCCTCACCGTGCTGTCGACCCAGCCGAAGCAGAGGGCCTCCTCGATCATCGCCTCGTACGGGAGGGAGGGGCGACCCGTCGCCTGCTTCCACGAGACGAGCCACGCGCCGCGCTCGGTGTCATGGTGGTCGGCCAGCCAGGCGCGCCACTGCTCCCGGCTCTCGGGGTGGAACCGGGGCGGGTCGTCGATGGTCCTACGCTGCACGACGGTTCGCCTCCCTCTTCCCCGTACGGTGGGGCCACGTCATGCGGCGCCGGTCCAGGCTGAAGCCCCGCATGAATCTGCTGCTGCGCGACCGAGCGGTCACCAGGGACCGTACAGGCCGCTGTTCGCCGCCCGCATGGCGCCGACATAGCCCCGGCGTTCGTGTGCCGCCTCGTCCGTGCTCGGCGGCACCGAGAGGAGGCCGCGCAGCTGGTCGACCGCTGCGAAGCCCTTGCGTGCCATCCAGTCGGACAAGCCGTCGAGTAGGACGGCCGCGTGCTCGGGGCCGTGGCGCAGGAGCGCCGAGGCGGTCATCACGACGTCGGCGCCGGCCAGCAGGTACCTGGCAACGTCTTCGGGGCCTTCGACGCCGGTGGTCGCCGCGAGTCCCGCCCGCACGCGTCCACACAGGAGCGCGATCCAGGTCCGTGGCAGCCGGGCCTCCGCCGGGGTGGACAGCCCCACGGCTGGGACGACGGCGAGGGTCTCGGGGTCGATGTCGGGCTGCAGGAACCGGTTGAAGAGCACGAGTGCGTCAGCGCCGGCCTCGTCGAGCCGCAGCGCCATCTCACCGGTGGAGCTGAAGTACGGACTCAGCTTGACCGCCACCGGCACCGTCACCGCTTCCTTGACCCGCGTGAGGATGTCGATGTGCCGCTGCTCCACGTCACGGCCGGAGATGCGCGGGTCGCCGGGGAGGTAGTACACGTTCAGCTCGATCGCGGCAGCACCGGCTCCCTGCATCGCCTCGGCGTAGTCGGCCCAGCCGCCGGGCGTGACCCCGTTGAGGCTCGCGATCACGGGTACGTCGACCGCGGCCACGGCTCGCTCGAGGAGGCTCAGGTAGCGGCGCGGACCGGGCTCCTCCTCGACCGCGGCCGGGAAGTACGACAGCGACTCGGCAAAGCTCTCGGAGTGGGCGTCGACGAGACGCGCGTTCTGCGCCGCCTCCCTGAGCAGCTGCTCCTCGAAGAGCGAGTAGAGGACGACCGCGCCGACGCCGGCATCGGCAAGGCGCCGCACGCCGTCCACGGTCCGGGACAACGGCGACGCCGATGCGATGAGCGGGTTGCGCAGGGCAAGACCCAGGTACTCGGTGGCCAGCTCCATCAGCGATCCCTGCGAGGGTCGGCCGGGTACCGATGAGCGCCGCGGGTCGCCATCTCCTCGTAGACGTCCCAGCGCTGTGCGACGGCCTCCTCGGCCAGCCCGTGCAGGCGTTCGGCCTCGGCCGGGTCGGTGTTCGCGAGCGTGCGAAAGCGCAGCTCGCGGTTGGTGTAGTCGGCGAGCGGGATGCGTGGTCGCGGCGAGTCGAGCAGGAACGGGTTGCCACCTGCTGCACGCGCCACCGGGTCGTAGCGGATCAGTGGCCAGTACCCGCTGGCCACGGCGCGGTACTGCTGGTCCAGCCCGTTTCGCATCTCGATGCCGTGCGCGATGCAGTGGCTGTAGGCGATCACCAGGGAAGGCCCGTCGTAGGCCTCCGCCTCGCGGAAGGCCGTCAGCGTCTGCTGCGGATCGGAACCCATGGCGACCCGGGCGACGTACACGTTGCCGTAGGCGATCGCCTGGAGGGCGAGGTCCTTCTTCTGTGTGGTCTTGCCGGCTGCGGCGAACTTGGCGACAGCGCCGAGTGGCGTCGCCTTGGACATCTGCCCGCCGGTGTTGGAGTAGACCTCGGTGTCGAGCACCAGCACGTTCACGTCACGGCCGCTGGCCAGGACGTGATCGAGTCCCCCGGACCCGATGTCATAGGCCCAGCCGTCACCGCCGACGATCCACACACTGCGCCGTACCAGGTGGTCCACGACGCTGAGCAGATCCGCGACGACGGGCCCGTCCAGCCGGTCGAGCCGCCGCATCAGCTGCGCCACCCGTTCGCGCTGGGCGCGCAGCTCCGACTCCCGGAGCTGGGGAGCCTCCAGGATCCCGTCGACCAGCTCGGCGCCGATCACGTCGCGCAGCTCCAGGAGGCGCCGGCGTGCCAGCTCGGTCTGCCCGTCGGCGGCGAGCCGGAAGCCGAGGCCGAACTCGGCGTTGTCCTCGAAGAGCGAGTTCGACCAGGCCGGGCCGCGGCCGGTCGCGTCGGTCGTCCACGGTGTCGTGGGCAGGTTCCCGCCGTAGATCGACGAGCAACCCGTCGCGTTGGCGACCATCAGCCGGTCGCCGAACAGCTGTGACAGCAGCTTGATGTACGGAGTCTCGCCGCAGCCCGTGCAAGCACCGGAGAACTCGAACAGCGGCTCCAGGAACTGGGTGCCGCGCACCGTGCCGAAGTCCACCCGGGTGCGATCGGTGGCCGGCAGCGTCTCGAAGAACTCGATGCTGTCGCGCTCGGCGGCGAGGAGCGGCTCGCGCTCGGCGAGGTTGATCGCCTTGCGGACCGGGTCGCCCGGGGCCACGGCCGGGCAGGCCTCGACGCAAAGCCCACATCCCGTGCAGTCCTCGACGTAGACCTGAAGCGTGTAGCGGGCGTCCGGGAGCCCAGGGGCCTCCAGCGGAGCCGACCGGAACCCGTCCGGTGCGCCCTCGAGGCTGGCCGGGTCGTAGTACCTCGAGCGGATCACGCTGTGCGGACAGACGAAGCTGCAGTTGCCGCACTGGATGCACAGGTCGTCGTCCCAGACCGCGACGAGCTCGGAGATGTTGCGCTTCTCGTACGCCGTCGTGCCGCTCGGGTAGGTGCCGTCCACCGGCAGTGCACTGACCGGAAGGTCGTCGCCACGGCCGGCCATCATCTCCGCGGTGACGGCGCGGACGAACTCCGGCGCGTGCGCTGGTACCGGCGGCGGCAGCTCCCGCGTGGCCGTCACGCCGTCGGGCACGTCGATCCGGTGCAGACCCTCCAGCGCGTGGTCGACGGCCGCTCGGTTGCGTTCGACGACCGCCGCGCCGCGCCGCCCGTACGTCTTCTCGATCGCCTCCTTGATCCGGGCGATCGCCTCCTCTCGCGGCAGCACGCCCGAGATGGCGAAGAAGCAGGTCTGCAGCACTACGTTGATCCGCCCGGCCAGGCCCACCGTGCGGGCGATCCGGTCGGCGTCGATCGCGTAGACGGTGATGCGCTTGGCGTGGATCTGCTCCTGGACGGGCCGCGGCAGCGCGTCCCAGACCTCGTCCGGCGAGTACCGACAGTTGAGCAGCAGGGTCGCACCAGGCGCCGCCCGGGCGAGCACGTCGACCTGCTCGAGCAGCGCGAAGTGGTGGCAGCCGACGAAGCTTGCGTGCTGCACGAGGTACGGCGCCTGGATCGGCCGCGGCCCGAAACGCAGGTGCGACACGGTCTGCGAGCCCGACTTCTTCGAGTCGTAGACGAAGTAGCCCTGGGCGTACAGCTGTTCCTCGGAACCCAGGATCTTGATCGTGTCCTTGTTCGCACCGACCGTCCCGTCCGACCCCAGCCCGAAGAAGACGGCCCGGACCGTGTCAGGCGGCTCGATGTCCAGGGCGGCCTCGTAGGGCAGGCTCGTCCCCGAGACGTCGTCGGTGATGCCGATGGTGAACCGGCGCCGCGGTCGTTCGGCTGCGAGCTCCTCGAAGACCCCGGCGACCATGCCCGGCGTGAACTCCTTCGACGACAGCCCGTAGCGGCCGCCGGACACCCTCGGCAGGACCCGCTCAACCTCCTCGTGCGACTCGGTCAGGGCGGCGACGACGTCCAGGAACAGCGGCTCGCCGATCGAGCCGGGCTCCTTGGTCCGGTCCAGCACCGCAAGTCGGCGCACGCTCGCGGGCAACGCCTCGATCAGCGCCCGGGCGGGGAACGGCCGGTACAGCCGGACCTGGGCCACCCCGACCCGCTCACCCCGCGCGTTGAGCCACGCCACGGTCTCCCGGATGGTCTCCCCGCCCGAGCCCATCGCGACCAGCACTCGTTCGGCGTCGGGATGTCCGCTGTAGTCGACGACGTGGAGGCGGCGGCCGGTTCGCTCGCCCAGACGCGCCATGGCGTCGTCCACGACCTCAGCGACACGGGCGTAGAACGGGTTCACCGTCTCGCGAGCCTGGAAGTAGACGTCGGGATTCTGCGACGTACCTCGCACGAACGGCCGGTCCGGCGACAACCCCCGGCCGCGATGCGCCAGGACCAGCTCCTCGGGCACCAGGTCACGCAGGTCGTCGTCGGAGAGCATCTCGATGGCGTTGAGCTCGTGGGAGGTGCGGAACCCGTCGAAGAAGTGCACGAACGGGACGCGCGTCCTCAGGGTGGCGGCCTGCGCCACCAGCGCCAGGTCGTGGGCCTCCTGGACGGACGCCGATGCGAGCATCGCGAACCCGGTCTGGCGCACCGCCATGACGTCCGAGTGGTCGCCGAAGATCGACAGACCCTGGGCTGCCAGCGACCGAGCGGCCACGTGCAGCACGGCCGAGGTCAGCTCGCCGGCGATCTTGTACATGTTCGGGATCATCAACAGCAGGCCCTGCGAGCTCGTGAACGTCGTCGACAGCGACCCGCCCTGCAACGCGCCGTGCAGCGCCCCGGCCGCGCCACCCTCGCTCTGCATCTCGACCACGGAGGGCACGGTGCCCCACACGTTGGGCCGCCGCCGGCTCGCCCACTCGTCCGCCAGCTCGGCCATCGGCGACGACGGTGTGATCGGGTAGATGCAGCAGACCTCGTTGAGCCGGTAGGCGACCGAGGCGGCGGCCTCGTTGCCGTCGATCGTCGCGCGCATCAGCCAGGCTCCGGGAACATCTCGATCGAGTGCACCGGGCACTGCTCGTAGCACGCCCCGCAGCCGGTGCAGCGGTCATAGTCGAACCGGTAGCGATGACCGACGCCCAGCTTGATCACCGCGTCCTCCGGACACGCGCCGAGGCAGCCGTCGCACTCGCAGCAGTTGCCACAGGACAGGCACCGGCGCGCCTCGTAGGTCGCCGCGGCTTCGGACAGCCCGCCGACGATCTCGCCGAATCCCTCGACGCGCTCCTCGGGTGCGAGCTCGGGCTGCCGCCGGCGCGCGGCATCACCGAAGTACCACAGGTTCAGCATGTCGAAGGTCGCCATGGGGTGCTTCGGACCGCCGGACATCGTCGTGTCGCGCAGCCATGCGTCGATGTGGCGGGCGGCCTTCTTGCCGTGTCCCACGCCGACCGTCACGGTGCGCTCGCTCGGCACCATGTCCCCGCCCGCGAACACGCCTGGGCATCCGGTCATCAGCGATGCCGACACCTTCACGGTGCCGTCGCGTTCGAACTCCACACCCGGAACCGCGCGGAGGAATGCAGTGTCGGTCTCCTGTCCCAGCGCCAGGATCACGGTGTCCGCGGCGAGCGTCTCGAATCGGCCGGTCGCCTGCGGGTAGCCGGACTCGTCGAGCTCCATCAGCTCCACCTGCAGCTCCGGCCCCTCGAAGGCCGTGATCGTCCGCAGCCAGTTGATCCGCACGCCCTCGCGCTCGGCGTCCTCGGCCTCCTCGGCATGGGCCGGCATCTGAGCGCGGGTGCGACGGTAGACGATGAGAGCCTCGTCCGCGCCCAGCCGGCGCGCCACGCGGGCCGCGTCCATCGCGGTGTTGCCGCCGCCGTAGACGGCCACACGCCGCCCGAGCACGGGTCGCTCACCCGAGGCGACGCTGCGCAGGAACGACACCGCGTCCACGATCCGCCCGGCATCGCGGGCGGGGATGTCGACGCGCTTGGACAGGTGGGCGCCGACCGCAACGAAGACCGCGTCGAAGCCTCCCTCGTCACGCTCTGCCACGAGGTCCTCGACCCGGTGGTCGGAGGTGATCCGCACGCCCATCGCCTCGATGCGGTCCAGCTCCCCGGCCAGGACGTCGCGGGGTAACCGGTAGGCCGGGATGCCGTAGCGCATCATCCCGCCGGGCTCGGCACCCGCGTCCCGGATCTCCACCTCGTGGCCGAGCCGCGTGAGGTGGTAGGCGGCCGAGAGCCCGCTCGGCCCCGAACCGATGACGAGCACACGCCTGCCGCTGCGCACCTGCGGAGCATCGAACCGCCAGCCACGCTCCAGTGCGAGGTCGCCGAGGAACCGCTCGATCGAGTGGATCGACACGGCGCTGTCGAGGTTGGCGCGGTTGCACACGTTCTCGCACGGGTGGTAGCAGACGCGCCCGTGGATCGCCGCCAGCGGGTTGTCCGCGACGAGCACGCGCCACGCCTCCTCGTGGCGGCCCTCCATGGCCTGTGCCAGCCAGCCCTGGATGTTCTCCCCGGCAGGACAGCCGGCGTTGCACGGCGGCAGCAGGTCGACGTAGACGGGGCGGCGCTCCCGGACCGGCCCGGAGCGAGAGCGTCCGTGCAGGAGGTCCGGCAGCGCCGTCAGGTCCCGCGGCGGGTCAGTCATGCAGCCCGCCCGAGCGCCGTCGCCTCGACGCCGCGCGCTGCCGCGTCTGCCATGGCCCGAGCCTACGCCGTGGGCTCATGTGATCTCCGTACGGTGATTGGTACCACCCTCGCGTCAACGCAGCCGGCGGGGGCCAGGCACGGACTGCCCGCGTCGAAGCGGACAGGTGCAGGGAACGCTGGTCCCTGGCCCTTCCAGACCGCCTTCCGGCCAGCCCGGCCTTGCGCGACGCGACCGTGCTGCGAGGAGGCGGCCGTCAACGTCGACTGAGCCTGGTGCTCGGTATTGCGGCGGCGCTGCTCGTCTACGGTGCAGTACACGCCGTCGTCTGAAGGTCCACGGGCCGGTTTCCGCCGGGAGGGGGTCGAGATCGCAGCGCCGTCGAGCACGAGCCGCGAAGGCGGTCCGCTCTCGCGCCGGGTCGGGCGGGGGGCGCTGCTCTTCTTCGTGGTAGGCGACATCCTGGGCGCCGGCATCTACGCACTCACCGGCGCCGTGGCGGCGGAGGTGGGCGGTGCGCTGTGGACGCCCTTCCTCATCGCCTTCGTCCTCGCAGGTCTGACGGCGACGGCCTACGCCGAGCTCGTCGGCAAGTACCCCCAGGCGGCAGGTGCCGCGCTCTACGCCAACAAGGCCTTCGGCCGGCCCTTCGTGACCTTCCTCGTGGCCTTCGCGGTGATGATGTCCGGGGTCACCTCGGCGGCGGCGGCCGCGCGGGCCTTCGGCGGTGACTACCTTGCGACCTTCGTGTCCGTGCCCACCGTGCTCGCGGCTTTGGCGTTCCTGGCCACCGTGAGCCTGGTCAACTTCGTCGGCATCGCCCAGTCGGTCCGGGTGAATGTGATCCTCACCGTCGTCGAGGCCACTGGCCTGCTCGTCATCGTCGCCATCGGGGTGTGGGCCCTCGTCCAGGGTGACGGCGACCCCGGCCGTGCCCTCGAGCTCTCCGGGGAGGGCGGAGCCCTGCTCGGACTGCTGGGCGGCACGGCGCTCGCCTTCTACGCGCTGCTCGGCTTCGAGGACTCGGTCAACCTCGCGGAGGAGACCCGCGACCCGTCCCGTGCCTTCCCGCGCGCGCTCTTCGGCGGGCTCGCGGTCGCGGGGGCCCTGTACCTGGCTGTGGCCTTCACCTCGTCGATGCTGGTGGACTCCCGCACCCTCGCCGCCTCGTCGGGGCCGCTGCTCGAGGTCGTCGAGGTGGCCGGCCTCGCGTTCCCGCCGCGGCTCTTCGCCCTGATCGCGCTGCTCGCCGTCAGCAACACCGCGCTGATGAACCTGATCATGGCGTCTCGCTTGGTCTACGGGATGGCCCGCGAGGGGATCGTGCCGAGCGTCCTCGGACGCGTGCACCAGCGTCGGCGTACCCCGTGGGTCGCCATCGTGGTCACCGTCACGGTCGCTGCCGGGCTGGTGACGACCGGCGACCTGGCCGGGCTGGCGGACACCGCAGTCCTGCTCCTGCTGCTGGTCTTCGCGGTCGTCAACGTGGCGGTGCTCGTGCTGCCCCGTGACCCCGTCGAGCACGAGCACTTCCGGGCGCCCACCTGGGCGCCGGCCCTCGGCGCGGTCGCCTGCCTCGTCCTCGCCAGCCCGCTGACCGGGCGGGATCTCACGACGTACGTACGGGCGGGGCTGCTGCTCGGGATCGGCGTGCTGCTCTGGGGCGTCAACCGGCTCGCGATCCGGCGTTGGAGTTCCGTCCCGCCCGGGTGAGCGATCCGGGGAGCGGCCCGGGACGAGCACGGCCGCTGTCACATCCCCCGTGCCCACCACCCCGTCCGCAGCCAGGACGTCGACACCTCACCGGTACGGCGCGTACCGGCGAACAGGAGCCAGCCCTCGGCGATCGCCAGCAAGGCGAACAGCACGCTGAACACGACGAGCTGCGACATGACCGAGGGATCGTCGGCCAGGCCGGCCGACACGGCGAACGGGGTCACCGCCAGCATCGCCACGGAGAGGACGAGGAGCATCACCAGCAGGACCGCCGCGACGGCCGGACCGGCCGGGTGCCGGCGCCGGAGCATGACCGCGGCCCCGATCGACATCGGGATGAGCCAGGCGAGGTCGAGCACCCAGGTCGGGTTCGGCAGACCGGCGAGGTGGAGGTTCGCCGGCGTGCCACCGGCCAGGCCGACGACGACGTCGCTGAGCCACAGCGTCGCGATGCCCAGCCCGGCGACCAGCAGGAACCACGCCGCCGGGCGTCGGGGCACCCGTGCGAACGTCCGGTCGAGGGCGTCCAGGTCGAGCCGGACGAGGCCGTCGAGCAGGCCGAAGCCGGCCAGTCCGAGCAGCGCGACGTACGCGAGGAACATCACGTTGAACGGCGACCCGAAGGACAGGTGGGCGTAGCAGTAGGCCAGCCACATCACGAGTCCGAGCCAGAGGAGGTGACCGTGGAGTGAGCCTGCACGGGCCCGCCGGCCCGCCCAGACCAGCAGGGGCACGACGGCGAGGGTCACGGCGTCCTGAGCACGCCAGGTCTGCTCCACCAGGGGCTGGACGGACCCGTAGGCGCCGTCGGCGAGGAGCCCGTAACCGGTGGCAGCGACGACGAACACGGCGACGACGGCTGTGAAGGCCGGCGGCATCGGTGCCCCGAACCGTCCAGCGACCAGGGTCGTCGGCTCCTCTCCCGCCCGCGCCTGGGGGAAGCGTGTGGGCACGGCTGCCTCCCTCCGGGAGCAACCGTCGACGCCCGGTCGGCGACGGTCGCTCCACCCCAGCGTGGGCGGACCGTCGCCGCCTCGGACAGGGGAGATGGTCCCGTGCGACCCGTCCGCATGGGGTGCCAGGATGGCGTGGTCGGTGCGCGTACCGAACGGAGGGAGACTCAAACGGCATGCCCGGTCGCGAGCTCGACGACGTCGCCGTCGACCTGCACACCAGGCTGAAGGCTGCCTTCGACCCCGCCGGCATCCTCAACCCCGGCAAGTCCGTTCCGCTGCGCTGACGGCGGCAGTGGCCTAAGTCACTACGTACGGGACCGTAACCTACGGTCTCGTAACCTACGCTTACGTAGGTGAGGACCTCCACCAGCCTCGTCTCCGGCCTGGCCCGACGCGTCGCATCGACCGTGACCACCCCATTGGTCCCGGGCGACTACCTGGACATGGTCGCGCCGCTGCGGGCGGGCGGAGACCTGCGCGGTCGCGTCCTCGAGGTCGTCCCCGAGACCCCGGACGCGGTCACGGTCGTGATCCGCCCGAGCCGGGGGTGGGCGGGTCACCTGCCGGGGCAGTACGTACGGATCGGCGTCGACGTCGACGGCGTGCGCCGGTGGCGGGCCTACTCGCTCACCTCGGAGTCCAACCGTCGCGACGTCATCTCCATCACCGTCAAGGCCATCCCTGACGGTGTCGTCAGCGGGTACGTCACCCGGTCGCTCGCGCCCGGGACCTTGGTCCAGCTGGACCAGGCGGTCGGCGAGTTCACGCTCGGCGATCACCGGGGGCCCACGTTGTTCCTCACCGCCGGGTCCGGCGTGACACCCGTCGTGGGCATGCTGCGCAACCACCTGGACGAGCTCACCGACGTCGTGGTCGTGCACTCGGCGCCCAGCGCCGGGGCGGCGATCTTCGGCCGGGAGCTCAGACACCTGCACGAGCACGGGCGTATCCGCCTGGTGGAACGGCACACTGACGCCGAGGGCATCCTCGCCCCCGCCGACCTGGACGCCCACGTGCCCGACTGGGACCGGCGCGAGGCCTGGGCCTGCGGCCCGGTCGCCATGCTCGACGACCTCGAGGAGCACTGGGCCGCCGCCGGAATCGGCCCGCAGCTGCACACCGAGCGCTTCCGGCCGACCGTGGTGGCGGCGGGCGAGGGCGGGACGCTGAGTTTCACGCGCAGCGACGCGGTGGTGGAGGCGGACGGCGCGACCACCCTTCTCGACGCCGGCGAGACGGCGGGTGTCCTCATGCCCTCCGGGTGCCGCATGGGCATCTGCTTCGGCTGCGTGGCCGGCCTGCAGGAAGGGACGGTGCGCGACCTGCGCAACGGAGAGACGACCACTGCCACCCCGGACGAGGAAGTCCGGATCCAGACCTGCGTGTCGGCGGCCGCCGGCCCGTGTCGCATCGACCTCTGACCGGAGACCTCATGACCACGACTGCCCAGACCCTGACCGAGACCACCCCTCCGACTCGCAAGGCCCGGGGGCCGAGCTCCCGCCTGTCCGTCGTGACGACCGAGCGACGCCACGTACCCAAGCCCTCGGGCAAGCCCGACCCCACCGCCCACCTGAGCGCCGAGGAGGTCGAAGCGCTCGGGCGGGAGCTGGACGCGCTCCGCCAGGAGGTGGTCGACTCCCGCGGGGCCAGCGACGCGGCGTACATCCGCAAGGTCATCAGCGCCCAGCGCTCACTGGAGGTCGGCAGCCGCGCGGTCCTGCTGTTCTCGATCCTGCCGCCGGCCTGGTTCGTCGGTACCGTCGGCCTCTCGGTGGCCAAGATCCTCGAGAACATGGAGATCGGCCACAACGTCATGCACGGCCAGTGGGACTGGATGCGCGACCCCAAGATCCACTCGACCGAGTGGGAGTGGGACAACGCCTCACCCGCCGAGCTGTGGAAGCACAGCCACAACGAGATCCACCACACCTTCACGAACGTCCTGGGCCGGGACAACGACCTCGGCTACGGCATCATGCGGGTCGACGAGGACCAGCGGTGGGTTCCCATGCACCTCGGGCAGCCGCTGTGGAACTTCCTCAACGCCTGCTTCTTCGAGTACGGCATCGCGGCGTACGACCTCGAGCTGGGCAAGCAGCTCACGGGTCGCGGCGACCCCGAGAAGTTCCGTCGGGACGCCCGAGCGGTCCTCCGCAAGATCCGCCAGCAGGTGACCAAGGACTACGTCGTCCATCCCCTCGTGTCCGGCCCCTCCTTCCTGCACACGCTCACGGCCAACGCCACGGCCAATCTCGTACGGAACCTGTGGACGCACTCGGTCATCATGTGCGGCCACTTCCCGGAGGGGGTCGAGACCTTCGCCAAGGAGTCGATCGACGGGGAGACCCGCGGCGAGTGGTACCTGCGGCAGATGATCGGTTCGGCCAACATCGAGGGCAGCCCGTTCATGCACCTCATGACCGGCAACCTCTCCCACCAGATCGAGCACCACCTCTTCCCCGACCTGCCGAGCAACCGTTACGCGGAGATCGCGCCCCGCATCCGGGAGATCTGCGCCGCGTACGGCCTGAGCTACACCACCGGGTCGCTGCCGCAGCAGGTTGCCAGCGCCTGGAAGCAGGTCGTCACCCTGTCGCTTCCGAACGACCTCTCGCCCGGCAACGCCGCGAGCTCCGCGGTCCGGGCCGCCGGGAGCGGCATCGCGCGCCTGCTCGGCAGGCGTGGTACAGGTCGAGACAGGGTCAAGGCAGTCGACTGACGGCCGTCGCCCGGGGTCGGAGCCGGATCGTGGTTCAGGGCTCGAGGCGGTAGCCGACCCCCGGCTCGGTGATCAGGTGCCGAGGCCGCGCGGGATCGTCCTCGAGCTTGCGGCGCAGCTGCGCGAGGTACACGCGCAGGTAGTGCGTCTCCCGTTCGAGCCCCGGCCCCCGCAGCTCCTGGAGCAGCTCCCGGCGCCCGACGACACGTCCGGGATGCCGCGCCAGGATCTCGAGCAGGTGCCACTCGGTGGGGGTCAGCCGCACCTCCCGCCCGGCCCGGGTCACCCGGCGGTGGGCGACGTCGACCGTGAAGGTGCTGGTCTCGACGACGGGAGGGGCCTCGGCGACGACGCCGCGGCGGGCCGCGGCCCGGATCGGCGCCAGGAGCTCGTCCATGCCGAAGGGCTTGGTGACGTAGTCGTCGGCCCCGGCGTCGAGTGCTTCCACCTTCTCGTCGCTGGTGACGCGCGCGGACAGGACGACGACGGGCACCCGTGTCCACCCGCGCAGGGCCTGCAGGACCTCCATGCCGTCCAGGTCGGGCAGACCGAGGTCGAGCACGACGACGTCGGGGTGTCTGGCAGCGACCGCGTCGAGGCCCGCGGATCCACTGTGGGCGACGTCGACGTCGTAGCGGCGTGCGCGCAGGGTGATGGCCAGGGCGCGGGCGAGCGCCGGCTCGTCCTCGATCACGAGCACCCTGGTCACGTGCGTCCGTCCGGCAGCGGGAGGGTCAGCACCATGGTGAGACCGCCCCCCGGGGTGTCCTCGGCCTCCAGGGTGCCGCCGTTGGCCTCGACGAAGCCCTTCGCGACCGCGAGACCGAGCCCCACGCCCTGCCCCACCGGGACGTCGCCGAGGCGCTGGAAGGCGGCGAACAGGTCCGGCTTGCGGTCCTCGGGCACCCCCGCTCCGTGGTCGATGACGCGGAGGACGATGTGGCGGGCCGCCTCACCGGCGCACACCTGCACGGGGCTGCCGGAGGGCGAGTAGCGGACGGCGTTCTCCACGACGTTGGCGATCGCGCGTTCGAGCAGGCCGCTGTCGGCGACGACGAGGGGGAGCGTCTCGGGGACGTCGAGCGTCACCCGAGTCTCCGGCAGGCCGTCCACGGCACCGAGCACGACCTCCTCGAGCGCGACGAGCTCCCGGTGGGGCGTGACGGCGCCGGCGTCGAGCCGGCTCATGTCCAGCAGGTTGTCGATGAGGGACTGGAGCTGGTCCGTGGACTGCTCAACGTCCTCGAGCAGTGCCTGTTGGTCCTTCTCGGGCAACGTCACATCGCGGCTGCGTAGCGTGCTCACCCCGGCCTTGATGGCCGACAGCGGCGTGCGGAGGTCGTGCGACACGGCGGCGAGGAGTGCGGTACGCATGCTCGTGCGCTCACGCTCGGCCCGTGCCGCTCCGGCCTCGGCGCGGAGGCGGTCGCGTTCGAGGAGCGCCTCCACCTGCACTGCGACGGCGTTGACGACGCGGAGGTCCTGGGCCGACAGCGGAGGGCCGTGGAGGACCAGGAGCAGGTCCTCGCCGACCGTGATGGCGGCCCCCGCGTGCTCGGGATCGGACGGCGCGTCCTTCCCGGAGCGCTCGAGGTAGGTCCACCGGCTCGTGTCCGGGTCCCGTCGCAGCAGGGCCGCGCCCTCCAGGCCGAAGGCCTCCCGGAGCTGGTCCAACAGGGCGGGAAGGGCGTCGCCTCCGCGCAGCACCGACCCGGCCAGGGTCGTGAGCGTGTCCGCCTCGGCTCGAGCGTGCGCAGCGTCCACCGTGCGTCTCGCTGCCTGGTCGACCACCGCGGAGACCGCCACCGCGACACAGACCAGCACGACGATGGCGAGGGCGTTCTCGGGCTCGGCGACCGTCCATGTGTAGAGCGGGGGGGTGAAGAGGAAGTTCGCCAGCAGTCCGCTCGTGACAGCGGCGACCAGGGCGGGCCACATGCCACCCACGAGCGCCACGCCGACGGTGAGTCCGAGGTACAGCACGAGCACGGTGGCCAGCCCGTGCAGGTCCCGCGTGACATGCAGCAACCCCGCCAGCGCGGCGGGACCGAGGAGGGCAAGGGCCCACCCCCACACCTGGCGGGTCGGGCTGAGCCGCTCGCGCCGGGGTCGGTCGCGCCGGCCGCGCCCGGCGTGCTCGTGGGTGACGATCAGGACGTCGATGTCGCCGGACCCGCGCACGACGTCGGGTCCCACCCCTGGAGCCAGCGCGGCCGCCAGGCGACCCCGTCGCGTGGCTCCCAGGACGATCTGACTGGCGTTGACCCCTCGAGCGAACTCGAGGACGGCATCGGCAACGTCGTCGCCGATGACGGCGTGCCAGGTGCCGCCGAGCGACTCCGTGAGGGCGCGGTTGCGGGCCAGGACGTCCGGGGCGACGCCCGACAGGCCGTCGCTGCGGGTCACGTGCACGGCGAGGAGCTCCCCGCCCCGCGAACGCTGCGCGATCCGCGCCCCCCGGCGGATGAGCACCTCGCCCTCGGGACCACCGGTGACCGCCACGACGACACGGTCGCGCGTCGGCCACGGCTCGGAGATGCCGTGCTCGGCGCGGTAGTGGTCCAGCGCGTCGTCCACCCGGTCGGCGGTCCACAGCAGGGCCAGCTCGCGCAGGGCGGTGAGGTTGCCGACGCGGAAGTAGTTGGTCAGGGCGGCGTCGATCTTCTCCGCGGCGTAGACGTTGCCGTGCGCGAGCCTGCGCCGCAGCGCCTGCGGGCTCATGTCCACGAGTTCGATCTGGTCGGCCCGGCGTACGACCTCGTCGGGCACGGTCTCCTGCTGACGGATCCCGGTGATCGACTCGACGACGTCGTTGAGGCTCTCGAGGTGCTGGATGTTGACCGTGGTGATGACGTCGATGCCGGCGTCGAGCAGCTCGTCGACGTCCTGCCATCGCTTGGGGTTCCTGGCGCCGGGGACATTGGTGTGGGCGAGCTCGTCGACCAGGGCCACCGCCGGTGCGCGCGCCAGCACGGCGTCGACGTCCATCTCCGTGAACGAGGCTCCGCGATGGACCAGGGTCACCCGGGGCACGGTCTCCAGCCCGGCCGCCATCTCGGCCGTCCGGATCCGGCCGTGCGCCTCCACGAAGCCGATCACGACGTCGGTTCCCCGGTCGTGGCGCCGGTGGCCCTCGCCGAGCATGGCGTAGGTCTTGCCCACCCCGGGTGCCGCCCCGAGGTAGACGCGTAGCCGCCCGCGCCGTCGGCCCTCCACGTCCACCAGTGTCCGCCCTGCCGCCGCGTCAGCCTTGCCCCCCGTCGAGCTCCTGGAGCGCGACGTTGAGCTCGAGGACGTTCACCCGGGGCCGACCGAGGATGCCGAGGTCGCGCCCGCGCACCGCCTCTTCGACCAGGGCCGCGACCTCGCCCTCGGGAAGGTCTCGTACGCGAGCCACGCGCTCGACCTGCAGGCGGGCGTACTCGGGCGAGACGTGCGGGTCGAGGCCGGACCCTGAGGCGGTGAGGGCGTCGGCGGGCACGTCGGCGGGGTCGACCGACTCCCTCGTGGCGACCTCGGCCCGGCGCTCCTGCACCTGGGCCAGCAGGTCGGGGTTCTCCGGGCCGAGGTTGGACGCACCCGAGGCAAGCGGGTCGTAGCCGTCACCGGCCGCCGACGGGCGTGACTGGAACCACTGGTCCCCCTCGAAGTCCTGGCCGAGGAGCGCCGACCCCACGACCACCCCGTCGACCTCGACCAGCGATCCGTCGGCGCGACCCGACACGAGCCGCCCCACCCCGTACAAGACGACGGGGTAGACCAGACCGAGCGCGACGGTGAGGACCAGCAGCAGCCGGAGACCGGCGACCGCCTGGCGGAGTGTCGCGACCATGACGTCCTTCCACAGGTGCGGGCTCAGAGGCCGGGCAGGAGCCCGACCACCAGGTCGATGAGCTTGATGCCGACGAACGGAACGAGCAGGCCACCCACCCCGTACAGGAGCAGGTTGCGGCGCAGCAGCGCCGACGCGTCGGCCGGGTGGTAGCGGACGCCGCGCAGGGCGAGTGGCACCAGGGCGATGATCACCACGGCGTTGAAGACAACCGCGGACAGGACGGCCGACTCCGGAGACGACAGCTGCATGACGTTGAGACGGTCCAGCTGCGGGTAGAGCGAGGCGAACATCGCCGGGATGATCGCGAAGTACTTGGCGACGTCATTGGCGATGGAGAACGTGGTCAGCGCGCCGCGCGTGATGAGCAGCTGCTTGCCGATCGCGACGACCTCGATCAGCTTGGTGGGGTTGGAGTCCAGGTCGACCATGTTGCCGGCCTCCTTGGCCGCCGACGTGCCGGTGTTCATCGCCACGCCGACGTCGGCCTGGGCCAGGGCCGGGGCGTCGTTGGTGCCGTCGCCTGTCATCGCCACCAGCCGGCCCGCCTGCTGCTCGGACCTGATCAGGGCCAGCTTGTCCTCCGGGCTGGCCTCCGCGAGGAAGTCGTCGACCCCCGACTCCGCCGCGATGGCTCCCGCCGTCAACGGGTTGTCGCCCGTGATCATCACCGTACGGATGCCCATGCTGCGCAGCTCGGCGAAGCGCTCCCGCATGCCGGTCTTGACCACGTCCTTGAGGTGGATCACCCCGAGGGCGCGAGCGGGGGCGTTCGCGAGCCGCTCGGCGACGACCAGCGGCGTGCCGCCGGAGGCGCTGATCCCGTCCACGGTGGAGCCGACCTCTGCGGTCGGGTGGCCACCGCAGTCACGCACCCACTTCATCACCGCGCTGGCGGCTCCCTTGCGGATGGCCCGGTGCCCGTCCGCACCGTCCAGGTCGACCCCGCTCATCCGGGTCTGGGCGCTGAAGGGAACGAAGGTCGCGTGCGCCAGCAGGCCCTCCGCCCGGGCCCGCAACCCGTACCCCTGCTTGGCCAGCACGACCACCGAGCGCCCCTCCGGCGTCTCGTCGGCGAGGCTGGCCAGCTGGGCGGCGTCGGCCAGGTCCCCGGCGTCGACGCCTGGCACCGGGACGAACTCCACCGCCTCCCGGTTGCCCAGGGTGATCGTGCCGGTCTTGTCCAGCAGGAGGACGTCCACGTCCCCGGCCGCCTCGACCGCCCGCCCGGACATGGCCAGCACGTTGCGCTGCACGAGCCGGTCCATCCCGGCGATCCCGATCGCCGAGAGCAGGGCTCCGATGGTCGTCGGGATCAGGCAGACCAGGAGGGCGACCAGCACCACGACCGGTTGGGCCTGCCCGGAGTAGACGGCCAGCGGCTGGAGCGTCACCACCGCGAGCAGGAAGACGAGGGTCAGCGCGGCGAGCAGCAGATTCAGGGCGATCTCGTTGGGGGTCTTCTGCCGCGCCGAACCCTCGACCAGCGCGATCATGCGGTCGAGGAAGGTCTCGCCGGCCTTCGCGGTGATGCGGACGACGATTCGGTCGGACAGCACCCGGGTGCCACCGGTGACCGCCGAGCGGTCGCCCCCGGACTCGCGGATCACGGGAGCCGACTCGCCGGTGATCGCCGACTCGTCGACGCTGGCGACGCCCTCGACGACGTCACCGTCGCCGGGGATGACCTGACCAGCCTCCACCACGACCCGGTCGCCGACAGCCAGTGCCGTCGCAGGGACGGCGTCCTCGCCGCCGTCCGCGCGTAGCCGCCGGGCCGTGGTCTGCGTACGGGTGCGGCGCAGCGTGTCGGCCTGCGCGCGCCCGCGCCCCTCGGCGACGGCCTCGGCGAGGTTGGCGAAGAGCACCGTCGCCCACAGCCAGCCGGCGATGGACCAGGCGAACACGCTCGGGTCGCGCAGGGCGAGCAGCGTCGTGAGCACCGAACCGACCCAGACCACGAACATCACGGGAGCTCGCCACTGGTGACGCGGATCCAGCTTCCGGGCCGCGGACGGGAGCGAGGACACCAGCACGGCAGGGGTGAAGGCGCCGGCACCTACCCGGCCGCGGGCGTCGCTCGTCGGAGTCACAGCAGGGCCTCCGCGACCGGGGCGAGGGCGAGCGCAGGGAAGAAGGTGAGCCCGGCGACGACGAGGACGACGAAGGCCAGCAACCCGCCGAACACCGGCGTGTGGGTGGGCAGCGTCCCCGCCCCTCCCGGTGTCGGTCGCTGCCCGGCCAGGCTTCCGGCCAGAGCGAGGACCAGCACGATCGGCACGAAGCGGCCGAGGAGCATCGCCAGCCCGAGCGCGGTGTTCTGGTACACCGTGGCGGCGCCGAACCCGGCGAAGGCCGACCCGTTGTTGTTCGAGGCCGAGGCGTAGGCGTAGAGGATCTCGGACAGCCCGTGAGCTCCCGGGTCCTGGATCGACGCCGCCGCCAGCTCCTCGCTCCCGGCGGTCAGTGCGGCCCCGACCAGCAGCAGGGCTGGCATGGTGAGCACGTAGAGCGCGACGAGGGTCACCTCGCGGCGTCCGAGCTTCTTGCCCAGGTACTCGGGGGTGCGGCCGACCATGAGCCCGGCCAGGAACACGGTCAGGACGGCCAGCACCAGCATCCCGTACAGGCCGGCTCCGACGCCGCCCGGCGCCACCTCGCCCAGCATGATGTTGAGCAGCGCGGTGCCCCCGCCGAGGGCGGTGAAGGAGTCGTGGAAGCTGTTCACCGACCCCGTCGACGTACCCGTGGTAGACGCGGCGAAGAGGGCGGAGGCGGCCGGGCCGAAGCGGACCTCCTTGCCCTCCATCGCCGCACCCGCGGCCTGGGGCACGGTGCCCAACGCGCTGGTCTCGGCCCAGGTCGCCACCGTCACCGCGGCGAGCCACAGCGCGGCCATCACCGCCAGCACCAGCCGTCCTTGGCGGCGGTCACCGATCATCGATCCGAAGGTTCGCGGCAGGCTGAATGGGATCACCAGCAGCAGGAAGATCTCCAGCAGGTTGGTCCACGGGAGCGGGTTCTCGAACGGGTGCGAGCTGTTGGCGTTGAAGAAGCCGCCGCCGTTGGTGCCGAGGTCCTTGATCGCCTCCTGGGAGGCGATCGGCCCCCCGACGATGCTCTGGGTGCCGCCGGCGAGGGTGGTGATCTCCTGCGGCCCGGCGAAGTTCTGCACCGCCCCGCCCAGGACCAGCAGCACCGCGGCGACGAGGGAGATCGGCAGGAGGATGCGCACCGTCCCGCGCGTGAGGTCGACCCAGAAGTTGCCGAGGCGATCCGCCTCGTGCCGGGCGAACCCCCGCACCAGGGCCACGGCCACCGCCATGCCCACGGCGGCGGACACGAAGTTCTGCACGGCCAGGCCGGCCATCTGCACCAGGTGGCCCATCACTGCCTCGCCCGAGTACCACTGCCAGTTCGTGTTCGTCACGAAGGCGACGGCGGTGTTCCACGCGCCGTCAGGCGGGACGGCGGGGAGACCCAGGGCGAGCGGCAGCAGCGGCTGGAGGCGCAGCAACGCGTAGAGCAGGAGGACGCTCACCAGCGAGAGGCCCAGCAGCGCCCGGGCGTAGACCGGCCACCGCTGCTCCGCGTCCGGGTCCACGCCGGCTGCCCGGTAGAGCACCTTCTCGACCCCGAGATGCTTCGGGCTCGAGTAGACCCGCGCCATGTAGTCCCCGAACGGGCGGTGCACCACGGCCAGCAGCGCCACCAGGAGCGCCACCTGCAGGACGCCCGCCAAGTTCGCCGGCATCAGAACCGCTCCGGCATCAGCAGCGCCGCGAGCAGGTAGGCGGCCAGGCCGACGACCAGGACGAGCATGACGACCGACTCCGCGCTCATCCTCGGTCCAGCACGGCGACCAGCACCACAAGCAGAGCGAAGCCGACCACCGTCAGGGCCAGATACGCGAGCTCGGCCACCGGCACCCCTCCGTACGGTCATGGGAGCACGGACGCCCGGAGGGCGACCGAGCGCCGACGCCGCCTTCAGCCCAGCACCCGTCCCCGCCTCTGGCGGGCGTCCCTGACGGTCACCGGACGCGTGGCTGCCCGCTCCTGACGGAACCCGGACGCGCCTGAATGGTCGCCGTCAGTCGGCGTGGCCGTGGTCGACGCGCTCGACCGCGCCAGCTGCCTCCGC
>DASTQL010000189.1:0-5089 GCA_035761805.1 Jiangellales bacterium | reverse complement strand
GGACCGGTTGGTCCGTGCCCGGCGGGCCAGGCAGGCGATCCGCCGGGTCCCCCACCGCGACCTCCGGCCGCTCTTCCCCCCGCGGGGACAGGCCGTCCGCAACGCCGGCGAGTCCCTCCTCGGCGTGGTCACCGGTACGGGAAGTGGGCACGACCTCCCGTCGTCGCGGCGTCGCGCCGCCACCCCCGGTGCCGACGACGAGGACGACGAGGTCCTCGACACCGAGACGGCGCTGCTGCGGGCCGTGACCCGGCCGGCTGTCCTGGTCGGCGCCGGCCTGACCCTCCTGACGCTGCTCGCGGTGCGCTCTCTGGTGGGCTCGGGCCGGCTCACCGGCGGGGCGCTGCTGCCCGCCCAGGACAGCGTGGCCGCGCTGTGGGCGTTCTACACCACCTCGTGGCACGGCGTCGGGCTCGGCAGCCCGACGCCCGCCCCGCCGTACACCGCGGTCGTGGCCGGCTTGGCCGGTCTGGTTCGAAGCCCCTCCTTGGCCGTGGACCTCCTGCTGCTGGGCTCGGTGCCGTTGGCCGGGCTGACCTCGTACCTGCTCGTGCGGCGGCTCGTCGCCCGGGCCTGGGTGCGGGCCTGGGCGGCTGCTGCCTACGCACTGCTGCCGGCCACGACCGGTGCGATCGCGGCGGGGCGTCTGGGCACGGCCGTGGCCATCGTGACCACGCCGCTGGTCGTCCTGGCCGCCTGGCGGACCCTCGGCACCCCCGACCAGCCGGGCCCCCTGCGGGCGGCGTGGAGCACCGGCCTGCTGCTGGCGGTCACGGCGGCTTTCGTCCCGCTGGCCTGGCCAGCGGCGCTCGTCCTCGCCCTGGTCGCGCTCGGTACCGCCTACCGCACCCGGGCCGCGGCCCTGCGCCTCGCCGCCGCCCTGGGTGTGGCGCCGGTGGTGCTGCTCCCGTGGACGCTGGAGGTCCTGCGCTCGCCGGTCCTGCTGGTGACCGAGGCCGGGAGCCCGGGACCGGGCCTGTCCGACGACCGGCTGGCCGGCTGGGCCCTCCTGCTGGCCCACCCCGGAGGCCCGGGGTCGGCCCCGGTGTGGTTCGGGGTCGGTCTCCTCCTCGCCGGGTGGGCCGCCCTGCTGAGCCGGCGCACCACGCCCGTGCTGGCCGCCTGGACCGTCGCGCTCACGGGCCTGGGCCTCGGCCTGGCGGTGTCCCGGCTGCCGGTGACGGGGCCCACCCTGGAGACGCCCGTGGCCGGCTGGCCCGGCTACGCTGCTGCGCTGGTCGCCGGTGGGCTCGTCGCCGCTGCGGCGTGCGGGGCCGAGGGGGCATTGGCCCGCCTCGAGGCGGGGCGCGGTGACCTGCTGCGGCCCGTGCTGACCGTGGTCGCCGTCGGTGCGGTCGCGTTCCCGGTGCTCTCCGGCGCGTGGTGGCTGCTCCGTGGCGCCGACGACCCCCTCGACCGGCGCGACCCGGCGGTGCTGCCCGCGTACGTGGCCGAGGAGGCGGCCCGGCCCGAGCGCATCCGCACGCTCGTCCTGCAGGCGGCCGAGGACGGCCGCGTGACCTATGCGCTGCTGCGGGAGTCCGGCCCGCGCCTGGGCGACGCGGAGACCGGGCCGCCGCCGGAGACCTACGAGAACCTGGACCAGGTGGTCGGCGACCTGGTCTCCGGGCGGGGCGGCGCGGAGGCTGCGGAGCTGGCCGACTTCGCCGCCCGCTACGTCTACCTGCCGGCGCCCGCCGATGCCGGGCTCACGGACGTGCTCGACTCGGTCGAGGGCCTGGTCAGGGCCAGTGCTCCCGAGGGCGCCGCCATCTGGCGGGTCGAGACGACCGTCGCCCGGGTCCGGGTGGTCGACCCCGCTGCGGATCCCGTGGTGGTCGAGGCGGGGCAGGTGACCGCCCGCGGCCAGGTCCCCACCGGCGGGGCCGAGCGTGAGCTGGTGCTCGCCGACAACGCCGACGCCGGCTGGTCGGCCACGCTGGACGGGGTCGAGCTGGAGGCCCGCACGGTCGACGGGTGGGCCCAGGGCTTCGCGTTGCCCACCACCGCCGGCACGGTCGAGGTGACGCACCAGGGGCGCGAGCGCGCCGGGTGGCTGACCTTCCAGCTGATCGCCGCACTCGTGGCGATCGTGCTCGCGCTCCCGGGGATCCGCCGGGACCCGGGCTCCGTCGACGACGCCGCCGACATGGAGGAGGACCTCCCGGTGCCCGTCCCCCCGGTGCCCGTGACGGTGCCCCCCGCCCGTACGTCCGGGGTGCCGGAGCCGGTGGCCGGCGTTGCCGTTCCCGCGCGGCCCGGCTCCGCCCCCTCGCCTCCCGCCGGGTTCGACGCGGACGCACCGCTCCCTGCGGCGCCCAGCCGGGGACGGCGGGCCCGACGACGCGGCCGGGGTGACCGGTGAACCGCATCCTCGACGCCCCGTGGAAGGTCGCGCTCACCGTCTCGGCGGCAGCCGCTGCCCTGGTCGGTGCCGCTGGGGTCGTCGGGCCTCCCGCTTCGGTGGTGCAGGAGCGGCCGGGCCGGGTGGAGTCGGTCGTGCGCACCACGCTCGTCTGCCCGTACGTGGGGGGAGAGGACCGGGCGACCGGGCAGGTCGGCGTCCTGCCGCTTGCCGGGGTCGGGACAGGGGAGCCGGGTCGTCCCGGCGGGTCGGCCAGCGCGGCCCAGCTCTCCGTGCAGGCGCTCGTCGGGGACGCCGAGCCGCCGGCACCGGTCCTGGAGACGGACCAGCGGGGTGCGCCGGCGGTGGCCATCGTGGAGGCGGGCGAGACGCTCGGGTACGCCGTGCGCGCCACCGGACCGATGGCGCCGGGTCTGGTCGCCGAGCAGTCGGTGCTCGCCCAGGGACCGGACCTGCGCGGACTCTCCGACACCGCCTGCGCGGAGCCGGGACGGGAGCACTGGTTCGTCGGTGCCTCGGGCGAGGTCGGGAGGCGGGCCAGATTGATCCTGTCCAACCCGGCCGACTCCCCGGCGGTCGCCGACGTCCGGGTGTGGGACGAGGCCGGCCCGGTCGACGCACCCGGGTCCGACGACCTGGGTGTGCCCGCCCGGGGCCAGCGGGTCGTCCTGCTCGACGCACTGGCCCCCGAGTCCGCCCGGATGGGCCTGCAGGTGAGCGTGGCGGAGGGCCGCCTCGCCGCCGCGGTCGAGGTGCGGGAGATCGACGGCCTCGAACCCCAGGGCATGTCCGCCGTGCCTGCCGCATCGGCCCCGGCGGAGTCGGTGGTCGTCCCGGGGATCCCGGGACGGGGGCAGCGCGTGCTGCGGCTGCTCGCTCCCGGCAGCTCCGACGCGATCGTCTCGTTGCGGCTCCTCGGCCCGGAGGGTCCGTTCAGCCCGGTCGACCAGGACGTCGTCACCGTCCCCGCGGGGACCGTCACCGAGGTGCCCCTCACCGAGGCCGCCGGGGACGGGCCGGTGGCCGTCACGATCGAGAGCGACGCCCCGGTGACCGCCGCCGTCCGGCTCGTCGACGCACCCGAGGATGGCCTGCCCGACGTGGCTTACACGTCGGCGACGCCTCCACTGGAGGGGCCGGCGGCCACGGTGCTGGGGCGCTCCGCCGGTGACCTGGCGACCACGCTCCTGCTCAGCGCCATCGGCGACGAGGCGGCGAGCGCCCAGCTGGTGACGCTGGCCGAGGACGGTTCGGAAGCGGCCAGCCAGTCGGTCGACGTCCCGGCCGGCACCACCGTCCCCGTGCCGGTGGCCGCGCCCGAGGGCAGCGAGCGGGTCACCGTGGTCGTGACCCCCGGTCGGGAGGGCGCCGTCGTCGCGGCGCGCGTGGTCACCGGGTCCGACGGCGACGGGGCCCTGGTCGACGTGGTGCCGCTGCTCACGCCTCGCCTCACCGTGTCGGTCCCCGAGGTGGCCGGGGAGCTGCCCACGGGCCTGGTGCCCCCGGAACGCGCGTCCCTGCCGTGACCGCGTGCCTGCCGGTTCCCGAACCGCGGCCGGGTGCCCGTCCTCAGTCCCGCGGGTCGGCGTCGCCGTAGCCGGGGTCGATCTCGTCCGGCTCCAGGCCGAGCAGCTCCGCGATCTCCTCGGTGACGACGTCACGGACGAGCGAGCGCTGGTCACGCGGTGAGGTGGCCCGGCTCTCCACCGGCCGTCGGTAGACGACGACCCGGGCGGGCAGCGCCCCCTCGGCGGGGAAGGCCCGGGACAGCGGCACCCAGTCGCGGTCCCATCCCTCGAGCGAGGGGACGTCCTCGACCGCGAACTCCACCCGCTCCAGCTGGTCGCGCCACCGGCGCTCGAGCGCCTCGACCGCGTCGAGCACGAGCTCGTCGAAGCGCTCCGGTCTGGTCCGCGACAGCGGCACCTCGTGCGGGGCGACCTCGCCGCGGATGCCCCGCCCACGGCGGTCGCGCCGCCTCGGGCGGCCCGGAACGGGAGGAGTGGGGGCGCCCGGTCCCCCGCGGCGACCTGGTCTCCGGACCATGACCTGCAAGGCTACCGACCAGGTGTCGCACGACACGGGATGGTCCGCGCCCCTGGTGCGCCGCAACGTCACCCGTCGGCGCTACGGTTCGGTCCGTGAGCCCGGTCCGACGCTGCTCCCGGTCCGCCTGCGCCCGCACGGCCGTGGCCACGCTCACCTACGTCTACGCCGACTCGACCGCCGTCCTGGGGCCGCTGGCGACCTACGCCGAGCCCCATTCGTACGACCTGTGCAGTGAGCACTCGGAGCGCCTGGTGGCTCCGCGTGGCTGGGAGGTCATCCGGCTCGCCCCCGACCCGGATGCGCTCGGGCCGAGCAGCGACGACCTGCTGGCGCTCGCCGACGCCGTGCGTGAGGCCGCACGCCCGCAGCCCACCGCCCCACCGCCACCGGCCGAGGTGGGGCGGCGAGGGCACTTGCGGGTCCTCCGCTCACCGGAGGCCTGACCAGCGGCGGCCCGGCTCCGGGTCCGGTCGCCGCCGCCGGATAGCCTCGGCGCGTGGCCGACCTCTCGCGCATCGTCAAGGCCTACGACATCCGCGGGCTCGTCCCCGACGAGCTGGACGTCGACGTCGCCGGTGCTCTCGGAGCGGCTGCCGTGCACGTGCTCGGCGACAGCGTGAGCCGGGGCCGGGCGTCGGCGGTGGTCGTCGGGCGCGACATGCGGGAGTCCTCGGT
>DASTQL010000188.1:0-4993 GCA_035761805.1 Jiangellales bacterium | reverse complement strand
GGCTTGTCGGTCGGCTTGTCGGTCGGCTTGTCGGTCGGCTTGTCGGTCGGCTTGTCGGTCGGCTTGTCGGTCGGCTTGTCGGTCGGCTTGTCGGTCGGCTTGTCGGTCGGCTTGTCGGTCGGCTCGTGCTTCTTCTTGAAGCCGCAGACGAACCAGTGGCTGATCTTCGGCGTCTGGCCGCCCTTGTTGTCGGGGGCGATCAGGCCGGTGAACGGCGGCTCGAGGTAGATGTAGGCGTTGGGGCCACCCTTCACCACGACGGCCGTGATGACGACGTTGTCCTTGAGCGCCTCGACGTCGAGGACCTTGCCGTGTCCGGACACGGTGCCGGAGACGTACTTGTTCGAGTCGCTCTCCGCCCCCTCGACGCTGATGAGGTCGCGGCCCTTGATGTCGATGCCGGCCTTGTCGCGGACGTCGTCGCAGTGGCGGAGGTTGCCCTCGTAGAGGACTGGCGACTCGGTGCTCGTCGCCAGCGCCATGCCGGCGCCGGCGGGCAGGGTCAGGGCCGCCGCGATCGCGGCGGCCAGCACGGGACGGAACTTCAAGGCTTCCCCCTCAGGAGGCGGTGGGGCGGAGTCCAAACGGCGGGAATACTGCCAGGCTCCACCCGGCGACACGCCGAGGGAGGGCCGTCGTGACCATTTCGATGCCTACCGACAGGTAGTCGTGGACCCACACGGGTGAAATCAGCACGTTGGGTAACGGGGTTCGGACCGTCAGGAACTTCCGGCTCCTCTTGACGCCCACCGGGTGCAGAACTCCTCCACGACCCGCAGGTGCTCCGGGGTCAGCCCGGTGTCGGTCGCCGGCGCGATCAGGAGGGTCGGCGACGGCCGCCGCTCGGCCCACTCGCGCGCGTCCGGCTCCCAGACCAGGTCGTCGTCGGTCCAGATCACCGGCCGGTACGGCAGCGGGTCGAGCAGCCGGCGCGCGACGTCGAGCTTCCACCACCGATCCTGCGCCACCGCCCGCCCGCTGACGTAGCCGTGCGGCCCAGCGCCCGGGAGGTCGCCGGCCCTTCCGGCCAGGGGGAGGGCCGGCAGGCCGAGCAGCGGGGCGAGCGAGGCGTTCGCGGCCTCTTCCCAGGTCGTCAGCCAGCGCACGTCGGCGAGGCCGCCGGCTCCCAACCGGGTGATCCACGCGACGAGCTCCGGCGCCCAGGTGATCGGCCACGAGCTGCTCAGGGCAGTTGCCCAACCCTGGCGCCACTCCGGCCACACGGTCGCGTCGGGCGACGCCGTGACGGCGTTGAGCACGCCGTCGACGTCGAGCAACCAGACCGGGGGGCCGTCGACGTCGGAGGTGGTCACCGCCCGAGCCTTGCCGGTGCCCGGCCCGAGGGCCACCCGTGAACCGACCGGACCGCCCGGATCCGGGCGCCTCGTCGCCCCGCGGGCGCCGGTGGTGCGGCAGAATCCGATCGACGACGACGTCGAGGGAGGCGAGGCGTGGACTTCCTCCGGCCGCGCTCGTGGACCGAGGCCCTGGAGCTGCGCGCCGAGCATCCCGAAGCCCTGCCGCTCGCGGGCGGCACCGACGTCATGGTCGAGATCAACTTCGACCGGCGCCGACCGCCCGCGCTCCTGGACCTCACCCGGGTGGCGGAGCTCGAGGAGTGGGACCGGGCAGACGACGCCGTCCGTCTGGGCGCCGGCGTCACCTGGACCCGGGTGATCATCGAGCTGGCCGGGCTCCTCCCGGGGCTCGCCGCAGCCTCGCGCACGGTCGGGTCGTCCCAGATCCGCAACCGCGGCACGGTCGGCGGCAACGTGGGGTCCGCGTCGCCGGCCGGTGACGCCCACCCGGTGCTGCTGGCCTTGGGCGCCAGCGTGGAGGTCGCCTCCGTCCGCGGGGTCCGGAGGCTCCCGGTCGAGGACTTCTTCACCGGCGTGAAGAGCAGCGCCCTCGCGCCGGACGAGCTGATCGCGGCCGTGCACCTGCCGGTGACCGGCGCGCCGCAGCAGTTCGCCAAGATCGGGACCCGCAACGCGATGGTCATCTCGGTGGTCGCGTTCGGCCTGGCCCTGCACCCCGAGCGCCGGGAGGTCGGCACTGGCATCGGCTCGGCCGCGCCCACCCCCGTACGGGCGCGGCAGGCCGAGGCCTTCCTGGCGGTGGCGCTGGAGGAGTCCGGCCTCTGGGAGTCACGTGGCAACCTGCCCGGCTCGGCGGTGGGCCGCTTCGCCGACCTCGTCGCGGCCGCCAGCAGCCCGATCGACGACGTACGCGGCACCGCGTCCTACCGCCGGCACGCCCTGGCCGTCCTCGCCCGGCGCGCCCTCGGCTGGGCGTGGTCCGACTACCGGGAGGCGGCCTGATGCGGGTCACCCTCACGGTCAACGGCGAGCGCCGCGAGGCGGACGGCGTGTGGGAGGGCGAGAGCCTGCTGCACCTGCTCCGCGAGCACCTGGGCCTCCCGGGCTCCAAGAACGCCTGCGAGCAGGGCGAGTGCGGCTCCTGCACCGTCTACCTCGACGGCGTCACATGCTGTGCCTGCCTGGTGGCGGCCGGCCAGGCGCAGGACGCCGAGGTGGTCACGGTCGAGGGGCTGGCTGGCGACGACGGCCTGCACGAGGTCCAGCAGGCCTTCCTGGTCGCCGGTGCCGTGCAGTGCGGCTTCTGCACCCCCGGTCTCGTGGTGGCCGCGCACGACCTGCTCTCCCGGTCGCCCGATCCGGCCGACGACGAGGTCCGGGAGGCGCTCGCGGGCAACCTCTGCCGATGCACCGGTTACGTCACGATCCTCGACGCCGTACGGCTGGCGGCGCGGCGCACGGCGACGTCGTCCCGGGACCCCTCGTGACCCGACGGGTCTTCGTCGTCCAGGACTGCACGGTCCTGACGATGGACGCCGGGCGCCGTGAGCTCGACCGGGCCTGGGTGGTCGTCGACACGGACGCAGGCACGATCCTGGCCGTCGGCGACGGTGCGAGCGGCAGTCGGCCGCCGCTGGGCCCGGACATGGATGCGACCTACCGCAGTGGCGCCGGCTGCGTGCTCACGCCGGGACTGGTCAACACGCACCACCACCTCTACCAGTGGGCCACGCGCGGGATGGCCGTCGACGCCACGCTCTTCGGCTGGCTGACCACGCTCTACCCGATCTGGGCGGGGATCGACGAACGGACGGTCGGGGACGCCGTGCGCGCAGCGCTCGCCTGGCTCGCGCGGACCGGCTGCACCACGACCACCGACCACCACTACGTCTTCCCGCGCGACGGCGGCGACCTGCTGGGCGCGGAAGTCGCCGCAGCCGCCCGCGTCGGGCTGCGCTTCCACCCGACCCGGGGGTCGATGGACCTCGGGGCGTCGCAGGGCGGCCTGCCGCCGGACGACGTCGTCGAGCAGGTCGACGGCGCCCTCGCCGCCACCGCCGACGCGGTCGATCGCTTCCACGACCCGCGGCCCGGTGCGATGGTGCGCATCGGGGTCGCGCCCTGCTCGCCGTTCTCGGCCAGCTCCGAGCTCATGCGGGAGTCGGCCGCCCTCGCCCGGGACCGCGGTGTGCGGATGCACACCCACCTGGCCGAGACCGACGACGAGGAGTCCTTCTGCCGGGACCGGTTCGGCGTCGGGCCGGTCGAGTACGCCGAGCGGCTGGGCTGGGTGGGGCCGGACGTGTGGCTCGCGCACGCCGTGCACCTGACCGACGACGACGTCCGCCGCCTGGCCGATTCCCGTACGGGGGTCGCGCACTGCCCCACGAGCAACGCCCGGCTGGGGGCGGGCATCGCGCGCGTGCGTGACCTGATCGACGCGGGCGTCCCGGTCGGCCTGGGCGTCGACGGTGCTGCGTCCAACGAGTCGGCCTCGATGCTCGAGGAGGCGCGGCACGCCCTGCTCCTCGCCCGGGCTCGCGGCGGCCCTCGGGCCCTCGGGGTCCGCTCCGCGCTGGAGCTGGCCACCCTCGGTGGCGCTCGCCTGCTCGGCCGGGAGGACGATCTCGGGTCGATCGAGCCCGGCAAGCGTGCCGACCTCGCCCTCTGGCGGATCGACGGACTCAGCCACGCCGGCATCGCCGATCCGGTGGCTGCGCTGGTCCTGGGCGACCGCCCGCCGCTGGAGCTCCTGCTGGTCGACGGGAGGGTGGTCGTGGAGCACGATCGGGTGGTGACGGTCGACGAGGACGAGGTCGCCCGGGCCGCGGCTGCCGCGCACGCGGCCCTGCTCGAGAGGGCGGAGGGCCGGTGAGCACCACCCGTACACCGTCGGTGACGCCGACCCGGACCACGGGCGGCGTGGGGCAGGAAGCCCCCCGGCCCGACGGCGTGCAGAAGGTCACGGGCGAGTTCGCGTACGGCAGCGACCTGTGGATCGACGGCATGCTCTACGGGGTCACCGTGCGCAGCCCGCACCCGAGCGCCCGCATCCGGTCCGTGGACATCGGCCCTGCGCTCGCGGTGACCGGCGTGGCGGCCGTCCTGACCCACGCCGACGTGCCCGGAGAGAACGCCTTCGGTCTCGAGCACGCCGACCAGCCCGTGCTGGCGGTCGACGTGGTGCGTTACCAGGGCGAGCCCGTGGCACTCGTCGCGGCCGACCACCCGGAGACCGCCCGACGCGCCGCCGCCCTCGTCCGGGTCGACTACGAGGTGCTCGAGCCGGTGACGGATGCCGTGGCGGCGCTGCAGCCCGGGGCTCCTGAGGTCCATGCCGGCGGCAACCTGGTCCGGCATCTCAAGATCCGCAAGGGCGACCCGGACGCGGCGGCAGAGGTCGTTGTCACCGGCGACTACGAGGTGGGGATGCAGGACCAGGCCTTCCTCGGCCCGGAGTCGGGCCTGGCCGTGCCCGCCGACGACGGCGGCGTCGACCTGTACGTCGCGACCCAGTGGCTGCACGTGGACCAGGCGCAGGTGTGCCGGGCGCTGGGCCTGCCACCGGAGCGGGTCCGCCTGACCCTCGCTGGTGTCGGCGGCGCCTTCGGCGGCCGCGAGGACCTCTCGATGCACGTGCACGCCTGCCTGCTGGCGCTGCACACCGGCAAGCC
>DASTQL010000187.1:0-9732 GCA_035761805.1 Jiangellales bacterium | reverse complement strand
CTTCCCCTCGCTGCTCGGGCCGGCGGCGGCGAGGGCACGGTTGGGGGGCGACCTCCCGGATGCGCTCCGCTCGGCTGCGGCGGCGCCGGGCGCGGGGGCTCTGGTCGCGGTGGCTGCGGCCTGGGAGGTGTGCGAGCGGAGCGGCGCCGGCCTCGCGGACACCCTTGCCAGGGTCGCCGACTCGCTGCGGTCGGAGGAGGCTGTCCGGCGTGAGGCAGCAGGTCAGCTCGCCTCGGTCCGGGCCACCACGAGGTTGTTGGCCGTGCTCCCGGTGATCACCCTGCTGGCGCTCTCCGGCGGCGGCGGTCGACCACTGGCGTTCCTCCTCGGCCACCCGGTCGGGCTCACCTGTCTCGTCGTGGGCGCCGCTTTGACGTCGGCGGGATTGCTGTGGGTCGAGCGCCTGGTGCGGTCGGCGACGAGGCCGGTGTGGTCGACGGGATGACTGTGGTCGCCGCGCTGGTCGGTGGTGCGGCCGTCGCGGTGGTCTCCGGGCCGTCGCCCGTGCGTTGTCGGTTGGCGGCCATCTCGCCGCGCGTCGGCGAGGCTGCGCTCGGTCGCGGCGGGCTCCCGGGCCGCGGGGGAGTGCCAGTGCCACACCGTCAGGGAGTTGCTGGTCGAGGCAAAGGGTCCGGTCGCCGCCAGACCCCGGGTCTCGGCGGGAGGGCAGCCTACCGCTGGGAGACGTCCGGCTCCGGTCCTCCGGCCACCCTGGGCGCGGGCTCCCGCAGCGGACTCTCGTCGCGGCCGGCCCGGCTCGTGGCGGGCGGGGCCGCGGGAGTCGGCGTCGGCGTGGTGCTGGGCGGGGTCCTGGGTGTCGTCGCCGGTTGCCTGGCCGGCGGCCTCCTGATCCGGTGGATCGGCCGTCTGGAGCCGGCTGCCCGTGCTCGCGAGACCGACCGGATGGAGGGGTATCTGCCGCTGGTGGCCGACCTGCTGGCCGCGGCGGTCGCCGTTGGTGCCCCACCAGACCGGGCCGCGCATCTCGTCGGCGCGGCGGTGGGCGGCCCCCTCGGCGTGCTCCTCGTCGCGGGTGCTGACCGGGCGGCCCTGGGCGGCGACCCCACGACGGCCTGGCGCGAGCTGGCCCGCCGACCCGTCACCGCGCGGTTGGCGCGGACGCTGGTGACCGCGGGGGAGCAGGGAGCGGCGCCCGCCGAGACCTTGGGACGGGTCGCGGCCGATGCGCGGGACTCGGTCCGCTGGTCGGCGGAGGTCCGGGCACGGGCGCTGGGAGCGAGGGCGGCCGCGCCGCTCGGGCTCTGCTTCCTCCCCGCGTTCCTGCTCGTGGGGGTGGTCCCGGTCGTCGCGGCTGCAGGGTCGCTGCTGCCCTGACCGGTGGCCGTCGTCGAGACGCTCACGACGAAGGCCACTGCACCGCCGACGACCACGGCCTCGGCGCTTCGGGGACCGCAATCCACATCGGAGCCGGTGCCCGGACGTCATCCCCAGCCGCCCGGCGAGCACTGGGCCACGGCCCGGCGGCCGCCCAGGCTGATCCCGCTCCGGACACCCCGGGCGCCGCGCCGGCCGGTCGCCGGACCCGTTGAGGAGGTCGCATGCCCACCACGCCGTCCACCGCCCTCGTCCGTCGTACCCGCGTCCTGCCGCAGGCGGGTGACGTCCTCCCCCGCACTGCAGTGCGGCTGCTCCGCAGCGACCGGGGCATGACCACTGCCGAGTACGCGGTAGGCACTGTCGCCGCCTGCGGCTTCGCGGGCGTCCTCTACAAGCTGTTGACCAGTGACGTGGTCGTCACGTTCCTCACCGAGATCCTCCGGCGCGCGTTCGGGCTGCTCGGGTGAGGCCTGTCATGCCCGGCCGGCGGGGGACCGTCCCCCGCCGGCTCCCCCGGGCGGGGCCAGACCCTGGCCGCGATCAGGGCATGGTGACGGCCGAGACCGCGTCAGTGTTGCCCGTCCTGGTCGTCGTGCTGGTGGCGGCGGTCTGGGTGGTGGCGGCTGCCTCGGCCCAGCTCCGTTGCACGGACGCTGCCCGCGAGGCGGCGCGGGCGCTGGCTCGGGGAGACGGCGTCGCCACGAGCCGCTCGCTCGCCGTGGCTGTGGCCCCCGGTGGGGCGACGGTCGGGATCTCCGTCGAGGGTGACCTGGTCCGGGTGCGCGTGAGCGCGCGGGCGCCGCTGCCCGCGCCGCTGGGCGGTCTGGTTCCGGCGCCGACGCTCGGCGGATCGGCGGTCGCGATGCGGGAACGACCGCTCGGCGGTGAGCCGTGACCGCTGCCCGGCGCCCCGGCCGGGGCCGGCCCCGCGGGCGCGAGGAAGGGACCGGGTCGATCCTCGTGTTGACCGCCGTGGGGGTCGTGCTCGTCACCCTGGCCGCGGCCGGGGTGCTGGCGCAGGGTGTCGCGGCACGACACCGGGCGGCGACCGCTGCCGACCTCTCGGCCCTGGCGGCGGCGGAGCGTCTGCTGTCCGGTCACGCTTCCGGCGACCCGTGTGCAGCCGCCCGAACGGTGGCAGCGGCCAACGGTGGGATGCTCACCCGCTGTACCGTCAGCGGTCGCGAGGTCGAGGTGGCCGTCCGCGTGGCCTCCGGACCGGCGGGCCGGCTGCTCCGGCTCCCTGACCCGGTCCGCCTGGCCCGGGCCGGCCCCGCCGCGGCGCCCGGATCAGGATGACCGGCGGGGCGCCTCACTGCCTGCCGGTCCGCTACGTGCGGGTGGGCTGGTCCGGCCCGGGAGCGTCGGTGTCCCCGTCGGTACGGCCGCCGGCGTCCCCAGGGCGGTCCGCGGCGGCCTCCCTCGGCGCCGGGCGGGTGACGCCGGTGGCCTCACGCTCGTCGAGCTCGCGCCGGAGCTCGGAACGCTCGGCCTCGAGTTGCTGGCGATCCCGCAGCTCTCGCTCCAGGTGCTCCTTCTCGGCGGCGAGCTGGTCGCGCTCCTCCGACACGGCACTGCTCGTGGCGGCCCGCTCGCGCAGCGCCCTGGCCTCCCGCCGGCGCTCCCGAGCTCGGCGGGTGGCGGTGAGGAGCAGCACGGTGGCGATGAGGAGGATCAGGCCGGTGACCAGGCCGGCGAGGAACACGCCGGTCACCGTGGTCTCGATGTCGGCGACGAAGACGTCGAGGGTGGCAGCGTCGCCGCTGCCGAGGATGACCCCGACGGCGAACAACGCGGCCAGGGCGATGATGACGAGGGCGAGCACGACCACAGCAGTCTCCTCTGCAGTGTCAGTGACCGACGCGGTCCCCGGGAGCGCCGGCGAGCAGCTCGTCGAGGAGTCGGACAGCGCCGGCCTTGTCCAAGGGGTTGTTCCCGTTCCCACATTTCGGGCTCTGTACGCATGAGGGGCAGCCCTCGGCGCACACACAGGCGGCGATGGCGTCGCGGGTGGCCCGCAGCCAGGCCTCGGCGGCTTCGTAGCCCCGCTCAGCGAAACCCGCGCCACCTGGGTGCCCGTCGTGCACGAAGACCGTCAGCCGACCCGTGTCCGGGTGCAGGGCGGTGGACACCCCGCCCACGTCCCACCGGTCGCATGTCGCGACGAGGGGCAGCAGGCCGATCGCGGCGTGCTCGGCCGCGTGCGCAGCCCCCGGTACGTCTGCGCCCTGGACGCCGGCGTCGGCCACCCGGTCGTCCGGCAGCGTCCACCACACCGCCTTGGTGCGCAGCTCCCGCTCGGGAAGGTCCAGCGGCTCCTCCCCGACGATCTCTCCGGTCCCGGTTCGCCGGCGCAGGAACGACACCACCCGGCTGGTCACCTCGACCTCGCCGAAGGAGAGCCGGGCCGAGCCCCAGTCCTGCCGCCGCTCCTCCGTGAGGACCCGGATGTCGCTGACCTCCCGGGCCGTCGTCGTGTGGTCTGTGGCCACGGCATCGACCAGCGCGACCGCTTCGTCCAGGTCCAGCTCGCGCACCAGGAAGGTCTCGCCCTGGTGCACGTAAACCGCGCCACGGTGGGCGGTCGAGTGGGCGCGCCCGGCGTCGACCGTTCCGAGCAGCCGCCCCGTCCCCGCCTCGACCAGCCGTACGGGCGGTCCCCCGCTGCCGCGCAGGTCGGCCAGGTCGCAGGCCCGCTCCCTCCGCGTCCAGAACCACCCGCCGGCCCGCCGCCGCAGCATCCGCGACCGCTCCAGCGCCGCCACGACCGTACGGGAGGAGGGACCGAACAACGTCAGGTCGGACTCGTCCAGTGGTGCCTCCTGCGCGGCGGCGCACAGGTGCGGGGACAACACGTACGGGTTGTCCGGGTCGAGCACCGTCGCCTCCACGGCCTGCCCGAACACCGCCTCGGGATGGTGCACCAGGAAGGTGTCCAGTGGGTCGTCGCGGGCGACCAGGACCGCCAGCGCTCCCTGCCGAGCCCGCCCGGCTCGTCCTGCCTGCTGCCAGAGCGACGCCCGGGTGCCCGGCCAGCCGGAGAGCAGCACGGCGTCGAGGCCGGCGACGTCGACCCCGAGTTCGAGGGCGTTGGTCGCCGCCACCCCCACGAGCTCGCCAGACTGGAGCATTCCCTCCAGCCTTCGCCGCTCGTACGGGAGGTAGCCCGAGCGGTACGCGGCCACGCGGTCGGCGAGCTCCGGCTCGACCGGCCCGAGCCGGCCGCGGGCCTGCAGGGCGACCGACTCCGCCGCCCGACGCGACCTGACGAAGGCCACCGTCCGCGCGCCGTTGGTCACCAGGTCGGCGAGCAGGTCGGCCGTCTCGGCCGTCGCGCTCCGTCGTACGGGCGCGCCGTTCTCGCCGCGCAGCACGTCGGACAGCGGCGGCTCCCACAGCGCGAAGGCGGTGGCGCCACGCGGCGATGCGTCGTCCTCCACGGCCACCACGTCGAGCCCGGTCAGCCGACGGGCGGTGGCCGCAGGCTCGGACGCGGTCGCCGACGCGAGCACGAAGACCGGGGACGAGCCGTATCGGGCACACAGACGGCGCAGCCGGCGCAGCACCTGCGCCACGTGCGAGCCGAAGACCCCCCGGTAGCCGTGGCACTCGTCGACGACCACGAAGCGCAGCGACTGCAGGAACGCCGCCCAGCGGCCGTGCCGCGGCAGGAGCGAGCGGTGCAGCATGTCCGGGTTGGTCAGCAGGTAGGCGGCGTGGTCACGGGCCACGTCGCGGAGCTCGACAGGGGTGTCGCCGTCGTAGGTGGCCGCGAAGACGTCGGGGACGTCGAGCCCTTCCAGGACGCGAAGCTGATCGGCGGCGAGCGCCTTGGTGGGCGACAGGTAGAGGACGGTCGCGCCCCGACCCCCGCGCACGCTCCCCCCGCGGACCGCCGTGAGCGCCGGCATCAGGTACGCGAGGGACTTGCCCGACGCCGTCCCGGTGGCGACCACGACGGACCGTCCGGCCCAGGCGTGCTCGGCGGCCCGCACCTGGTGCCGCCAGGGCCGCTCGACCCCCGTCGCAACCAGCCGGTCATGGACGACCGGGTCGAGCCAGGCCGGCCACGTGGCCGGGCTCTCCGCACGCGCGGGGACCTGCTCGACGTGGGTCACCCGCTCGTTGCGCGCATGGCCGGCAAGGTGGTCCAGCAGCGCGCGCGGTTCGGCGGTGCGGACGTCGGGCACCCCAGAAGTCTCGCACCGCGGGGCCGGGGGATGGTGCCTGGCCGCGCCGAGCAGATGGTTGAATGCCCGGGTCCGTGCCGGAACCGTCGCGACGACCCTGGAGGGTTCGGCACACCGAGCGGCCTGGGAGGCTCCGTGGACCTGTCGTTGTCGACCCGACCCGAGGGCGAGCGCACCGTCGTCGACGTGGCCGGTGAGATCGACGTCTACACGGCTCCCCAGCTGCGCGAGCAGCTCGTCGAGCTGGTCGACTCGGGCCGCTACGACCTGGTGATCGACATGGAGCGGGTCGAGTTCCTCGACTCCACCGGCCTGGGCGTGCTGGTCGGGGGGCTCAAGCGGGTCCGCGCCCACGAAGGGTCGCTGCGCCTGGTCTGTACGCAGGAGCGGATCCTCAAGATCTTCCGGATCACCGGCCTGACGAAGGTCTTCCCGATCCACGACTCCGTGGCCGACGCCGTCGCCGCGACCGACTGACCGGCGGGAGGGCTCCGTGGCCGAGGTCGAGCTGCGCATCGACCCGCTGACCTCGCACGTGCGGACGGCCCGACAGGTGGCCGTGGCCCTGGCCCGTCGGGCGGGGGTGGCCCCGGATGTGCTCGACGAGGTCCGCCTGGCCGTGGGTGAGGCCTGCGGTCTGGCCGTCGCGCTGCAGCGCCGGGACGACGACCCCGAGCCGGTGGTCCTGCGCTTCGAGGACGGTGACGGGCTGGCCGTGCAGGTCCGGGGCTCGACCGGCCTGGCCGTGGCCCAGGGCGAGGCGGCGATCCAGCTCCTCTCCGCCGCCGCGGTGGCCGACGAGGACGACGACGAGGCGCTGCCCGCCGGCGCGGCCCTCGCGGTCCTGTCGGAGCTGGTCCCGGGGCTCCAGGTGGCCACCGGGCCGGCCGGGCCCCGGTTCGAGCTGCGCTGGCCGCCGGGCTGATCATCCGAGGTCCGACCCCTCTCGTCCAGGGGTGGTGCCCGAACCGCGCCCGCGCTTGCGTAGACTCCGGCCCCAACACGGGGCCGCCGGTGTCCACCCTGCTGGAGCGTGGGGCCTCGACAGACCGCACCGACACCGCACCGTCGCCACGGCCGTGACCCAAGGGGGCGCGGTCGCCGCCGTGGTCGGCCCGCCGAGGGCCACGTCAAGGAGGACGAATGACCGGGCTCACCCGCGCTGCCGACGCCGGCACGGCGGTCTCGCTCTCCGGGGGCAACCTCTCGTACGTCGTCGTGGTCGCGCTGGTCGCGGTCGCGGCGCTCGTGATGGCGGCGCTGTTCCGCCGGGAGGTGCTCGCCGCGAGCGAGGGCACCGAGAAGATGCAGGCCATCGCGCACGCCGTCCAGGAGGGCGCTGCGGCCTACCTCAACCGCCAGTTCCGGACCCTGAGTGTCTTCGTCGTCCTGGTCTTCGGACTCCTGTTCCTGCTCCCCGGTGACGTCGGTGTCCGGTTCGGCCGGTCCTTCTTCTTCGTCGTGGGCGCCCTGTTCTCGGCGGCGATCGGCTACCTCGGCATGTGGCTGGCCACCCGCGCCAACGTACGCATGGCCGCGGCCGCCCGCGAGGACGACTCCAGCGGGGCGATGCGCATCGCCTTCCGTACGGGTGGCGTCGTGGGCATGGCCACGGTGGGCCTTGGCCTGCTGGGGGCCTCGATCGTCGTGCTGGTCTACCGGGCCGACGCTCCCGCGGTGCTGGAGGGCTTCGGCTTCGGGGCCGCGCTGCTGGCGATGTTCATGCGCGTGGGCGGCGGCATCTTCACCAAGGCCGCCGACGTGGGGGCCGACCTGGTCGGCAAGATCGAGCAGGGCATACCCGAGGACGACCCGCGCAACGCGGCGACGATCGCCGACAACGTGGGCGACAACGTCGGCGACTGCGCGGGCATGGCGGCCGACCTCTTCGAGTCCTACGCCGTGATGCTGGTGGCCGCCCTGATCCTGGGCAAGGCGGCCTTCGGCGAGGAGGGGCTGGTCTTCCCGCTGGTCGTCCCGGCCATCGGTGCGGTCACGGCGGTGCTCGGGATCTATCTCACCCGGCCCCGCTCCGGTGAGAACGGCCTGAAGACGATCAACCGCAGCTTCTACCTGTCGGCGCTGGTCTCGGCGGTCCTGTCCGGCCTCGCCGCGTACGCCTACCTGCCCTCCACCTTCGTCGAGCTCTCGGGCGGCATCGAGGCCGACGGCGACCCGCGCCTGCTCGCCAGCGTGGCGGTCTTCATCGGGATCGTGCTGGCCGGCGTGATCCTGTGGCTGACCGGCTACTTCACCGGTACGAACAGGCGCCCGGTCAAGGACGTGGTGTCGACGTCGTTGACCGGGCCGGCCACGGTGATCCTGTCCGGGATGTCGCTCGGCCTGGAGTCCGCCGTCTACACGGCCCTGGTGATCGGCAGCGCGGTCTACGGGGCGTTCCTCCTCGGCGGCGGGTCGGTCATCCTCTCGCTGTTCCTCATCGCCCTGGCCGGCACCGGACTGCTCACCACCGTCGGCGTCATCGTCGCGATGGACACCTTCGGCCCGGTCAGCGACAACGCGCAGGGGATCGCGGAGATGTCCGGCGACGTGCACGGCGAGGGCGCGCAGATCCTCACCGACCTCGACGCCGTGGGCAACACCACCAAGGCGATCACCAAGGGCATCGCGATCTCGACGGCCGTGCTCGCCGCGACGGCGCTCTTCGGCTCGTACAACGACGCCGTCAACACCGCCCTGCGGGAGGCCGGGATCGCAGCGGGTGACGCGGGGGCTGCCTTCCTCCGTACGGTCGACTCGCCGAACGTCCTCGTCGGCGTGCTCATCGGCGCCTGCGTGGTGTTCCTCTTCTCCGGGCTGGCGATCAGCGCGGTCGGCCGGGCGGCGGCGGCTGTGGTCTTCGAGGTGCGGCGCCAGTTCCGCGACATCCCGGGGATCATGGAGGGCACCGCCAAGCCCGAGTACGGCAAGGTCGTCGACATCGTCACCCGCGACTCGCTGCGCGAGCTGGCCACCCCCGGCCTGCTGGCGGCCCTGGCCCCGATCGCGGTGGGCTTCGGCCTCGGCGTCGGCCCGCTCGCCGGCTTCCTCTGCGGGGCGATCGCGTGCGGGACGCTCATGGCGGTCTTCCTGGCCAACTCGGGCGGTGCGTGGGACAACGCCAAGAAGGTCGTCGAGGACGGCGCGCTGGGCGGCAAGGGATCCAGCGCCCACGACGCCACGGTCATCGGTGACACGGTCGGCGACCCCTTCAAGGACACTGCCGGCCCAGCGATCAACCCGCTGATCAAGGTCATGAACCTGGTCTCCGTGCTCGTCGCCCCCGCGATCGTGACCGTGTCGGTCGGCGAGGGAGCCAACGAGACGCTCCGCTACGGGATCGCGCTGACCGCGGTCGTCATCGTGGTGGCTGCCGTCGTGGTCTCCAAGCGCCGCCCGGTCGCCATCGAGGCGTCCAGCGAGCCGCAGCGCATCACGGCCTCCTGACGGCTGCCGGGGCCCTGCCCCGCCCACCCCCGCGGGTGCGACATGCTCGCCGGGTGGACACCCCACCACGCCGGCGCACCCGGCCGGCCCGGGTCGCCGAGACCGTCTTCCTCGGCACCACCTTCACCGCCGACCCGGTCCGGCCCTTCACCGACGCCGTGGCCGTGGCGGACGGGCGGATCGTCGCGATCGGCGCGGACGACGTCCGAGAGCGCTCGGGCGGGGGGACCGAGGTCGTCCGGGTGGACGGTCTGCTGCTCCCCGGCTTCCAGGACGCCCACGTCCACCCCGTCCAGGGTGGCGTCGAGCGACTCCACTGCGACCTCTCGGGCCTGGCGGGACCCGAGGAGTACCTCCAGCGCGTCGCCGACTACGCCGCGCAGCACCGCGACCGGACCTGGATCACCGGGGGCGGCTGGGCCGGCGCGCACTTCCCGGGGGGGACGCCGCGGCGGGAGGACCTCGACCGCGTCACACAGGGCCGCCCCGCCCTCCTGGTCAGCCGGGACCACCACGGCGCCTGGGTCAGCAGCCGCGCCCTCGAGCTCGCCGGTGTCACGGCCACCACACCGGACCCCCCCGACGGCCGGATCGAGCGCGACCAGGACGGCGAACCGACGGGCACCCTCCACGAGGGCGCGGTCGCACTTGTCGGAAGGCTCCTCCCGCCCACCTCGGACCGCGAGCTCGACGAGGCACTCCTCCTCGCGCAGGACTACCTGCACTCCATGGGTGTCACGGCATGGCAGGACGCGAT
>DASTQL010000186.1:0-16342 GCA_035761805.1 Jiangellales bacterium | reverse complement strand
CGGTTCGAATCCGGTCGGGGCTACGAGCACAGAGGCCCAGGTCGCCGACCTGGGCCTCTGTCGTCGTCCGGAGCAGGAGCCCGACGTGTCCGACGCGCTGGTGACCGACCTCTACGAGGTCACGATGGCCATGACCTACCGCCGCCTGGGCATGGCCGGACCGGCCACGTTCAGCCTCTTCGTCCGCGACCTGCCGCCCGATCGAGGCTTCCTGGTGGCCGCCGGTCTGGAGTCCGCCCTGGACTTCCTGACCGGCCTCCACGTCGACGACGAGGACGTCGCCGACCTCGCCGACGCCCTGAAGCGCTCGCCGGCGGACCTCGAGCCGTTGCACGGGCTGCGTTTCACCGGCGACGTGTGGGCCGTCCCCGAGGGGCGGGTCGTGCTGCCCGGCGAGCCGCTGCTGGAGGTGACGGCACCGCTGCCGGAGGCGCAGCTGGTCGAGACGTACGTGCTGAACCAGGTGAGCCACCAGACGGCGCTGGCGTCCAAGGCCGCACGGTCCGTGATCGCCGCCACCGGCCGCCCCGTGGTGGACTTCGGTCTCCGGCGGTGCCAGGGGGTCGAGGCGGGCATGCACGCTGCGCGAGCGGCGGCGATCGTCGGCTTCGCCTCCACCAGCAACGTGGCCGCGGCCCTGCGCTACGGGTTGCCCGCGACGGGGACGATGGCCCACTCCTTCGTCGAGGTCTTCCCCGACGAGGCCCGTGCCTTCCGCGCCTTCGCGGCCGGCGGCACCGATCCGGTGACCCTCCTCGTCGACACGTACGAGACGGGGCACGGGCTCGAGGTCGCCGCGGAGGTGCTCCGCGAGGTCACCGACGGGCGCGGTCGCGGCGTACGACTGGACAGCGGCGACCTGGCTGCCCTGGCCACCGACGCGCGGCGCACGCTCGACGCCGCCGGTCTCACCTCGGCGCGCGTCGTCGTCAGCGGGGGACTCGACGAGTTCGCGGTCGCGGAACTGGTGGCCGCCGGCGCGCCCGTCGACGTCTTCGCCGTGGGGACCCGCGTCGCCACCTCGGCCGACGCGCCCTACCTCGACGCCGCGTACAAGCTGGTCGAGTACGACGGGCGCCCGGTGATGAAGCTGTCGACCGGCAAGGTGACAGCGCCCGGGGCCAAGCAGGTCCACCGCCGGGAGGGGGGCGGGGAGGACGTCCTGGCCACGCGGACGGAGCCTGTCCCGCCCGACTACGAGGTCCTGCTGCAGCCCGTCATGCGGGCTGGCCGGCGCACAGGCGTGGCGGGGACACCGGCGTCGGCCGTCGCCGAGGCTCGCGAGCGCTTCGCGCGCGACCTGGCCGTGCTGCCCGAGGATGCCCGTCGCATCCGTTCGCCGGTGGCCTCGCGACCCCGGACGTCCGCCCGGCTCGTCGAGCTCACGACCGAGGTCGTCCGAGCCTTGCGACAGCCGGGACCGCCCGCCGACGGTCCGGCGCCGTCCGCGTAGCCCCGGTGCGGCCACGCTGCTGCGGCGGCTGCCGCCGGACCTACGCGGACTGCTGCTCGCTGCGGCGCAGGACGTCGGAGAGCCGGTCGGCGGCGCCGAGCACGGCCTGCGCGTGCAGGCGACCGGGCTGCCTGGTGAGCCGCTCGATCGGCCCGGACACCGACACCGCGGCGACGACCTTGCCGCTGGAGGAGCGGATCGGGGCCGAGACCGAGGCGACCCCGGGCTCGCGCTCGCCCACGCTCTGCGCCCAGCCGCGGCGGCGTACCGCCGCGAGCATGGTGGCGGTGAACCGGGCGCCCTGGAGCCCCCGGTGCATGCGCTCGGGCTCCTCCCAGGCGAGCAGGATCTGCGCCGCCGACCCCGCCAGCATGGTGAGGGTGCTGCCGACGGGGATGGTGTCCCGCAGCCCGCTGGGACGCTCGGCGGCCGCTACGCAGATGCGGTAGTCGCCCTGCCGCCGGAACAGCTGGGCGCTCTCGCCGGTCGCCTCGCGCAGGCGGCCGAGCACCGGCCCCGACGCGGCCAGCAGGCGGTCCTCGCCGGCTGCCGTGGCGAGCTCGGTGAGACGCGGGCCGAGGACGAAGCGACCTTGCAGGTCGCGTGCCACCAGGCGGTGGTGCTCCAGGGCCACGGCGAGCCGGTGCGCGGTCGGGCGGGCCAACCCGGTCGACTGCACCAGGTTGGCCAGTGTCGCCGGTCCGGCCTCGAGGGCGGAGAGCACGAGCGCGGCCTTGTCCAGGACGCCCACTCCGCTAGAGTTGTCCATGTCTCGATATTGCCGTCTCGTCATGCGAGACGCAAGTGCGCATCCCGGCAACGGGGCCGGACGACCACTGGAGAGGTGCAGACCATGGGCAGGACGCTCGCGGAGAAGGTGTGGGACGCGCACGTGGTGCGCCGTGCCGAGGGCGAGCCGGACCTGCTGTACATCGACCTGCACCTCGTGCACGAGGTCACCAGCCCCCAGGCGTTCGACGGGCTGCGCCTGGCGGGTCGGCGGGTGCGCCGGCCGGACCTCACCATCGCCACGGAGGACCACAACACCCCGACGGTCGACATCGATCAGCCGATCGCCGACCCGGTGTCGCGCACCCAGATCGAGACCCTGCGCCGCAACTGCGTAGAGTTCGGCGTCCGCCTGCACCCCCTGGGCGACGTGGAGCAGGGGATCGTGCACGTCGTCGGACCTCAGCTCGGCCTGACCCAGCCGGGGCTCACGGTGGTCTGCGGCGACTCCCACACCTCGACGCACGGCGCGTTCGGCGCTCTGGCCTTCGGGATCGGTACGAGCGAGGTGGAGCACGTCCTGGCGACGCAGACGCTCCCGCAGGCCAGGCCACGCACCATGGCGGTGACGGTGGACGGGGCCCTGCCCGATGGGGTCACCGCCAAGGACCTGGTGCTCACGCTCATCGCGCACGTCGGTACCGGAGGCGGCCAGGGCTACGTCGTCGAGTACCGCGGCGAGGCGATCCGCGCGCTCTCGATGGAGGCGCGCATGACGATCTGCAACATGTCGATCGAGTGGGGGGCCAAGGCCGGCATGGTCGCTCCCGACCGGAGGACCATCGAGTACGTGCGAGGACGAGCGCACGCCCCCACGGGAGCGGACTGGGCCGCGGCCGTCGAGTACTGGCGGACCCTGCGCACCGACGACGACGCCGTCTTCGACCGGGAAGTCGTCCTCGACGCGTCCACGATGACGCCTTTCGTCACCTGGGGAACCAACCCCGGCCAGGGCGTGCCGCTCGGTGGCGTGGTGCCGGACCCCGCCGCCATGGCGGACCCGGCGGCCCGGTCATCGGCGGAGCGGGCGCTGGCCTACATGGCGCTCGCGCCGGGCACACCGATGCGGGACATCGAGGTCGACACGGTCTTCCTCGGCTCGTGCACCAACGGCCGGATCGAAGACCTGCGCGCGGCCGCCACCGTGATCGCGGGAAGGTCGGTCGCCGACGGCGTGCGCATGCTCGTCGTGCCGGGCTCCGCGAGGGTGCGCCTTCAGGCCGAGGACGAGGGCCTGGACGTCGTCTTCAAGGAGGCCGGCGCCGAGTGGCGCGCGGCGGGGTGCTCGATGTGCTTGGGGATGAACCCTGACCAGCTCTCGCCGGGCGAACGGTCCGCATCGACGTCCAACCGCAACTTCGAAGGGCGCCAGGGCAAGGGCGGCCGTACCCACCTCGTGTCTCCCCTGGTTGCGGCCGCGACCGCCGTCACCGGGCGCCTGTCCTCGCCCACAGACCTGCCCGCCGTGGCGACCCAGGAGGCCTGAGGTGGACAGCTTCACCGTGCACAGTGGGACCGCGTTGCCGTTGCGCCGCAGCAACGTCGACACCGACCAGATCGTCCCCGCGGAGTACCTCAAGCGGGTTAGCCGTACGGGCTTCGAGGACGGGCTCTTCGCCGCATGGCGCAGCGATCCCGACTTCGTGCTGAACCGTCCAGAGCACGCGGGCGCGACGATCCTCCTGGCCGGTCCCGACTTCGGTACCGGCTCGTCGCGGGAGCACGCTGTCTGGGCCCTCCAGGACTACGGCTTCGCAGCGGTGCTCTCACCCCGCTTCGGCGACATCTTCCGTGGCAACGCCGGCAAGTCGGGCCTGCTGGCCGCCCGCGTGGACGAGGGTGTCGTGGAGGCACTGTGGGAGCTCGTCGAGCGCGCTCCCGCGACGGTAATCACCGTGGACCTCGTGGCCCGGGAAGTCCGCGCCGGAGAGCTCGTCGCACCGATCGGCGTCGACGACTACACGCGATGGCGCCTTCTGGAGGGTCTCGACGACATCGCCCTGACGCTTCGGCACGTCGACGAGGTCCAGCGCTTCGAGCTCCAGCGTCCTAGCTTCCTGCCCAGGACACTCGTGCCCTGATCTCGTTGCACAGCAACGCGATCGCGCTTGACGGTCTACGTCGGCGGCCGGTCCATGTCGTGGTCGGGTGGTTCTCCGATGCACGACACGCGGGGGAAATCGTTGTGTAGTCGTTGTGTCGAGGCCGTGGAGTGCCTACCGTGCAAGCAGATCGGACAACGTGTCCGTCGTCTGTTCGCGGAGGGGAAGCAGTGAACAAGACGCAACTCGTCGACCAGCTGGCAGAGCGGTTCGACGGAAACAAGAAGGTCGCAGCGCACGCGCTCGACTCCGTCATCGACGTCATCACCCGCTCCGTCAGCAGCGGCGAGCGCGTCGTCATCACCGGCTTCGGTGCCTTCGAGCGAGGTGTCCGCAAGGCTGGGACGGCGCGCAACCCGCGGACCGGCGAGACGGTGAAGACCAAGAAGAAGTTCGTGCCGAGGTTCAAGGCGGGTACCGAGCTCAAGGACTTCGTGGCCGGCAGCCGCAAGATGCCCAGGCGGGTCGCCGACTCGCTGTCCGTCGTGCCCGCGACGGCGGCGGTCGCCGCCGGTGCCGCCAGCGGCGCCGCCCGGTCGGCGGCTCGTGCGGCCACGGGCTCACGGGCCACCAAGGCCTCGACGTCCACCACCAAGAAGGCACCCGCTCGCAAGACGACCACGGCCAAGAAGGCGACGACCACGGCCAAGAAGGCGCCCGCCCGCAAGAGCGCGGCCAAGAAGACCACGGCGGCCAAGAAGACCACGGCGACCAAGAAGACCACGGCGACCAAGAAGACCGCCGCGAAGTCCACCACCAGCAAGCGGACGACGAGCAGGTCCACCACGGCCGCGAAGTCGTCGCCGGCCAAGTCGACGTCGTCCTCGACCCGCTCGACCGCCAAGAAGTCCACGACCAAGAGGGCCGCGGCCAAGAAGTCCTGACCAAGGCACACGACACCACCGGCCCGGGGACCAGGTCCCCGGGCCGGTCCGTGCGTCAGCGGCCCGTAGGAAGGGCCAGTGTGGACAGGGTCAGGGCACTGACGCGGGTGTCCGGCCCCGACCCGGCGACCTGGATCCGGACCCGCTGCCCCGGTCGTACGAGCCGGAGACCACCGACCTCGAACGCCGCTGCGTCGAAAGGGAGCTCGGTGCCGTCGTCGAGCAGCACCGAGCCGGCGCGCGTCCCGGCATCGAAGGTGTGCACCGTGGCCTGCACGTGCCGCAGGCTACCCGGGCAGCAGGCCGGCCACGCGGGCCGTCCGTGGCCCGGTGCCCAGTCGCAGGGCGTCCCACAGGTCGACGGGGGTGTCCACGTCCCGCCGCAGGGAAGGCACCTGCAGGTCCAGCTCGACCGCACCGGCAGCACGGTGCGCGGCGCGGGACCGGGGGCCGAACTGTGGCGCGAACTGCTGTACCTCCCCGGTCGTGTACAAGGTCGTGCCGGTACCGGCGAGGTCGGCCACGAAGCACACCGCGTGCTCCCGTGCCGCGCTCAGAGCGGCGTCGAGCTCGTCGGGACGGAGGGCCGGGAGGTCGGCCGACAGGGCGGCGACGGGAGCACCCGGACGCCGTCGCCCTGCCACGGTCGCGCCGTGGCGCAGGGCGGGGTTCAGCCCCTCGCCCGGGTCGTCGGAGACCACGACGGCGCCGAGGCCGCGTAGCACCGCGGACGTCTCGGCGTCGTCGGTGACGGCCACGACCTCGCCGACCTGCCCAGCCCCGAGCGCCGCGGCCACGGTGTCGGCGGCGATGGCCCGGGCCAGCTCCGCCCGGTGTGGGCCGGCCAGCGTGCGCAGGCGGGTCTTGGCGAGCTCCGGTCGCTTGACGGGGACCACGACCGACCAGGGGAGAGGATCCACGGCGCCGATGCTCCCAGCCGGGCGTCGGTTGCGGCACCATGCGGGGGACGGGCCGAACTGCGGGCGAGGAGGCTCCGGGTGACAAGACCCGACGGCGTGCACATGGGCTTCTGGTACCGCTTCGCGGAGCTCGTCCTGCGCCCGTTCCTCACGGTGGTGGCCAAGCGGGACTGGCGCGGGCGGGAGCACCTGCCACCCCGGCACGGAGTCGTCGTGGTGACCAACCACGTCTCGCACCTGGACCCGCTGACCCTGGCGCACTTCCTCATCGACAACGGTCGCCTGCCGCGGTTCCTGGCCAAGGAGTCGGTCTTCCGCGTCCCGGTGCTCGGACACATCCTGGACCGCTGCGGCCAGATCCGGGTCTACCGAGAGACCCGGGACGCCGGCCGCTCGCTGCAGGACGCCGTGGCCGCCGTCGAGGGGGGTGAGTGCGTGGTGGTCTACCCCGAGGGCACCATCACCCGCGATCCCGACCTGTGGCCGATGCGAGGCAAGACCGGGGCCGCTCGGATGGCGCTGGCCACGGGGTGCCCGGTCGTCCCCGTCGCCCAGTGGGGCGCTCAGGAGGTCCTCGAGCCCTACGGCAAGCGCCTGCACGTCCGGCCCCGGCGGACGGTCCGGGTCCAGGCAGGACCTACGGTGCCGCTGGACGACCTGCGCGAGGTCCCGCTCACGCCGGCCGTGGTCGCCACGGCGACGGAGCGCGTCATGGCGGCGATCACGACCGAGCTCCAGAAGCTCCGCGGCGGCACGCCACCGCCCCAGCGGTTCGACCCGCGTGTGGCCGGCGTGCCGCTCACCGGAAACCCGCACAAACGGAAGGGACAGGTGGAGCGCTGATGCGCGCAGCGGTCTTCGGCACGGGCTCGTGGGGCACGGCGTTCGCACAGGTCCTCGTCGACGCGGGCACCGAGGTCGTGATGTGGGGCCGGCGACCCGAGCTCACCAAAGCGATCACCGAGACACCCGAGAACCCCGACTACCTGCCCGGGATGTCGTTGCCCGACGGGTTGCGGGCGACCAGCGACCCGGCCGAGGCCGGGTCCGGTGCGGACGTCGTCGTCCTCGCGGTGCCGTCGCAGACGCTCCGCGGCAACCTCACCGGCTGGTTGCCGGTGCTCCCTCCGGATGCGCTGCTGGTGAGCCTGATGAAGGGCGTCGAGGTGGGCACCGCCAAGCGGATGAGCGAGGTGATCCGCGAGGTGGCCGGCGTGGGGGAGGACCGGGTGGCCGTGGTCTCCGGCCCGAACCTCGCGCGCGAGATCGCCCAGCGGCAGCCGGCCGCGAGCGTCGTCGCCTCGACCTCCCCCGAGGTCGCCGAGCGGTTGCAGGGCGCGTGCCACTGCGCGTACTTCCGCCCGTACACCAACACCGACGTGGTCGGCACCGAGCTCGGCGGCGCCGTCAAGAACGTCATCGCGCTCGCCGTCGGCATGGCGGCGGGGCTCGGTTTCGGGGACAACTCCCGGGCGAGCGTGATCACGCGGGGGCTCGCCGAGACGGCGCGCCTGGGCGCGGCGCTGGGAGCCGACCCGTACACGTTCTCCGGCCTGGCCGGCCTGGGCGACCTCGTGGGCACCTGCTCCTCGCCGCTGTCCCGCAACCGCACCTTCGGGGAGAAGCTCGGCCAGGGCCTGAGCGTGGAGGAGATCGCCGCGTCGACCCGTCAGGTGGCCGAGGGCGTCAAGTCCTGCGAGTCCATCCTGGACCTCGCGCGTCGGGCGGGCGTGGACATGCCCATCGTCGAGCACGTGGCCTACGTGGTCCGGCGGGATATGACACCCACCGAGATGCTGACCAGCCTGGTCTCGCGCTCGGCCAAGCCGGAGCGCCACGGCCACTGACCGCGATGGCCACGGACGCTCTCATGACGCCCGAGACCGGAACCGATGGCCCTTGCCGTGGAGCTTCTCGCGCGCAGCCGGACCGAGCGGATGAGCAGGGACCCTCCGTCACGGGCCCGACCGACCTGCGGGACGAGAGCGAACTGGATCCGCACGTTCCGCGCCGTTCCGGGTGGCGTGCTCGACGAGGGCTGCTGCGGCTGCTCTGGCGGCGTCGGCGGCGTCCGGGTCTCCGTCGAGGACTCCCGCGGCGAGTGCGCCGTCGAGGAGCAGCGTGAGTTGGCGGGCGAGGTGGACCGGATTCTCAGCGCCGGCATCGGCGGCGAGGTCGCGTATCCAGGTGCGCACCGCGGTCTTGTGAGCCACGGTGCGGGCGTGCAGCTCGGTTCCGGCAGCCGCCTCCGCGGCGGCGTTGATGAAGGCGCAGCCGCGGTAGCCGTCGCGGCGGCAGGAGGTACGCACCGCGTCGAACATGCCCACGATGCGGTCGCGCGGGTCCGCTCCGGCCGCCTCGGCAGCGGCGGCCAGCTGTCCGCGCCAGATCTCGTCGACCCGATCGAGATAGGCCAGGGCGAGGTCCTCCTTACGGGGGAAATGCTTGTACAAGGTGGCCTTGGCGACTCCGGAGTCGGCGATGAGCGTGCCTACGCCGACGCCGCGGACCCCGTGCGCGTAGAAGAGCTCGAAGGCGGTGTCGAGGATTCGCTGCCGCGCCGGCGGACGTTGGCGGGTCGGAGCACCGACGTCGTTCGATCCGGCCACCGCAGACTCCGCCTCCGATCCCCTCGGCTTGGCCGCGCTCAGGTGCGGGTCACCGCGATGTTGAAATCTGCAGTGCCGAAGGCCCCCCACAGCGAGAGCCACAGCGGCAGGTACATCTCCAGGCCGCGGGCCGAGCGCAGTCCGCCGAGGTCGATGACCGCGTCGGCGGGCCAGCCGAGGTCGCCGAGCAGGCCGGTGACCACGGACTTGGCCGCGACGTCGTCGCCGGCCATGAACATCGAGTGCTCGCCCGGGACCCGGGAGGGGTCGACCATCACCTGGGCGGTCACGGTGTTCAGCGTCTTGACCACCCGGGCGCCGGGGAAGGCGCGCTGGAGCTGCTCGGCCAAGCTGTCGGTGTTGGCCACGGACAGCACCGGCGGCATGCCCTGGGAGAAGTCCAGCGGGTTGGCGACATCGACGAGGACCTTGCCGGCGAGGCGGTCCGCGCCGACGGCGGTGAGCGCGGCCAGCGACCCGGACCCCGCGGTGGCGTTGACCACGGCCTCGGCGTCGCTGCCGGCATCGGCGAAGGAGACCAACGCAACGTCGCCTTGCTCGGCTTGCCATTGCGCGAACGGCGGGTTGCCCATCGCGTCGGTGTCGGTCCGCCCCAGGGTGTCGGCGACGTTGCGGGTCCCGATGACGACCTCATGGCCTCGGCGGGACAACGCCACCGCGAGCCGAGCGGGTGGAATCGGTGTGCGTGCCCGCGGTCGTCCGGCTCGCCGACCTGGACGTCGCCCGATGAGCCCTACCACCGGACCCATGGCCGGCCGGGTGTGCGTGGTGACCGGGGCAAGCTCCGGCATCGGCGAGGCCACCGCGACCGCACTGGCCAGCCAGGGTGCCACGGTCGTCATGGTCTCCCGCGACCCCGTGCGCGCGCAGGCGGCCCGCGCACGTGTGGAGCAGGCCGCCGGTGCCGACGCCGACCTCGACGTCCAGCTCGCCGACCTCTCCGCACCAGCCTCGGTACGCGAACTGGCCGCCCGGCTGCACGAGCGGTACCCGGCGATCCACGTCCTGGTCAACAGCGCCGGAGCCGCCTTCGGCAGGCGCCAGGAGACCCCTGACGGGGTGGAAGCGACGCTCGCCCTCAACCACCTGGGCCCGTTCCTCCTCACCAACCTGCTGCTCGACCAGCTCCAGGCCGGCGCGCCCTCGCGGGTGATCACCCTCAGCTCCGAGGCACAACGCCAGGGCCGGCTGCACTTCGAAGATCTCCAGCTGCGCACCGGCTACGGCACCACCCGCGCCTACGCCCAGTCCAAGCTGGCCAACATCGTCTTCACCTACGAGCTCGCCCGCCGGCTGCAAGGCAGCGGGGTGACGGCCAACTGCGTCCATCCAGGCGCCGTAGCCACCGGCTTCGGCCGGAAGACCGGCGGCTGGTTCGGCCTGATGACCCGACTGGCCCAACCCTTCGAGCGCACGCCCGAACGCGGCGCCGACACCGTCGTCTGGCTGGCCACTGCACCCGAAGTCGCCGGCCTCACCGGGCGCTACTTCGCCGACCGCGCCGAGAAGCGCTCCACCGAGGCCTCCTACAACCCCGACGCCGGCCGCCGGCTCTGGGCCGAGAGCGCCAGGCTCACCGGCCTACCCGCCGAAGACGAGCCACGACCGAGCTGACAGCAGCCACTCCGCCCAACCAAGCGCCGACATCCCACGTCCCCGTGGCCTGGGCATCGTCGGCACGCTCAGCGGCCCAGGGCGTCCAGCGACCGGGCCAGGTCCGTCCACAGGTCCTCGACGTCCTCGATGCCGACCGACAGCCGCACGAGGGTCTCCGGGACCGTCACCGGCTCGGCGGGCCAGCGGCGCCGCCGCTCCAGCGTGGACTCGACCCCGCCGAGGCTGGTCGCGTGCACCCACAGCCGGCAGCCCGCGGCGAACGCCTCGGCGGCCTGGGCGCCCCCGCGGACCTCGACGGCGAGCATCGCGCCGTAGCCGCGCATCTGCCGGGTGGCGACGTCGTGGCCGGGCGATCCGGCCAGCCCGGGGTATCGCACCCGCGCGATCGCCGGGTGCCCTGCCAGCCGGGACGCCAGGACGCCGGCGGACGCCTGTGCTTGCTGCATCCGCAGGTGCAGCGTGCGCATCCCGCGGAGCGCGAGGTAGGCGTCGAAGGGACCGGGGATCGCCCCGCCTGTCTCCCGCCGACCCCGCACCCTCTCCTCCCACGGGCCCTCCGCCCGCACCACCACCGCACCCATCAGCAGGTCGGAGTGGCCCGCCAGGTACTTCGTGACGCTGTGCACGACGATGTCGGCCCCGAGCGACAACGGGTTCTGCAGCAGCGGGGTCGCGAAGGTGCTGTCCACCACGGTCGTGGCCCCCACCGCTGCGGCCGCGCCCGCGTACGCCGCGACGTCCACCACCTCGACCATCGGGTTGCTGGGCGACTCCAGCCACAACAGGGCCGCCCCCTCGAGCGCGCCAACCACCGCCTGCACGTCCGTCACGTCGACGGGGCGCACGACCAGCGCGCCGCGCTCGTGCCGCTGCCGCAGCGTCACCAACGTCTCGTTGTACGCGTGCAGCGGTGCGACCACGACAGCTCCGAGCGGCAGCGTGTCCAGCACGGCGGAAACCGCACCCATGCCGGAGGAGAAGGCGACGGCCCGGCCGCCCTCCAGCACCCCCAGCGCGTCCTCGAAGGCCTCCCAGGTCGGGTTGCTGGTGCGCCCGTAGGCGCGCTCACCGCCCGCGTGGAACGTCGACGCGGGCACGACCGGCGCGGACATCGGCGCGTCGGGGGAGCGCTCCGGACGGCCGGCGACCACCACGACTGTGGCCGGGTCGAGGGGACGGCGGGCGTCGGTCGAGGTGTCCATGGCGGCATCGTGGCAGAGCCCCGCGAAGGCGCCGGGCGGGCCGGGTAGGGTTCGCGCCGATGGACGAGCACCAGCCCCTCCGCCCCCGCGTCGCCGTCGTCTTCGGCGGGCGCAGCTCCGAGCACGCGATCTCCTGCGTGACCGCCGGGAGCGTGCTGCGGGCGATCGACCGCGACCGCTTCGACGTGGTCCCTGTCGGCATCGCCCGGGACGGCCGCTGGGTCCTCGTGCCCGACGACCCCGAACGGCTGGCGATCACCGCCGGCAGGTTGCCCGCGGTCGACGGGCAGGGCCCGACCGTGGTGCTCGCCGCCGACCCGACCGCCCGCCAGCTCGTGGTCACCGACCCGGGGGAGATCCCCCGCGCGCTCGGCCAGGTCGACGTGGTGCTCCCGCTGCTCCATGGCCCGTACGGTGAGGACGGCACGATCCAGGGCCTGCTCGAGCTCGCAGGGGTCCGCTACGTCGGCTCCGGGGTGCTCTCGAGCGCCGTGGGCATGGACAAGCACTACATGAAGCTCGTCCTCGCCGGAAACGGCTTACCCGTCTGCCCGTACGTCGTGGTCCGCCCGTACGAGTGGAAGTCCGACCCCGATGCCGTCCGGGAGTCGGTGGCGTCGATCGGCTGGCCGGTCTTCGTCAAGCCGGCGCGGGGCGGGTCGAGCATCGGCATCAGCAGGGTGGACGAACCGGAGGGCCTGGACCGCGCCGTCGAGCTCGCCCACGAGCACGACCCGAAGGTCGTGGTCGAGGCGGCGGTCCCCGGCCGGGAGATCGAGGTCGGCGTCGTCGAGGAGCCCGACGGGACCGTGCACGCGAGCGTCGCGGGCGAGATCCGGGTCGTCTCGGGGCACGAGTTCTACGACTTCGAGGCGAAGTACCTCGAGGAGGGGACGGTCGCGCTCGACGTGCCGGCCGACATCCCCCCGCCGGTCGCGGAGCGCGCCCGCGAGATGGCCCTGGCCGCCTTCCGTGCACTGGGCTGCGAGGGGCTGGCCCGGGTCGACTTCTTCCTGCTCGGTTCGGGCGAGCTCGTCGTCAACGAGGTGAACACCATGCCAGGATTCACGCCCACGTCGATGTTCCCGCGGCTGTGGGCCGCGACCGGGCTCGCCTACCCCGAGCTGCTCCAGCGCCTGCTCGAGACGGCGCTACGCCGGCCGACGGGTCTGCGCTGAGCGGCACGGCGGAGGTGATGGACGGAGCCAGCTCCGCGAGCAGGTCGCCCTCGGGCTCGTAGCCCTCGGGGACCGCGACCTCCACGCGGGCGGTCCGCTCCAGCGCCGTGAAGAACGTGCCGCCCTCGCCCTCGACGGGCAGCCACGCGACGTCGTCGACCACGATCAGCTGGGCGTCCGGCCGGTACTCGGCCGGCATGGGCACGCCGCAGCGGAGCACGATCGCGGGCCGGCCCCAGGCGGCGGTGGCGTCCTGCTCGGGCCGCACGTCGCGACGAACCGCCTCCCGGAGCCGGTCGGGCAGCTCCTCGACAAGGGCGGCGCACACCTGCTCCGTGCCGGGCTCCCGCTCGTACGGATCGACGGTCACCGCGCCGAACCCGCACCCGGCGACGAGCAGGGGGACACCCAGCAGGACGCCCGCCGCGCGCGGGCGCAGCGGGCGTCGGGACGGGCCGGTCAGGGCGTCGGGTCGGCCGGTCGGGGTCGGTCAGGGCCGGCGGGTCAGAGGTGGACGACCGGGCAGGTGAGGGTCCGGGTGATGCCCGGTACGCCCTGAACCCGGGCGACCACGAGCTTGCCGAGGTCGTCGACGTTGCGCGCCTCGGCGCGCACGATCACGTCGTACGGCCCGGTGACGTCCTCCGCCGTCGTGACGCCCTCGATCTCGGCGATGTGACGCGCGACGTCGGCCGCCTTGCCGACCTCGGTCTGGATCAGGATGTAGGCCTGGACCACCACGGGCTTCCTCCATGCTGTCGAGGCGGGCGCGAAGATGAGTGTCGACCGGACGCCGGTCAACCTACCGCCTGCCCGCAGCCGCGAACACCAGGAGATCCGTGACCGAGTCCTCGAGTCCCGAGGCCGCCGCCGGCCGACCCTCCGGCGATCTCGCCGGCGCGGGCGAGTTCGGCCTGATCGCCGCAGTGACGGCCCTGCTGCCCCAGCACGAGGGGGTCCTGGTGGGTCCCGGCGACGACGCTGCGGTCCTGGCTGCGCCGGACGGGCGGGTGGTGGTGACGACGGACCTGCTCGTCGAGGGTCGCCACTTCCGGCGGGACTGGTCGTCGCCGTACGACGTCGGCCGCAAGGCCGCCGCGGAGAACCTGGCCGACGTGGCGGCGATGGGGGCCGCGCCGGTCGCTCTGCTGGTCGGCCTTGCAGCGCCGCCGGACCTCCCGGTGGCGTGGGCGGTCGCTCTCGCCGAGGGTCTGCGCGACGAGGCCGGACCGGCCGGTGCGTCGGTCGTCGGCGGGGACACCGTGGGCGCCGACCAGGTGGTCGTGGCCGTGACGGCGCTGGGCGACCTCCAGGGTCGCGCGCCGGTCCTACGCTCCGGGACCCGTCCGGGCGACGTCGTCGCCGTGTGCGGACGGCTGGGCTGGGCCGCGGCCGGGCTCGCCGTGCTCGGCCGCGGCTTCCGCTCGCCGCGGGTGCTGGTGGACGCCCACCGGCGGCCCGAGGTCGACTACGCGGCCGGTGTCGAGGCCGCCCGGCTCGGTGCCACCGCCATGGTGGACATCAGCGACGGCCTGCTGGCCGACCTGGGCCATGTCGCCGCTGCCTCGGGCGTCGGCGTCGACGTGGACCCCGGGAGGCTGGAGGTGCCGGCCCCCCTACGCGACGTCGGCGGGGCGCTGGGGGTCGACCCGGTGCAGTGGGTCCTCACCGGCGGCGACGACCACGCCCTGGCGGCGTGCTTCCCGGCAACCGTGCAGCTGCCGGGGCGGTGGCGGGTGGTGGGCCGGGTCGAGGACGGCGAGGGTGTCACGGTGGGTGGGGTCGCCCACGAGGGTCCGGCCGGGCACGACCACTTCCGGTGACCCGCACGACGAACGGCCGGCCCACCGAGGTGGACCGGCCGGGTCGCCCTGTCGGGCGGCGGTCAGCGGGTGACCTTGCCCGCCTTGATGCACGAGGTGCAGACGTTGAGCCGCTTCGGCGTGCCGTCGACGACGGCACGTACGGACTGGATGTTGGGGTTCCAGCGCCGCGGCGTGCGCCGGTGCGAGTGCGAGATCGAGTTGCCGAAGCCCGGGCCCTTGCCGCAGACGTCGCAGGTGGCAGCCACGGGTGACTCCTAGCCGAGGGGTGGACGGTGCTGTGGTGAGCCCGGCGTCGGGGACGCGCCGGGCGACCCGCCCAGGGTAACGGGAGCGGCCCGGGCACCCAAACCGGCGCGGACGTTAGCCTGCGCGCAGGTCACGGGCGTGGCGCCCGTCACCCCGGCGGTCCGGCCGCCGCCCGGGGTCCCAAGGCGGTCGGCCGGCGGAGGTGGGTGTACCGGTGCCGCGCGCTGTCGGGGTCCTCGGCCCCAGGGTCCTGGGTCCCAGGGTCGTCCGGCGCTGGGTCGGCGCCGCACGGGAGCACCTGGCCGGTGCCCGCGAGGAGATCGACGCCCTCAACGTCTACCCGGTGCCCGACGGCGACACCGGCACCAACCTCTACCTGACGATGGAGGCCGCCGCCGAGGCGGCCGACCTGGCCGAGGGCGACACCCCCGAGGTGACCCGCGCCCTGGCCCGGGGCGCGCTCCTCGGGGCCCGTGGCAACTCCGGCGTCATCCTCTCCCAGATGCTCCGCGGGATGGCGGAGGCGTTCGCCCACGCCGCCGAGTCGGCGGGCGGGCCGCCCGGCCCGGCCGACGAGCCCGGCATGCTCGCTGCCGCACTCCGCCGGGCCGCGGACGCCGGCTACGAGGCCGTGGCACACCCCGTCGAGGGGACGATGCTCACCGTCGCGCGGGCCGCGGCGGAGGCCGCCGAGGACGCCGCGGCGAGCCCGGACGCACGGGTCCCGGACGTCGCCCTGGCCGCCGTGCTCGCGGCGCGTGAGGCGGTGGAGCGGACGCCGCAGCAGCTCGACGTGCTCGCCCGCAGCGGCGTCGTCGACGCCGGGGGTCGCGGGCTGTCCGTGGTGCTGGACGCCTTCGACGCCGTGCTCACCGGCCGGCGTCCGCCGGTGCGTCCGCGGGACCGCACACCCGGCCGGACCGCCCCGGTCCCCGCGGCGGCGCTCGAGCACGAGCTCAGCGCCGAGGGCCCCGCGTACGAGGTGATGTTCCTGCTGGAGGCCGACGACGACCGAGTCCCGGCCCTGCGCGACGCGCTGGAGCCGCTCGGCGACTCGCTCGTGGTCGTCGGGGGTGACCGGCTGTGGAACGTCCACGTCCACGTCGACGACGTGGGTGCGGCGATCGAGGCCGGCATCGAGGCCGGCCGGCCCTACCGGGTCCGGGTGACCCACTTCGCCGACCAGCGTGCGCGGCGCGTCGGCGCTTCCCGTGCGGACGGCCGGTCGGTCGTCGCCTTCGCCGCGGGGGAGGGGCTCGCGGACCTGTTCGCCGAGGCCGGTGCCGTGGTCGTGGCGACGCCCGTCGGCCACCGCCCCTCGACGGCGGAGGTCCTCGACGCCGTCCGCCGCTCCGGAGCCACCGAGGTCGTCGTCCTGCCCAACGACCGGGACGGGGTCCCCTCGGCGGAGGCCGCGGCCGCCGAGGCGGCCGCCGACGGCGTCCGGGTGGCCGTGATCCCGACCAGCGTGCAGATCCAGGGGCTCGCGGCGCTG
>DASTQL010000185.1:0-30191 GCA_035761805.1 Jiangellales bacterium | reverse complement strand
GCACGCGTCGCTCCTGTCAGCAGGCTTCGGTTGGCTTGGCAGCTCCGAAACCTAGACAGCCGACGCGTGCGCGTCCTCCCACAACCGGCCGAACAGCCGCGATCCCATGCCCCGCAACGACGAACCAGCCCCGCGGACCCTCGAATCACCCACACAAAGCCGAGGAGTCCCCCATTTGCCGCGGCACGTCCCCCGCTGGACGGGTCGACCGAGCTGACCGTGGCTCAGTGGCGATCACCGGTCTGCATCTCACCCTCGAGCGCGAGCTCCACGGCCTGCTCGGCGTGCAGCCGGGTGGTGTCGAAGACCGGGACGGGCGAGTCCTCCGGGCCGACGAGCAGATCGATCTCGGTGCAGCCGAACAGCACACATTGCGCACCACGGTCGGCGAGAGCCCCGATCACGCCTCGGAAGGCGGCTCGCGATGCCGGGTCGACCACGCCCACGCAGAGCTCGTTGTAGATCACGTCATGGACGAGGCGGCGGTCGTCCGCGCCGGGGACGAGGACCTCGAGTCCGTGCAGGTCTCGCAATCGTCCGGTGTAGAAGTCCTGCTCCATGGTGTACGCGGTCGCGAGGAGGCCGACGGTACGGAGGCCGGCGCCGCGCACCGCCTCGGCCGTGGTGTCGGCGATGTGCACGAACGGGATCTCGACCGCTTCGGAGATCGGACCGGCAACCTTGTGCATGGTGTTGGTGCACAGGACGAGCAACTCGGCGCCCGCGTCGGCCAGCAGCCGTGCCTCGGCCACGAGGATGTCGGCAGCCGAGTCCCAGTCGCCGGCCCGCTGGAGCTGTTCGATGGCCGCGAAGTCGACGGATCGCAAGAGGCAGTCCGCCGAGTGCAGACCGCCGAGCCGGGTGCGCACTGCCTCGTTGACGAGCCGGTAGTACTCGATCGAGGACTCCCAGCTCATGCCGCCGAGCAGACCGATCCGCTTCATCAGCTCTCCTCCAGAGACCGGGGCCACGACCAGCTCGACGGGTTCGAGGAGAGGCGCAACGGGACGGAGCCCACCACTGCGACCGACCACCCGCGAAGATCAACACTGCGCTTGTCACGACTCGTCCCATCGGCTCGAGGCCCACGGCGACCGCCTTGTCGTCCGGGAAGGCCCCGTTGCCTCCTTGATCGTCGGCTCCGCCTCGGCAAGTGGGCGCCCGCCTCGGTGCATGCACCTGGCTCGGTACCCATGTACGCGGCTGCCGTGATCATTGGGGAGGGGCCGGGACACGCACGAGGGCCCCCGGCCTGGTGGCCGGGGGCCCTGTGGTGCGGTGGTCGAGCGGGTGCGGTCACACCCGCGCGCCGGACCGCCGCCCGGTGAAGAGCCGGTAGAGCAGCAGCAGGATCAACGCACCGGCGATGGCGGAGATCCACGTCGCCAGGTCGAAGAACTCGTCGTTGACGTTGATGTCGAACAGCACGGACGCCAGGAAGCCGCCTAGCAGCGCGCCGACGATGCCGACCAGCATCGTGATGATGATGCCGCCCGGGTCCTTCCCCGGCATGATCAACTTCGCGATGGCGCCGGCGAGCAGACCCAGCACGATCCAGCCGATGATGCCCATGTCCCTCTTTCCCCTCGGGTGGTGCACGGTTGCGGATAGTTGCGCAAAGGGATCTTTAGCCCTCGAGCGGCCTTCCCAAACATCGGCGAGCAAGATGTCCACGTGCCCCACCCCCGGATGTACCGCGACGACGACCCGTACCTCGACGACGTCCGCCGCGTCTGCCTCGCCCTGCCCGAGACGGCGGAGGTGGAGGCGTGGGGTCGCCCGACCTTCCGGGCCGGCAAGCGGATGTTCGCAGTCTTCGAGGGCAACGACGACCACCCCTACGCCCTCGTCCTCAAGCCCGACGCCTCCGAGCGTGGGGCCCTACTCGCCGACCCTCGCTTCTACGTCCCGCCATACCACGGTCCGTACGGGTGGGTGGCGCTCGACCTGACGACCGCCGAGGTCGACTGGGTGGAGGTGGCCGAGCTCGCCGAGACGTCGTACCGGCAGGTCGCGCTCAAGCGGATGCTCGCGGCTCTCGACGGGCAGGGCAGCTGACGACGGCCGCCGGACGGACGGGAGCCTGCGGTCCCGAAGTCCGGCACCGACGAGCTCCTGGCGGTCCACCGAGGAGCCGCGCCACGACCGGTCACCACTCCGGTCGGTCGGCGAGCCGCCTGTAGCTGTGCCGCTCCTCGGCCAGCCGCCGAAGCGCTGCCAGGACCGCCTCGAAGACCACCGTCCCGACCACCAGTCGCTCCACGCTCTCGGCACGGCTGGGCGCCTCTCCCACGTACTCGACCTCTCGTTCGGCGATCGAGTCGGCCGCCCGCGCATAGGGCTCCAGCACGTCGCTGTCGACCGACCAGCCGAGCCGGTGAAGGGCGGCCACGGAGCCGGCCAGGTCACGGCGGGCCGGGCTGTCGTCGGCCACCCGCCATCCAAGCCGCTCCAGCACGGCATCGACCTCGGCGACCGCCGCCGGGTCGGCCGGGCCTTCCCCGATCCGCGGCAGGGCCAGGTTGCGATGGGCCACCGCCAGCAGGTCGTGCATCGGGAGCGCCGGGTCGTCGAGGGCGACGAGCACCTCGCGTACGGAAGACAACGGCATCCGGCCGACCTCGAGCATCACCCGGATCAGCCGCAGTCGGTGGACGTGCTCAGGCCCATACGCCGCCTGGTTGGCCGCAGTGAGCTCGCCCGGAGGGAGCAGGCCCTCGCGCAGGTAGAACTTCGCCGTGGCGACCGAGACACCACCGGCACGGGCCAACTCCGAGATCCGCACGGCCTCCCCTTGACTCAGCAAACGGAGAGTAGCACTATCTGTAGTGGATAGTGCTACTACCCGTATGGAGTCCTCTATGGAACCGCTGATCCTGCTCTCGGAGGCCTCGCGGACCACCGCCGGCGTACTGCTGCTCGCGATCGTCACCATCGAGTACGGCGGGACATTCCTGCTGCGGGTCGTCCGCGGCCGCGTGCCGATGACGCCCTTCCAGCAGTCGTTCGCGCGGGCGGGTCATGCCCATGCGGGGGTGCTGGTCATCCTGGCGCTGGTCTGCCAGGTGCTGGTCGACGCGACGACGCTGACCGGGATCTGGCAGACGATGGCCCGAAGTGGGGTAGCCGTGGCAGCGATCCTGATGTCGGCGGGCTTCTTCCTGTCGTCGATCGGGCGCGACCGGCACTCCCCCAACCGGCTGATCGCGCTGGTCTGGCTCGGCGCCGCCTCGCTGGCCGCGGGCGTCGTGACCCTCGGCGTCGGGCTGCTGGTCGTTTGAGCGAGCCGACCCGGGACCTCCGCCTCTCCCCGTACGGCAGCCGGGCTCCGACCCTGGGAGCGGAGGTGTGGCAGATGAAGGTCCTGGTGAGCGTGGCGAGCAAGCACGGCGCGACCAAGGAGATCGGGGACCAGGTCGCCGAGACGCTCGGGACCGCGCTGCAGTCGCTCGGGGTCGACGCGCAGGTCGACGTCCGCGACCCGGAGCAGGTCAGGAACGTCGCCAGCTACGACGCCGCGGTGCTGGGCAGCGGGATCTATGCCGGCCACTGGCTCGAGCCGGCGCGGACGCTGGTCGAGCGGGAGGCGGAGACATGGCGGACCCGGCCGGTCTGGCTGCTCTCGAGCGGACCGCTGGGCGACCCGCCCAAGCCGGAGGGCGAGCCGCCCGAGGGGACGCGGCTGGCCGAGCTGATCGGCGCCCGGGAGCACCGGGTGCTCTCGGGACGGCTCGAGCGGTCCTCGCTGGGGCGCGGCGAGCGACTCGTCGCCCGGGTGGTCAAGGCGCCGGACGGGGACTTCCGTGACTGGGCCGAGGTGGACCGGTTCGCGGGCGAGGTCGCGGAGGCTCTGGCCGACGGCTGAAGCCGCACCGGAGCGGTTGACGGGACGGGGCACGCCTCAGGGGAGCATGACCCGCCTACGCTCGACGGCGGCATGGATGCTTCCCCCACGACCACCCCCACCCCGGCCGAGCTCCGCGAGCGCCTCGCGCGCCTGACCCTGCGCGACGAGCACCGGCTGCGCCGCCGCCTCGACCGCGTCAGGAGCCCTCGCGACGACACAGCACTCGCCCAAGCGCTCGCCGAGCTCGACCGGGCCGTCACCGCCGCGGAGCAGCGAGTCGAGCGGCGTCGCAAGGCCGTCCCCGAGATCACCTACCCGCCGGAGCTGCCGGTCAGCCAGCGCCGCGACGACCTTGCCGCCGCCATTCGCGACCACCAGGTCGTCGTCGTCGCGGGCGAGACCGGCTCGGGGAAGACCACCCAGCTCCCCAAGATCTGCCTGGAGCTGGGCCGCGGGACCAGAGGTGCGATCGGCCACACCCAGCCGAGGCGGATCGCCGCGCGCAGCGTCGCCGAGCGCATCGCCGAGGAGCTGGGCACCCAGCTCGGCCAGGCCGTCGGCTACAGCGTCCGCTTCACCCAGCGGGCCGGCGAGGACACGCTCGTCCGGCTGATGACCGACGGCATCCTGCTCGCCGAGATCGCGCACGACCGGCTGCTCCGCCGCTACGACACGATCATCGTCGACGAGGCGCACGAGCGGAGCCTCAACATCGACTTCCTGCTCGGGTACCTGGCCCAGCTGCTCCCGCGCCGCCCCGACCTCAAGCTCGTCATCACCTCGGCGACCATCGACCCGCACCGCTTCGCCCGGCACTTCGGCGACGCCCCCGTGGTCGAGGTCTCCGGGCGCACCTACCCGGTCGAGGTCCGCTACCGCCCGGTCGTCGACCCGGATGCCGGGCCGGGCGACCCCGCGGCCGACCCGGACCGCGACCAGGTGCAGGCCGTCCTCGACGCCGTCGACGAGCTCGCCCTCGAACCCCCCGGCGACGTCCTCGCCTTCTTCTCCGGCGAACGCGAGATCCGGGACGCCGCCGAGGCGCTGCGCCAGCACGTCGGCGACGGAACCGAGGTGCTCCCCCTGTACGCGCGGCTGTCCGCGGCAGAGCAGCACCGCGTCTTCGCGCCGCACCGGGGTCGCCGCATCGTGCTGGCCACCAACGTCGCCGAGACCAGCCTCACCGTCCCCGGTATCCGCTACGTCATCGACACCGGTACGGCGCGGATCTCCCGCTACAGCCACCGCCTGAAGGTCCAACGCCTGCCCATCGAACCGGTCTCGCGCGCCTCGGCCGACCAGCGCAAGGGCCGCTGTGGGCGCACCGCCGACGGCGTCTGCATCCGCCTCTACACCGAGGAGGAGTACGAGGCCCGCCCGGAGTTCACCGATCCCGAGATCCTGCGTACCAACCTCGCCGCCGTCATCCTGCAGATGGCCGCGCTCGGCCTGGGCGAGGTCGCCGACTTTCCCTTCCTCGACCCGCCGGACCGGCGGCAGGTACGGGACGGGGTGCAGCTCCTCGAGGAGCTCGGCGCCCTCGACCCCGGCGCCACCGACCCCCGCAAGCGACTCAGCCCTCTTGGCCGGCGGCTGGCCCAGCTCCCGGTCGACCCGCGCTTCGGCCGCATGGTGCTCGAGGCCGAACGCAACGGCTGCGTCCGCGAGGTCCTCGTCATCGCCGCGGCGCTGTCGATCCAGGACCCCCGCGAGCGCCCCACCGAACAGCGCCAGGCCGCAGACGCCCAGCACGCCCGCTTCGGCGACAAGGACTCCGACTTCCTCGCGTACCTCAGTCTCTGGGCGTATGTGCGGGAGAAGCAGCGCGAGCTCTCGGGCGGCGCCTTCCGACGGATGTGTCGCGCCGAGCACCTGCACTACCTGCGGATCCGGGAGTGGCAGGACCTCGTCGTGCAGCTGCGCCAGGCGCTGCGAGGGCTCGACATCGCGGTCAGCGGCGGCACGGCGCCCCGCGACCGGGTCCACCAGTCGCTGCTGGCGGGGTTGCTCTCGCACGTCGGCCTGCTCGATCCTGAGACTCGCGACTACCAGGGCGCCCGGGGCGCACGCTTTTCCGTCTTCCCCGGGTCGTCGCTCTTCAAGAAGCCGCCGCGTTGGGTGATGGCCGCCGAGCTGGTGGAGACGACCCGGCTGTGGGCCCGCGACTGCGCCCGCATCGAGCCGGAGTGGGTCGAGCCGCTGGCCGAGCACCTGGTCAAGCGCACGTACAGCGAACCGCACTGGTCCAAGAAGCGCGCGGCGGTCGTGGCGACCGAGCGGGTGACGCTCTACGGCGTGCCGGTCGTCACCGGCCGTACGGTCGCGTACGGGGGGATCGACCCCGAGCTGTCGCGCGAGCTCTTCGTCCGGCACGCCCTGGTCGAGGGTGACTGGGAGACGCGGCACCGGTTCTTCCACGCCAACCGGGCGCTGCTCGAGGACGTCGAGGACCTGGAGGCACGGGCGCGGCGGCGAGACATCCTGGTCGACGACGAGGCGCTGTTCGACTTCTACGACGCACGGATCCCGGCCGACGTCGTGTCCGGGCGGCACTTCGACGCGTGGTGGAAGAAGGCGCGGCACCGGCAGCCCGACCTGCTGACCTTCACGCGTGCGGACCTGGTGAGCGACGAGGCGGCGCCGGTCAGCACCGCGGACTACCCGGACGCGTGGGTGCAGGGCGACCTGCGGCTGCGGCTCACGTACCAGTTCGAGCCCGGGGCCGACGCCGACGGGGTCACGGTGCACGTCCCGCTGGAGCAGCTCAACCAGGTGGAACCGCAGGGATTCGAGTGGCAGGTGCCCGGGCTGCGCGAGGAGCTGATGACCGCCCTGCTGCGCTCGCTGCCGAAGGCCGTACGGAAGCAGCTCGTCCCCGCCCCGGACGTGGCGCGAGCGCTGCTTCCGCGGCTGGTGCCGTCCAGCGAGCCGCCGACCGAGCCGTTGCTGCCACGGCTGGCTCGTGAGCTGCACCGGCTGCGTGGCGTGGTGGTGGAGGCGGCGGCCTTCGACCTGGCGCGGGTGCCGGATCACCTGCGGGTGACCTTCCGGGTCGAGGACGCGCGGGGCCAGGCGCTCGGCGACGGCAAGGACCTGGGCCTGCTCGCCCACCGGCTCTCGGGTCGCGCGCGGGCGGCGGTCGCGGCGGACGCGTCGTCGGTCGAGCGGTCGGGGCTGACCTCGTGGGGGATCGGTGAGCTGCCGCGGACCTTCGAGCGGCGCCGCGGCGACCGGGCGGTACGGGGCTACCCGGCGCTGGTCGACGAGGGGGCCTCGGTCGCCGTCCGGGTGCTGGCGAGCGAGGCGGAGCAGGTCCGGGCGATGCGCCTCGGGACCCGCCGCCTGTTGCTGCTGTCGCTGCCCTCCCCCGTACGGGAGGTGGTCTCCCGGCTGCCGCAGGAGACGAGGCTGGCGCTGGCGCACAACCCGTACGGGGGGGTGCCGCCGCTGCTCGACGACTGCGCGGCGGCAGCGGTCGACGCGCTCGTGGAGGAGCACGGGGGCCCGGCGTGGAACGCGGAGGGCTTCGAGGTGCTGGCGGCCTTGGTGGAGGGCGGGCTGGTCGGGCGCACGTCCGAGGTGGTGGCGGCGGTCGGGCGGGTGCTCGCCGAGGCGCGGGCGGTGGAACGCGCGGTGTCGGGGACCTCCAGCCTCGTGCTGCTGCCGGCGCTGACAGACGTCAGGGCGCAGGTGGCGTCGTTGATGCCAGAGGGCTTCGTGTCGGGGGTGGGGGCGCGGCGGCTGCCGGACCTGGTGCGCTACCTGAGGGCGGTGCGGCGGCGGCTGGAGACCCTGCCGGACGCGCCGGTTCGGGACCGGGAGCGGATGGACCGGGTCGCCGGGGTGGCGGCGGAGTACGAGGCCGCGCTGGCCGCGCTGCCGCCGGGGCGCTCGCCGTCGCCCGAGCTGGTCGAGGTGCGGTGGATGATCGAGGAGCTGCGGGTGAGCCTCTTCGCCCAGACGCTCGGGACGCCGTACCCGGTCTCGGAGAAGCGGATCCTCCGGGTGCTGGCGGCCGCCGCCGGATGACCACGTTCACCACCCTCGTCGGGCCTTGACCAGGCGTCGGTGCCTGGTGGTGACCCGATCGACCTGGTGATGGCCCCCGCCTGGGGCGGCGAGATGTGGGGGACGGCGACCGCCGGCACCGAGTCGGCGGGCCCGCCTGACGATCATCGGGGAGGACATCGGGCGAGTCCCGCGTGGACGCCCGACTCGCGGATCGATGATCGTTCTGCGGGGGGCGACGGGAGCCCGGCTGGGGGCGACGCCCCGGGGAGAGTCCCCTCCAGCCGCACCCGGGTGCTCGATGCCTCCGCCCCATGCCGAGCCCCGCCCACCACCAGGCTCCTGGAGCCATCACGAGGCGCGGACGCCTCGTGATGACGCCACCAGGGTGGTGAACGTGATCATTCGCGGGCAGGCGGGCCACCCGACCCTGGCGGGACCCCCCGCGTCCCGGCATAGCCTGGACGCCCACCCCGCCGGTGACGGCCGGGCCGGCGACGGGGCTGTGGCGCGAGTCGGTCGGGGAGGTGCGGCACCTGGGCGACAGCACCTTCACCGTCGTGGCGGCCGTGCTCCTCGTGGCCGCGGCGGCGGGTGCCCTCGCGACCCGGCTACGCCAGCCGCTGATCGTGGCCTTCATCGCGGTCGGGGTCCTCGTGGGTCCGGCCGGGGTCGGCTGGGTCGAGGAGGGCAGCGAGGTCGTCCTGCTCGCCGACCTCGGCATCGCAGTGCTGCTCTTCCTCGTCGGGCTCAAGCTCGACCTGCATCTGATCCGCACGACCGGGCCGGTGGCCGTCGTCACGGGGCTGGGGCAGGTGGTCTTCACCTCGCTGGTCGGCTACGTGCTGGCGATCGCCCTGGGACTCGGCACGGTCGCCGCGGTCTACGTCGCCGTGGCGCTGACCTTCTCCAGCACGATCATCATCGTCAAGCTGCTGTCGGACAAGCGGGAGCTCGACGAGCTGCACGGCCGGATCGCCGTCGGCTTCCTCATCGTCCAGGACATCGTCGTGGTCTTGGTCATGATCGGCTTGAGTGCTGCGGCGGGGGGCGGGGACCAGGAGATCGGCGCCGCCGTCGTCCTCGTGCTCGTCAAGGGCATCCTCTTCCTGGCCGGCATCGCCGCCGTCGCCCGCTTCGTGCTCCCGCACGTCCTGCCCGCCCTCGCCCGGTCGCACGAGCTGCTCGTCCTGGCCGCCATCGCGTGGGCCGTCGGCCTCGCCACGATCGGCGACTTCCTCGGCTTCAGCCGCGAGGTGGGCGCCTTTCTCGGCGGCGTGTCGCTCGCCTCCACGCGGTACCGCGAGGCGATCGGCTCCCGCCTGGTCACCTTGCGGGACTTCCTGCTGCTCTTCTTCTTCATCGACCTCGGGGCCCGGGTCGACCTCGACCACGCCGGGGCCCAGCTCTTCGGCGCCGCGGTGCTGTCGGCCTTCGTGCTCATCGGCAACCCGCTCATCGTCATGGTGCTGATGGGTCTGATGGGCTACCGCAAGCGCGTCGGCTTCCTGGCCGGTCTCACCGTCGCCCAGATCAGCGAGTTCTCCCTCATCCTCGCCGCGCTCGGCCTCAGCCTCGGGCACATCGACAGCGAGACCGTCAGCCTCATCACCGTCGTGGGCCTCGTGACGATCGGCCTGTCCACCTACCTGATCCTTTACTCCTATCCCCTGTACGAGAGGTTGGCGCCCTACCTGTCCGTGTTCGAGCGTCGGCGGGGCCTGCGTCCGGAGGCCGAGCGTCTCGCCCACGACGTGGACGTCGTCGTCCTCGGTGTGGGGCGACACGGCGGCACGCTCGTCCGGGAGCTGACCGAGGCCGGCCACGAGGTGCTCGTCGTCGACCAGGACCCCTATGCCCTCGAGCAGCTCGAGCGAGCAGGCATCCGCACCCTCTACGGTGACGCGGCGGAGCCTCAGCTCGCCCTCGCCCTCCCGCTCACATCGGCCCGCTGGGTCGTCAGCACCATCCCGAACCGTGACGTGAACCTCGCCCTCCTGCACGGCGTCCGGTCCTCCGGCTACGAGGGACCCGTCGCTGTCAGCGCCTACACGGACGTCGATGCCGACCAGCTGGAGGAGGCCGGCGCCGACCTCGTGCTGCGGCCCTTCCATGCGGCCGCCCTGCACAGCGCCAGCATCATCCTGGAGAGCCTCGACAAGACACGCCGCGGGCCTTGAGGTCGGCGAGCCTTTCGACACCCGGGCCGAGACGTCCCAGCGGACCGCTGCGGGGCGGATTCCAACTCCACGTCAGCTCAGCAACTCGTGCTGATCCCACGTCCCGTGGTCTCGGTTCGGGCGCAAGGCTGGTCACGCGCTGACGATCGAGACTCCCGCGAAGACGAGAACAGCATCGACTCGCAGCTCCGCATCATCCGGAGACGACACCCTCGTCCGCGTGGTCTGGCGAGCCAGGCTCACCCCTCCCGGTCCGCGGGACCGCCACCCCGCCAAGTCCGTGCGGTCATCACCCTCTCCCTCCGTCACTGAGCCGACCGGCGGCCTGCACGAAGCCTCCACCTCATGGCCGAGGTCCGGGGGGCCCGGAAGGGGCCTAGCATCCGAGCGGTGGGCGAGCGCTTCTGGGGAGACGTGCCACCAGCCACGCCGGTGTCGCCCGAGGAGGCCGTGGCGCTGGTCCGCTCCGTCTTCGGCGTCGAGGGACGGGCCCGGCCCCTCGGCAGCAACCAGGAGACGAACCTGCGCATCGACGCCGGCGACGCCTCGTACGTCCTCAAGGTCGCGAACCCGGCCTTCGGTCCCGACGTCCTGGACCTGCAGAACGCCGCTATGCGGCACCTCTCCGCCGCGGGAGTCCGCGTCCCCGAACCCGTCGCCGCGCCCGAGGGCGACGACATCGTCTCCACCGACATCGGCGGCTCGCCCCACCACGTACGGCTGCTCACCTACGTCGTCGGCGACCTGCTGTCGGACACGGAGCACCTCGCCATACCTGTACTGGATCGCTTCGGCCGCCTGGTCGCCAGGGCAGCACGAGGACTCGCCGACTTCGACCACCCCGCCGCCGACCGCCCCCTCCAGTACGACACCCGCCGGGCCGCGGAGGTCGTCGAGGCCCTCGCCCCGAAGGTCGGCGACGCCTCCCGCCGTACGAAGGTGCTGTCCGTGTCGGAGACGGCGTGGGCCACCCTCGCGCCGCTCGTCGACGACCTGAGGACCCAGGTGGTCCACGCCGACCTGGCCGACTACAACGTGGTGGCGGGACGGGACGGCGACGGCCGGCCGGTCCCGGAAGGGATCATCGACTTCGGCGACGTGATGCGCTGCTGGTTGGTCGCCGACCTGGCCACGGCCATCGCGTCGCTCTTCGCCCGGCCTCGTAGCCGCCCCGTCCAGGACGCGTGCGCCGTCGCCGCCGGCTACCACAGCGAGCTCCCGCTGACGCACGCCGAGGTCGCCGCCCTGTGGCCGCTCGTCGTCGCCCGCGCCACCGTGCTCGCCGTGTCGGTCGACGACATCCTCGCGGCCGACCCCGACAACGCCTACGCGCGCGAGGAGCAGCCGGTGGACTGGCGGATCCTCGACCGGGTCGCCGACGTGCCGCTCGAGCTGGCCGACGAGGCACTGCGGCTGGCCCTCGGGGTGCGCATGTCGGACCGGGTTCTGCAGGGATCCGGGTGGCGCCCGGAGACCCCGGTCGTGGACCTCGACCACGAACCCGTACGAGTAGACCTCTCCGTGCGGACGGACCTCCTCGCCGAGGGGGCCTGGACGGACACCGCCGCCGTCCGAGCCGCCGTGGAGGGTGCGCTCGCCGGCCGTACGGGAGTCCTCGTCCACGACGAGGGACGCCTCACGGAGGTCATCGTCGACAGCTCGGAGGAGACGCCGACGGTCGCTCTGGGCACGACCCTGCTGGCGCCTGCGGGCACATCGGTGCGGGCGCCCACTGGCGGCAGCATACGGGCGGCAGCGGACGGATCGCTCGTGCTGGCCTGTGGCGCGGTGGACGTGGTGCTGCGGGGGATCCGGGCTGCCGTCCCGGCGGAGGCGGAGGTGGCGCAGGGCCAGGTCGTCGGTGAGATCGCCGACGTGGCCACCGAGTCACGGATCCTGCCGCACCTGCACGTCCAGGTGGTGCGGGCACCCGGCGTGCTGCCACCCCCGTACGCCGAGCCCTCGCTGGCCGACGCCTGGGGCGCGCTCTGCCCGGACCCGATCTCGCTGCTGGGGCTCTCCCCCGACCTCGATGTCGGCGACGACGCGATGGGGGTGCTGGCCCGCCGCGACCGCGTGGTGGCCACGGTGCAGGAGCACTACTACGCGCGGCCGCCGCAGATCGAGCGCGGCTGGCGGCAGCACCTCGTGGACACGCGTGGCCGGGCCTACCTCGACATGGTGAACAACGTGGCGGTTCTCGGGCACAGCCACCCGGCGGTCACGGCCGCCGCGACACGCCAGCTCCGGCTGCTGAACACCAACTCGCGTTTCCACTACGACGCGGTAGTCCGCTTCGGCGAGCGGATCACCGAGCTGTCGCCCGACCCGCTCGACACCGTGTTCTTCGTCAACAGCGGCAGCGAGGCCGTGGACCTGGCGCTGCGCCTGGTCCGAACGGCGACGGGGCGTCGGGACGTCGTATGCCTCCGCGGCGGCTACCACGGGTGGACCACCGCGGCGGACGAGGTCTCGACCACGCTGAACGACAACCCGCGGGCACTGGAGACGCGGCCACCGTGGGTGCACCTCGCACCGATGCCGAACGTCTACAGGGGTGAGCACCGGGGGCCCGATGCGGCCGAGCGCTACGCGGCCGAGGTGTCGTCGGTCGTGGCGAGGATCCAGGACGGACCAGCCGGCTTCATCGCGGAACCCTTGTCGGGCAACGCTGGAGGCGTGCTCGTGCCGCCGGGCTACCTGCCGGCGGTGTACGAGACGGTGCGCGCCGCCGGTGGCCTGTGCATCTCCGACGAGGTGCAGGTCGGCTACGGCCGTACGGGATCGCACTTCTGGGGCTTCGAGGAGCACGGGGTCGTACCGGACGTCGTGACCATGGCCAAGGCGGCGGGCAACGGGCACCCGGTGGGCTTCGTCGTGACACGGCGGGAGGTCGCCGAGGCCTTCACGGCCGAGGGGTCCTTCTTCTCGTCGGTCGGGGGGAGCCCGGTCTCGTCGGTGGTCGGGCTTGCCGTGCTCGACACGATCCGCGACGAGGACCTGCAGGGCAACGCGCAACGAGTGGGCGGGCACCTGCGGGAGCGGCTGCGAACGTTGGTCGACGAGCACCCGCTGGTCGGGACCGTCCACGGGGAGGGGCTCTACCTGGGTGTCGAGCTGGTGCGCGACCGGTCGACCCTCGAGCCGGCCACAGCCGAGGCCTTCGCGATCTGCGAGCGGCTGCTCGAGCTCGGGGTGATCACGTACCCGACCGGGGACTTCTCCAACGTGCTCAAGGTGAAGCCGCCCTTGTGCATCACGGAGGCCAGTGCCGACTTCTTCGTGGACCGGCTGGACGAGGTGCTTCGCTCGGGCTGGTGAACCGCCGCCTGTAACGCCTTCCCGCCCCCGGTGACCTTGGTGTCACCACGAACCAGGGAAGGAGCACCATCACATGACCACGTATCGCCGCGCCCTTGCGGTTGCTACTGCCTCGGCGGCCGCAGCTGCAGGTCTGGCGCTCGCAGCTCCATCTGCGATGGCCACCCTGACGTCGCCGGGGGCCGTGTACGTCCTGAGCAACCAGGTGGAAGGCAACGCCGTCATCGCGTTCCCACGCTCTGCCGACGGCTTGCTGTCGGCCCCGGAAGCCTTCGCCACCGGCGGCACTGGCACGGGTGGCGGCCTCGGCTCGCAAGGTGCCGTGATCGTCGACGACGCCGTCCGCTACCTGTACGCCGTCAACGCCGGTAGCGATTCGATCACCTCGTTCCGCATCACACCGCACGGCCTCGTCCGCGTGGACGTCGAGCCGTCCAACGGTGACCGCCCCACGAGCGTCACCGTCGACGGCGACCTGCTCTACGTCCTCAACGCCGGCAGCAACGAGGTCACCGGCTTCCGCGTCCGTGGCGGCGACCTGGCGCCGATCTCCGGGTCGACCCAACCCATCAGCGGCCCCGCCGCCGCCCCCGGCCAGGTGTCGTTCACCCCTGACGGCGACCAGCTGATCGTCGCCGAGCGGGGCACCCAGCAGCTCGGCGTCTACCCGGTCGACACCGACGGTGTGGCAGGGAGCCCGTCCTTCGTCCCGTCCTCGGGCGCGGTCCCGTTCGGCTTCGACTTCGACAACAAGGGCCACGTGATCGTGTCCGAGGCGGCGGGCACCCCGGGCGGCAGCGCCGTGTCCTCGTACGAGATCGGCGACGGCGACCTCGACCTGATCAGCGCGTCGATGCCTACCACCGAGGGCGCCGCGTGCTGGATCGTCACCACCACCAACGGCAAGTTCGCCTACTCCGGCAATGCCGGCACAGCGTCCGTCACCGGCTTCCGCGTCGGCGTGGACGGCTCGCTCACGATTCTCGACGAGGACGGCAAGACCGGCGAGGCTCTCGTCGGCGTCACCGACCTCGCGGTGAGCCGCGACAGCCAGTACCTGTACGGCCGGCTCGGCGGCAACGGCACCGTCGGCGTCTGGGCGATCGCCGCCGACGGATCGCTCACCGATCTCGGTCCGGTCCCCGGGCTGCCGGCCGGTACGGCGGGCATCGCCGCGACCTGATCGCACCCGTCCGCGGCGTCACACGGCCGCCGGCCCCTGAGCGCGCGGGCCCGGGGGTCAGGTGGCGTCGGTCCGACCGGGCCGGCTCACGTGCGCCTGCCGCGTACCCAGCCCCAGACGCCCAGCACGATCAACGCGCCGACGAACGACCCGATGATCCCCGACGGCCGCAGGTCGACGCCGTCACCGGAGACCAGGCTGAAGAGGAGACCGCCCACGAAGGAGCCGACGATGCCGGCTACGAAGGCCTCGGGCCAGTTGATCTGGCGCACGTTGCCGCCGCGCAGGACGAGCCACGCCAGACCCCCGGCCACCATGCCCACGAGAATGATCGCAATGATCAGCACGCACGAAGCCTAGAGCGTCGCCAGCACGGGTCCCGGCCGCCACGAGCCCGCTAGCGTCATCCACGAGGCCGCCTCTACGTTCGTGAGAGACGCCACTGCAGTAGGTTGTGTGATGCGCGATTTGAGCCTTGTGCACGGGTGATTGCGGCGATGAGTCCGGCGGGAGAGCGTATGACCGCGGCCGAGGCACTCGATCGCGGCCGGGGCTCCTCCGGCCGCCACGCCTGGGCGGATGCATATGCCGAGCTTGCCGCCGCGGATCGCGAGGCGCCACTCGAGGCTACGGATCTCGAGCGGCTCGCGATGGCCGCCTCTCTGGTGGGCCGGGACGACGACGGCGACGATGCCGGGGCGCGGGCGTTCCAGGAGTACCTGCGCTTGGGCGAACTACCTCGTGCCGCCCGGTGCGCATTCTGGTTGGGTTTCGGACTCTTGCATCGGGGTGAGGTGGCCCGCGGCAGCGGCTGGCTCGCTCGGGCCCGCGCGCTGCTGGACGAGGGTCGGCTGGACTGCGTCGAGCAGGGGTATCTGCTCTTGCCGGTAGCAATACAGGGCCTGGCCGCGGGCGACGCCGCGACCGCGTACGCCGCTTCCAGTCAGGCAGCCGAGATCGGAGACCGCTTCGGCGACCCCGACCTGAAGGCTCTCGCCGGGATGGGCCGGGGTCAGGCGATGATCCGGCTCGGGGAGACCGCACAGGGCGTGGTGTCGCTCGACGAGGCGATGGTCGCGGTCACGGCTGGCGAGGTGTCTGCGAACGTTGCCGGGATCGTCTACTGCGGTGTGATCGTGGCGTGCCAGGAGATCTTCGATCTGCGGCGGGCGCAGGAGTGGACGGGGGCATTGAGCCGCTGGTGTGAGTCTCAGCCGGACCTGGTGCCCTTCCGCGCTCAGTGCCTGGTGCACCGCTCCGAGATCATGCAGCTGCAGGGCGCGTGGCCGGATGCGTTGGAGGAAGCGCGGCGGGCGTGTGACCGGCTGCCCCAGCCCGCTGGCCCGCCGGCCGTGGTCGGCATGGCCTTCTACCAGCTCGCCGAGCTGCATCGGCTGCGCGGAGAGTTCGCGAAGGCGGAGCAGGCGTATCGTCAGGCCAGCCGGTTCGGCCGAAGGCCGCAGCCCGGTCTGGCGCAACTGAGGTTGGCTCAGGGACGGGTCGATGCCGCAAGAGCGGCGATCCGCACAGCGCTGGACGAGGCACCGAACCGCCTGGCCAGGTCCAAGCTGCTTGCCGCCTACGTCGACATCGTGCTCGCCGCCACCGACGTCCCGTCCGCGCGCGCTGCCGCCGATGAGCTCGCCGAGATCGCCGCCGAACTCGATGCGCCGCTGCTACGGGCCGCTGCCGCCCGCGCCAGGGGGGCGGTCTTGCTCGCCGAGGGCGACCTCCGAGCATCGCTCGCCGCACTGCGCGATGCATGGGCGGCATGGCAGGAACTGGAGGCGCCGTACGAGTCGGGCCGGGTCCGGGTCCTGGTCGGCCTGGTCTGCCACGCCCTCCACGACGAGGACACCGCGGCGATGGAGCTGGACGCGGCCCGGCAAGTCTTCGCCCAACTCGGCGCCGTCCCCGACCTGACCCGCGTCGACATGTATACGCGCAAGCGGCCGGTCGCCGATCGGTCCGGGCTGAGCCGCCGCGAGGTCGAGGTGCTCCAGTTGGTCGCGATCGGCAAGACCAACCAGGCCATCGCCACCGAGCTGTTCCTCAGCGAGAGGACTGTCGAGCGGCACGTCAGCAACATCCTGACCAAGCTCGGCGTCGGCTCGCGCACCGCCGCGGCGGCGTACGCGTTCCAGCGCGGGATCCGCTGACGCGCTACCTGGAATCACCCATACCGCCGCTGCCCGGCGTATTGGGTGGTTCCCCCGAATCGGCCACATCCCCTGCCGTCATAGCGTCGCAGCACGCGTCATGACGCGGGAGGGCGAAGATGCCGAAGATCGGTGACCACGCGGTGGTCCTCGGGGCCGGCATGGCCGGGCTCCTCGCTGCACGGGTGCTCGCCGACGTGTATGAGCGAGTCACGGTTGCAGAACGCGACCCGCTCTTGGAGACGGCGGAGAATCGGCGGGGTGTCCCCCAGGGTCGGCACGCCCATCTGCTGGTGCCCCGAGGAACGCAGATCCTCGACGAACTCTTTCCCGGCCTGGTCGAAGACATGATCGCCGGGGGTTTGCCGGTGATCCGGGACTTCGCAGAGCTCCGCTTCGCCCCGGCCGGCCATCTGCTCTGCCTGAGGGGACACCCCAGGCAGCCGTTCATCTGTCAGGCTGCCCGGCCATACCTAGAGGGCCACGTACGTGCCCGGGTCCGGGCGCTCCCCGCGGTCGAGATCGTCGACCGGCGTGAGATCGTCGGGCTCGTCTTGACTGCGGCTCGAGACCGCGTCACCGGGGTACGGCTCCTGCACCTTGCTGCCGACGGCGCCGAGGAGATCCTCGACGCCGACCTCGTCGTGGACGCGACCGGGCGCGGCAGCCGCACGCACGCCTGGCTGGCGACGATCGGTTACGATCAGCCGCCGGAAGAGCGGCTCACGATCCAGTTGAAGTACGCCACTCGGCAGCTGCGGCTGCGTCCGGGCGCGCTGGGCGGACAGAAGATGGTCTCCATCGGTGCCCAGCCGGGCCGGCCCACTGGCTTCGTGCTGTTCGCGCAGGAACAGGACCGGTGGATCCTGACTGCGATCGGGTACGACGGACACCACCCGCCGACCGACCCCGAAGGCTTCCTCGCCTTCGTCGAGGCGATCGCCCCGCCGGATGTCTTCGCCGCGATCCGCGACGCCGAGTCGTTCGACGACATCGTCGCCCATCGGTTCCCGGCCAACGTTCGCCGGCGGTACGAGCGGCTGCGCCGGTTCCCGGCCGGGCTGCTCGTCTTCGGGGACGCGATCTGCAGCTCCAACCCGGCTTACGCCTTGGGCATGTCGGTCGCCGCGCTGCAGGCGGAGGCCCTGCGGGACTCGCTGGCCGGCGGTGACCGTGAACTGGCCCGGCGGTTCTTCAGTGCCGCCGCAAGGCGGGTCGACATGGCCTGGCAGCTGACGCTCGGCGCAGATCTGGCCCTGCCGCAGGTGAAGGGACCGCGGCCGCTGCCCGTCCGGGTCATCAACGCCTATGTTGAGCGGGTGCTGATCGCGGCCGAGCGAGACACCGCGGTGGCTGAACAGTTCATGCGAGTCGTGGCACTCCAGGCCCCGCCCAAGCGGGTGTTCCGACCCTCCACGGGGCTCCGCGTCCTGCTCGGCAACCTGCGGCATGGCCGCGTCCCTGAGATGGGCGCCGCGGCACGGGTGCCGTCCCCTCACAACTTGGCGTGAGGAGGAAGTCATGGCCGTCGGAGGCCACAGTCCAGGGAGGGCACGTGCGGGGTGACGGTGTTCGAGTGCTCATCGTCGGCGCTGGCATTGCCGGGCTGGCGGCGGCTCGCGCACTCCGCGGTTGGGGCGCGGCGGTCGAGATCATCGAGAACGCTGCCGCGCCGATGAGCGAGGGCACCGGGATCTACCTGCCCGGCAACGCGGTACGTGCCCTGAGCGGTCTCGGGCTTGGCTCACAGGTGGCCGGGCTCGCGGCAGGTATTGAGCGACAACGCTTCGCCGACCACCGTGGACGCCTGCTCTTCGACATCGAGATGGCCGACGTGTGGAATGGTGTCGGCCAGTGCCTCGCGCTGCATCGGGCAGAGTTGCATCAGGTGCTGCTCGCCGGAGTGGGCGACGTGCCGATCAGGTGGGGACACAGCCTGCAGGCGGTGACCGTCGACGACGAAGGTGTCACGGTCGAGTTCAGCGACGGCGTCATCGGCCGCTACGACCTGGTCCTGGGCGCGGACGGACTGCATTCGACGGTGCGACGGCTGGTCTTCGATCACCCTGCTCCGCGCCCGGTCGGCCAGTACGCACGCCGCTTCGTCGTCGCAGTCGCATTGCCCCAAGCGGCGCCAACCTGGTCGGTGCTGCTCGGTGAGAACTCATCGTTTCTGACGATCCCAATCGGCAACGGACGGACGTACTGCTACTGCGACGGGCCGCTCACGTCCCCACCGCCGCCGCTGCGCGAACTTCTGGCCGGCTACGCCGAGCCGGTGCCCACCCTGCTCGACGCGCTCGACGAAGCCGGCCGCGGCAACGGGCACGCCGGCGCGATTGAGGAGGTCGTCCCGGACTCCTGGTCTCACGGTGCCGTGCTGCTCATCGGCGACGCCGCGCACGCAACCTCACCCAACATGGCCCAGGGCGCCGCGATGGCGCTGGAGGACGCCATCGTCCTGTCCGAGTGCCTCACCGCGGCCGACAGCATCCCCACCGCGTTTGCGGTGTACGAACGCCGCCGTCGCCCCCGCACCGACTGGGTACTCCGCCAGACGCACCGCCGCGACCGCACCCGCACGCTTCACCCCGCCGCCCGCAACCTTGTGCTCAAGATGTTTGGACGGCGAATCTTCCACGCCAACTACCGGCCGCTGCGCGAGCCGGCCTGACGACAACCGGCCCCTCGCGGACATCCTCTTCCGCCGCGCTGAGCGCCGCTACGCTCGCCCAGCACCCAGGGGAGGATCGCGGCCCGGCGGTCTACCTGGTGGTGGCCAGCGAAGTGAGGGTCGTGCTGGCGTGGAGACGTCTCACGGTGCTGCTGCTGTCGCGGCGGTCGTCAGCGAGGTGATGTCGTGTTCTGCGAGCAGGCGTACGATCGGGAGGTCGAGCGCGGCGTGGTAGGGCGCCAGTGCGTTGAGCAGGTCCGGTCGCGCCGCCGCGGCTACGCCAACGCTTCCGATCGGAGCGTTCATGGCCTCGAAATGCCGCCGATGTGCCTCGTTGATGTTGCGATAGCGGTCCTCCTCGCCGCGGAGTCGCTGCTGTGAGCCGGGCCCGACGGCGACGCGGACGTACGAGGCTAGGAGCGGAGTGGTGCGCCCGGCGTCGCCGGCTCCTTCCTGTACCCATCGGCGCGCGACCGCCGCTTGAGCGGGCAGCATCCAGTTGAGCAGGATTGCGTCGGCGACCGCGCCGCCGATGCGGCACATCCGCGGTCGCATCGCCGCCACTACGATCCGGGTGGCTCCCGGAAGTAGCCGACGCAGTTCGGCGACGGCGGCCTGCATGGCCTCGGTCGGGTTGGTCAGCTGCCCGGACCCGATCCCGATCCAAAGCTTCGTCGGATCCAGTTCGAGGCGGGCGACCTCGGCCGCGATCCGGACGGGCGGATGTCGGTCGAGCGGAAGAACCCCCACGCCCAGCTCTAGCCGCCGGGCGGCGGCGGCGAACTGCGCGAGAGTCTCGAGGCCGGAGGCGGTCGGCTCGTCGTTCGACCACAGCGAGTGGTACCCGAGGTCCTCGCAGCGGGCGGCGAGATCACGAGCGACCCGCGGCTCGAGGCCGGCGGAGATGCCCAACCCCCGGCGGATGGGCAGCGTTGAGCTCATCGGTACACCACGTCCTGGACTTGATTTCATGGAGGTTCGAGAAGTGGGCGATAGTTGGCGTGGAAGACGTGGCCGCCCCCACGTGCGTAGCGCGAGGTTGCGAGCGGCGGGTGGTGGCAAGTTGCGGGTGCGGTCTCGGCGATGTGTCTGGGCGAGGACCCATTGCGTGCGGGGGCGGCGCCGTGCCTGCAATCTCTCCACCGCCTGGGCGACGCCGCCGCTCTCGGCGAGACGTTCGGCGAGTATCAGACCGTCCTCGAGCGCCATCGCCGCCCCTTCGGCCATGTTCGGCGACGCCGCGTGTGCGGCGTCCCCGATCAGCAGCACCGATCCGCGTGACCATGCGTCCAGCCGCACCTCCTCGATCGGTGCCACGTGCACCATGCCGTCCGACCCGAGAGTGTTGAGGATGGCAGGCACCCGGGAGGCGAATCCGGTCAGCAGCTCGGTGAGCCGCCCGACCGACCTGGTGGCCTGTGGCGCTTCGCGGCCCCTCGCCGGGGTGTCGCAGTAGCAGTAGACCTGACCGCGGCCGATCGGCACGGCCAGGAAGGTGACCTCGCGGCCCAGCAGAACCGTCCAGGTGGTCACCTCGGGTGATGTTGCCTTGCTGGCTGATCCGCTGCACCGGTCGATCGGCGCGGGGTCGCCGTGCGATGCGAGGACCTCGTACAGGTCCGCGCGGTGCACAGCCATGCAGGTAGATGCCCACTCCGGTGTGTGTCCAGGCGGGTGCCCGCTCGACCACGTCGGCGACCAGGCCACGTCGCCGTAGCGCCCGAGCGGCGCCGAGACCCGCGATCCCGGCGCCAACCACGAGTACGCGCAGGTCGGTGCCCCGGTGGGCAGTGACGCCGTGCAATCAGGATGGCTTGACGTTCTGGTTGACACGGAACAGGTTGTCCGGGTCGTAGCTTGTCTTCAGGGCGGTCAGGCGCGCGTAGTTGTCCCCGTAGGCCGCTCGGACCCGGCCCTGGCCCTCCTTGCCCAGGTTGTTCACGTACACCGACCCCTCCATGTGTGGCTGCATCGCCTCGAACAGCGCCTCGGTCCACTCCAGGTTGGATTCGGTGTCGGCCGGATCTGACCACTGCGAGAGGATCAGGAAGTCGTACTGCTCGCCCCGGTGCGCGAAGGCCGTGGCCGAAGGGGCGACACGGCTGGCGACCCCGTGCATCTGCTGCAGGCCGACACCGCTGGCGCGGGACGGCATCTGCGGGAGGAACCGCATCACGGTCTCGATGACGGCGTCGGTCGGCTCACGCAGCCAGCCGGACTTCCAGTAGTGGAGTCGGCCGGCGGGGTATCCCTCGTCACGCGCGCTCTGCAACATCGTGTACGGCATGGGCTGGATCCGGTCGTCGACCGGCTGCCGGAACCTCCGCAACGGACGCAGCAGCCGTTCGCCCTCCTCGATTGGGCCGCAGTAGCAGACCGCGATCGACACGGCGGGTTCTCCGGTCGGGCCCAGCGCGACTGATGCGGCTGTGGACAGCGCGTCCGGGGCCGCCTTGACGAACTCGTCGTAGAACCGCAGGAGCTGCGGCGCCATCTCCAGCGGGTACGACAGGCCGCCGGCGAGTACGAGGCCGACCGGATGGAGCTGGAACTCGAACGACGTCACGACCCCGAAGTTGCCGCCACCGCCGCGGATGCCCCAGAAGAGGTCCCGGTGCTGCGCCGCGCTGGCTCGCAGCAGCCGTCCGTCGGCGGTCGCCACCTCGGCAGAGATCAGGTTGTCGCAGGCGAGCCCGTACCGGCCGTTGAGCCAGCCCAAACCGCCGCCGAGGGTGAGCCCGGCGATTCCGGTCGTCGAGACGACCCCCGACGTCGTGGCCAACCCGAACGCCTGCGTCGCGTGGTCGAACTCGGCCAACGTGAGCCCGGGTCCGGCCTGGATGGTCCTGCTGGCTCGGTCGACCTGGACGCCCTTCATGCCGGACAGGTCAAGCATCACCGCGTCATCCCAGACCGCGCTCCCTGCGACGCTGTGACCGCCCCCGCGCACCGACAGCGGAAGACCGTGGCGGCGCGCGAACCCTATGCAGCGGACCACTTCGGTGGCATCCACCGGCCGGACCACCGCCAGCGGGCGCCGATCGATCATGCCGTTGAACACGGTGCGGGCCGTGTCGTAGCCGGGCTCCCCCGGAAAGACCACCTCCCCGCGTAGACCCGAGCCGAGCTCTCGGCGCACAGAGCTCACGACCCCGGCTTCCACTGCCATCGCGCAGCCCCCTCTCACCTGTCGGCGTCGCTGTCACCGACCACGTGAGACCACTGTGGTCTGGCTTGTCTCATAAGAAAAGCGCGTGTCATGATAGATACCCATCATGGGTGCTACTGGTTCCCCCGCTCCATCCCCGTGGCCCGGCCTTGAGGTACGGCACGTGCTGGCGCTCGTGGCCGTGGTCGAGACAGGCACCTTCAGCGCGGCTGCCGATCAGCTCGGCTACACGCAGTCAGCGGTGAGCCAACAGGTCAGCGCCCTGGAGCGCATCGTCGGCACGCCGCTGTTCGAGCGCCCCGGAGGCCGCCGCCCGGTGCGGCTCACGGCAGCCGGGGAGGTGCTGCTGACACACGGCCGGGCCGTCATCGCCCGCGTCAGCTCGGCGGCCGCCGACCTGCGGGCGCTGGCCACCGGCGACCGGGGCGAGCTGCGGGTGGGAACGATGCCCAGCGTCGGCACCAAGATCCTTCCCGGCCTCCTACGGCAGTTCCGCGCGCAGTGGCCCGGCATCGAGATCACGCTCCGTGAGTCACGAGGCTCCGCCGACCTGATTCGGGCCGTCGAGACTGGCGACGTCGAGGTCACTTTCCTCGATGTCGGCCCACACCCAACCGGGTCGCTGAAGGTCCGGCCGCTCCTCGAGGACCCGATGGTGTTGCTGGCGCCGGCCGACGCTCCCGAGGCACGCCAGCCTGTGGTCGGCATCACCGACATCGCCCAGCTCCCCATGATCGGCACCCGCGACCCCGGCTGCCGACAGATCATCGATTCCGCCTTCGCTCAGGCGCCCGTCGCGCCGACCTACCTCTTCCGTTCCGACGACAACCCGACCATCCAAGGCCTGATCGGCTCCGGCCTGGCCTACGCCGTACTGCCACGGCTCGCTATCGACGAGAACGATCCACACGTGGCCATCATCCCCATCCGCCCCGCTCCACCGCCCCGCAGGCTCGGAGTTGCCTGGCAGCCCGAGCGCAGGCCACAACCAGCCCTTGCGCCCTTTGTCGAGACAGCGGCCGACATCTGCCGCGAAATCGGCCAGCAGTGGGGGCGGACCGGCGCGCAGCGTCCGCAGCGCTGACCCAGCGGTAGCCGCCGGTGCATCCGACCAGTGACTGGCCGCAGCCGTGAAGGCCGCCTCACGACGAGGTCGCAGTGAAGCACCGAGTCGCCATTCGCCACCCGCGGACGCACTCATACTGCTGGCGCACCAGATCCGTGGATCACCGTCGCCCCGGTCGCCATGGAGGGCAGCAACGCAAGGTTCAGCACCTCGTCCTCGCATCAAGCCGGAGGGAAGCGCCCGGCGGCCGGTAGAACGTCGCCGTCCCGCGAAGCCCGGCGGCGGCCACCACCAGGCCGCTCGGGTCATCACCGGGCGTGGACGCCTCGTGAAGCCCCCACGAGGGTGGTGAACGTGGTCATTGCGGGTGGGGGACCAGGTGCACCGCCGGGCCCTTGACGCTGGCCACGACCGCCGACCCGGGCACCAGCCCGAGCTCCTCGCGGGCAGGCCGGGTGACGTATGCAGCGAGCGGGAAGCCGCAGTCCACGTCCACGCGGACGAGTGGCCCGTCGACGGCCACCGCCGTTACGGTGCCGGGCAGGTGGTTGCGCGGGCTGGAAGGGCCGGCCCGGCCGGGCAGCTCGAGCGCAACGTCCTCCGCGCGGATGCACACCAGCACCTGGTCGCCGGGTCCCAAGGTCGTCTCACCCAGCACCTCGACCGCCGTCAGCCGGCGCGCGCCCGATCCGACCTCGACCCCGAGCACCCCGTCCCCCCGCGACCGCACGACCCCCGGCGCCGCCGTCTCCACCCCGACGACCCGGGCCACCGCCGCGTCCGCCGGCCGCCCGAAGACCTCCGCCGGCTCCCCCACCTGCAGCACCCGCCCGCGGACGACCACCACGACCCGGTCGGCCAGGGCGAGCACCTCCGTACGGTCGTGGCTCACCAGCAGGGTCGGCGTGCCGGACCGGACCAGCACCTGCCGGAGGTCGACCCGCAGCCGCGACCGGGTCGGCGTGTCCAGCGCTGACAGCGGCTCGTCGAGCAGCAGCAGTCGGGGCCGCGGCGCCAGCGCCCGGGCGAGCGCCACCCGCTGAGCCTCGCCGCCCGACAGCTCCGCGACCCGGCGCCCCGCCAGGTGCCCGGCCCCCGCAGTCGCCAGGGCTTCTGCTACCCGCTCCCCGCGCATGGAGCGCGGCACGCCGCGGAGCCCATACGCGACGTTGGCGTCGACGTCGAGGTGCGGGAAGAGCGCGTGGTCCTGGAAGAGCAGACCGACCCTCCGCGAACGGGCGGGCACGTGCCGGTCGTCGCCGGACCACAGCTCGTCCCCGAAGACGACAACCGACCCCGGATCGGGGCGCTCCAGCCCCGCCACGCACCGCAGCAGCGTCGTCTTCCCCGCCCCCGACGGCCCGAAGAGCGCCGTCACCGGAGGACCGCCCAGCGGCACCTCGAGCTCGGCGTCGACGACGTGCCGCCGCACCCGCACCGCCAACGACCCGCTCACGGCCGCGCCCAGCCCGGCCCACCGCGCCGCTGGAGTGTGTACGTGAGCGTGAGCACCACCAGCGAGAAGCCCAGCAGCAGCAGGCTCGTCCGGCCCGCCGACACCTGGTCGAAGGCCTGCACGGAGTCGTAGACCGAGATCGACGCCGTCCGCGTCTCCCCGGGGATGTTGCCGCCCACCATGAGCACGACCCCGAACTCCCCCACCGTGTGCGCGAAGGTCAGCACCGCGGCGGTCGCCAGTCCCGCCCGCGACAGCGGCAGCGCCACCCGGCCGAGCGTCCCCCACCAGCCCCGCCCCAGGACCGCCGACGCCTCCAGCAGGCGCCGGTCCACCCCGCCGTACGCCGCCAGCAACGGCTGCACCGCGAAGGGCAGGCTGGAGAGCACCGACGCAACCAGCAGCCCCGAGAAGCTGAAGGCCAGGGTCGAGCCGGTCACCTCCTGCCACCACCGCCCGACCGGCGACCGGGCACCCATCGCGACGAGCAGGTAGTAGCCCAGCACCGTGGGCGGGAGCACCAGCGGCAGTGCCACGACCGCCTCGGCCGCGACCGTCCACCGCCGCCGGGAGAACGCCAGCCACCCCGCGAGCGGCACGGCGACCACGAGCAGGATCGCCGTCGTCGCCAACGCCAGTCGCGCGCTGACCGCCACGGCCTGCCAGTCCATGCCGCAGACTCCTCAGTCCGCCGGCGAGAAGCCGTACGAGGCCAGCACCGCGCGCCCTCCCTCGCCCAGCAGGACGTCACGGACGGCACGTGTGGCAGCCGGGTCCCTCGCCCCGGGTAGCACCACGCCACCCTGCTCCAACGGGCTGAAGAGCTCGAGCGGCACCTCCGCCCACCGACCCTCGTCCTTCGCCGAGGGGGCCAGCGCCAACGACAGCGCCACGACCCCGGCGTCGGCGTTGCCGGACCGCACGAAGTCCGCCGCCTGGGAGACGTTCTCACCGAGAACCAGCTTCGGCTCGACCACGTCCCAGACCCCCGCTGCCCGCAGGGCCTCCACCGCCGCACGCCCGTACGGGGCGTGCTCGGGGTTCGCGACGGCCACCGTCCGTACGGCGGGGTCGGCCAACGCGGCGAGCCCACCCCCGGGGTCCACCGGCGACTCGTCGCCGACCCAGAGGACCAGCCGACCCACCCCGTACGCGAAGACGTCGTCGGCCTCGGCGAGCCCCTCCTCGACGAGCTGCTCCGGGTAGGCCAGGTCGGCGGAGAGGAAGAGGTCGAAGGGCGCCCCGTTGCCGATCTGCTGCACGAACTGACCGGAGGAGCCGTACGTGACGGCGAGCTCGACGTCCGGGTCCTCGCGCGCCACCAGGTCGGCGACTTCCTCGAGGGCGAAGCGCAGGTCGGAGGCGGCCGCGACCCGCACCACGGGGCCCGCCGTCGGGTCCGGCGCGGAAGACGCCGGTCCCCCGCAGCCGCAGGCGATCAGCGCCCCCGTGGCGAGCAGCCACCGAAGGCGGCCGCCCCGGCAGGTGCCGGTCATCGGTGGTCCGCCGCCTCGACCACGACGTTGGTGGCCTTGACGACTGCGGTGGCCAGCGCGCCCGGCTCCAGCGCGAGCTCATCGGCCGCCTCCCGGGTCATCAGCGAGACCAGGCGGAAGGGACCCGCCTGGATCTCGACCTGGGCCACCAGGCCGTCCCGGCGGACGTCGGTGACGATGCCGGCCATCCGGTTGCGGGCCGACACCGTGTGGCCGCGCGGGTCGTCGTCGAGGTGACCACGGTCCCGGACGAAGGCGGCCACGGACGTCCCCGGCACGACCATCCGGCCGGACCCGTCGAGCTGCGTCTCCAGGCGGCCCTGCTCGACCCACCGCCGGACGGTGTCGTCGCTCACCCGGAGGAGCCCAGCGACTTCACTGATCCGCAGCTGCGTCATACGTGCATCATATCCTCCGCGCCTGCGGCACAGTGAGAACTCTCCTCCCGTAGGTACGGCAGTCGGTGCCCTGCTCCAGGTCCGCCCATCGGACCGTGCCGACCGCGCGCGGCCGGCCTCTGGGATCGTGTGCGCATGCCCGGGGAGAGCAGGCGGCTGCCGCGCTCGGCGCGGACGGACACCGTCGCCGTACGAGGCGGCCTGGCCAGATCGGACGTCGACGAGACCTCCGAGGCGATCTTCCTGACGTCCGGCTACGTGTACGGGTCGGCGGCCGAGGCCGAGGCGTCGTTCGCCGGCGAGCTGGACCACTACGTCTACTCGCGCTTCACCAACCCCACGGTCCGGATGTTCGAGGAGCGTTTGCGGCTGCTCGAGGGCGCACCGGCCTGCACGGCGACGGCGAGCGGGATGGCGGCGGTCTTCAACGCGTTCGCGGCGCTGCTGGAGACGGGCAACCGCGTCGTGGCCAGCCGTGCGCTCTTCGGCTCGTGCTTCATCATCCTCGACGAGATCCTGCCGCGGTGGGGCATCCGGACCGACTTCGTGGACGGGCACGACCTCGAGCAGTGGCGGAAGGCGCTGTCGACACCGGCGGACGTGGTCTTCTTCGAGTCCCCCGCCAACCCCACCCTCGAGCTGGTAGACGTGGAGGCCGTCTGCACCTTCGGGCACGATGCCGGAGCGACCGTCGTCGTGGACAACGTCTTCGCGACGCCGGTCCTCATGCGACCGTTCGAGCTCGGGGCGGACATCGTCGTCTACAGCGCCACCAAGCACATCGACGGTCAGGGGCGGGTGCTGGGCGGCGCCGTGCTCGGCTCGCGGGCCTTCGTCGAGGACGACCTGGAGCTCTTCTGCCGCCACACCGGGCCCGCCATGAGCGCCTTCAACGCGTGGGTTCTCATCAAGGGCCTCGAGACCCTGCGGCTACGGGTGGAGCAGTCGACCCGTACGGCGCTGGAGCTGGCGACCTGGCTCGAGGGCCGGCCCGCTGTGGCGCGAGTGCGCTACCCCTGGTTGCCCAGCCATCCCCAGTACGAGCTGGCCCGGCGGCAGATGCGTGGCGGCGGCACGATCGTGAGCATCGAGGTCGAGGGCGGGCAGGAGGCGGCCTTCGCCGTGCTGGACCGGCTGCGGCTGTTCGACATCTCCAACAACCTCGGCGACGCGAAGTCGCTCGTCACCCACCCGGCCACGACCACGCACCGGCGCCTCGGCGAGGAGGTCCGGGCGGCGATGGGCATCTCCGACGGCCTGGTGCGGATCTCGGTGGGCCTGGAGGACGTGGAGGACCTGCGGGAGGACCTGGCGCGGGCGCTGGGTGATTGAGCCCACCTCTCGAGAAGCGCCACTCCGTCCCGACCACCCCCAGGGGCGGTCCCTTCCGCACCGAGTCAGGACGCGGATCCGCGATGCGGGAGCTTCCAGTTCGGCCGGGGGAAGTGGCAGGTCTCGCCACTCGGGTTCTTCTGCAGGTAGTACTGGTCCTCGGGCCCGGCCTCCCAGAAGGGCCCGACGGACCGGACCTCGGTGACGACCTTCCCGGGCCAGAGACCTGACGCCTCGACGTCGGCGATTGTGTCCTCGGCGATGTGCTTCTGCTCATCGCTCGCGTAGAAGATCACCGAGCGGTACTCGGTGCCGATGTCGTCCACCTGGCGGTTCAGCGTCGTCGGGTCGTGGATCTGGAAGAAGAACTCGAGGATGTCGCGGAACGAGGTCTGCGCCGGGTCGAAGAGGATCTCGACCGCCTCGGCGTGGGTGCCGGGGTTGGCCTCGGTCGGATTGGCGATGTCTCCGCCGGACCACCCGGCGCGCGTGGAGATCACACCGCGCTGCTTGCGCATGAGCTCCTGAACTCCCCAGAAGCATCCGCCGGCGAGGACCGTGGTTTCGACGTTGTCTCCCATGCTCGAGGCCCGGGGGATCATCCGCCGAACGTCTCGTGCAGCACCCGGCGCTCGGCGTCGGTGAGGTTGGTGGTGATGAGCTTCCACGGCATGCCGTGGAAGCGCTCACCCCCCCGGTCGAGATCTCCCTCCTCGGTGACGACGAAGAGTACACCGATGGCAGCACCGACGACGCCACCGACGACCGGCACCAGGAACGGGGCGCCGGCCAGCAGTCCCCAGAGGGCGCCCCACCCGGTGCCGCGCCGCACGTCGTCGTGCGAGTGCGCCGTCGTGGGGCGGGCCGCTCCGGCGGGCCACGAGACGACGGCGTGGTCGACGACCTTGACGAGGTGGTCCGTCGCCGCCTGCTTGAGGATCCCGGCCGCGTGGCTCGCGCCGTCCGAGGTGTCGAACTTCCACACCGTGAATGCGGCCATCCCGCGCTCCTCGCTCCCGCCGCGATGCCGGGGCCGACACCGCCGTCACGCCAGCCGGGCCAAGTCCTGACCGTACAACTGCTGAGGTTGGTTGGGTCGGGGACTGGCGCGGTGACGCGGTGGCGTTCCGTTTCCAGTCCCCGCCCGTCGAACCGTGCGTGCGGTTCTCCCGCACACGGCTCACCGACGTTCTTCACCGCCGGCATTCGGCTCCCGGGCGCCAGGGCCGGTTGGGTCGTGGCGCAGCGATGGTTCCGTTGAGGCTGATCAAGCCGTAGCGGTCGGGCCTGGAGGCGAGTACCTGTCGGCCGTAGCGCCGGGGCTGCTGATGGCGTTTGGCGATCAACAGCGCCAGGCGGTTGTCCGCGTGGCGCATGATCTGATCGAACTGGACGGTCGAGTTGCCGTAGCGGAAGTAACCCGCCCAGCCGCGCAGGAACTGGTTGAGGTCCCCGACGATCTGCTCGACCGGCCAGCGCAGCCGATCGCGTGCCGTGAGCTCTCGCACACGGTCGCGGGCGCGCTGCATCGCCTGCCGTGAGGGCCAGCGAGCGAGGAAGCAGACGTGCCGGAACCGCGGGTCCCGGGAGCGCACCCAGCGGTGGCGAAAGCCCAGGAAGTCAAGGCCGTCCCCACCTTCGCTGAGATGCACAATCCGGGTCTTGGCGGGCTTGGGCTCAAGACCCATGATCGCGAAGATCGCCGTCAACGCCTCAAGCGCGCGGCCGGCGTCCCGGCGGTGCTCGCACATCACCACGAGATCGTCGGCGTAGCGGACTAGTACCCCTGTCCCCTCCGTCTGCCATCGCCGGTCGAACCGGTGCAGGTAGACGTTGGCCAGCAGCGGCGAAATCACGCCGCCCTGCGGAGTGCCAGCCTCGCGGCGCCTGACCGCTCCGGCC
>DASTQL010000184.1:0-2882 GCA_035761805.1 Jiangellales bacterium | reverse complement strand
GGCCGGCCCCGTCGACGGTCCTGCCGGTCGGAGACCGTCGAACCGTGCTGCGGCTGGCCCGGCACGTCCTCCGCGGGCTCGACCCCGAGACGGTGCCGCTGCGCCCGGTGCCGTCACGGGCACGCTGGGCGGCGCCGGTGGCGTACCACTTCCTGCGGGTCGGCGCCGACGAGCGCCTCGTCGTCTCCAGGGAGGGCTGGCTCACCCGGCGTACTCACGCTGCTCCCCAGGCCCGGGTCCAGTCCGTCCGCATCACGCAGGGGCCCTGGCAGCGCAGGCTCGGCCTCGCCGACGTGCACACCGACAGCCCGCCCGGCCCCACCACCGTCCGGGCCCGGCACCGCGACGCCGCGGAGGCCCGCCGGTTCTTCGACATGGAGGTCGCGATGACCGCCTGGGCCCGGAGACAGTGAGAGCCCAGTCAGCCCGGCCCGGCCGGCAGGCGCTCGTCCCGGATGTCGGTGGCGGGCCGTGCTCCCGGAGCCCGGCTAGGGCAGCAGCCGGCGCGGGGTCGGCACGTCCCCCTGCGTGCTGACCACCCACGAGAACCCTCCCAGCCCCGTCTCCTCGGTCAGCTCGGCGGCCTCTGTCGCCCGAGAGAGCGCCCGGACGTACCCCTGGGGATCGCTGGTGGCCAGTGCGAGCTCCGGACGGGTGCCGTCCACGCCGAGTGAGCGGAGCGCCTCGCGCTGCCGGACCACCGTGCCCGCGACGCGAGCCGCTACCGCGTCGACGGCGACGTGCGCCGTCACGTCACGCGACCCGTCCGGGAGTACGTCGACCTCCTGACCGTCCCGGTAGGAGCGCAACGTCCCGAACGGCGGCCTCGTCTGCGCGGTGTGCCCGTAGTCCACCGCGACCGCGGCGCCTCGCGTGACCCGGCTGACCACGTCTGCCCAGGCCTCGTCGCGGGTGGTCCCCACCTCCGCGCGGGCGCCCGGTTCACGGCCGACGAGCGGCCACCACCGCTCGCACCAGGTGGCGATCCCCGCGGGGACGGAGCGGTCCGTGAGCGGGGCTCCGAGGGTCTCGCGACCTGTCGCAGGGTCGACGTGGACGATCCGTGGTGTCCCGGAGCCGTCCACCTCGACCACGTGGCAGGGGATGTTGTCGAGCCACTCGTTCGCCACGACCAGCCCCTCCACCGAGTCGGGCAGGGCGGAGGTCCAGGCCACGGCCTCGGGCAGCTCGGCAGGCCGGGGTGCGACCTCGACGCCGAGCAGCGTGAGCGTCGGGTCGATCCGGTGGGCCTCGGCCAGCAGCTCGCCGCGGCCGGCGCCGACGTCGACGAGGGTGTCGAGCCCGGCCCGGCGTGTGAGCGCCACCATGGCCCGCGCGAAGAGGGGGGAGGCGTGGACCGAGGTCCGGAAGTGCGCCACCGGCGACTCGCGGCGGAAGAACCCTCCCGGGCCGTACAAAGCGGCGTCCCATGCCTTCTTCCAGGGCGGGTCGGTGGTCGGTGGAGGCATCGGCGGCATGCCGAGGGGCGTCGGGCCGGTCATGTGGGTCAGGTTACGTGGGGCCCTTCGTCGGGTACTCCTGTGACGGAGGCCACCTGTCGCGGGGTCCGCATCCGGCGTACCCTCGATCTGCACGAGCCCAGCAAAACGTCCGGTACCCCGCATAAGGGGACTGGAACGAAAGGTGAGTTCGATGACCCGTATCGGGGTTGTGGGCGCCGGTCGTGTCGGCGCCGTTCTCGCGGCCGCCCTGCGCACCGCCGGTCACGACATCGTGGCCGTCGCCGGTGAGTCTCCGGCTTCCCGCACACGCATCGAGACGCTGCTTCCCGGCGTCCACGTCGACAAGCCCACCGCCGTGGCGCGGGCCTGCGACCTGCTGCTGCTGACCGTTCCCGACGACATGCTCGAGAACGTGGCGAACATGCTCAGCGCCGCGGGCGCCATCCGAAGCGGGCAGTACGTCGTGCACACCTCCGGCAAGCACGGCCTCGCGGCACTCGCGCCGGCCGCGGCCCGGGGAGCGCACGTGCTCGCGATGCACCCCGCGATGACGTTCACCGGCACCGACGTGGACCTCGCCCGGCTCTCGGGCTGCGTCTTCGGGGTGACCGCCGCCGACGACACCGCGTCCCTCGCGGAGTCCCTGGTCGCCGATCTCGGCGGCAGCGCCATCTGGGTCCCCGAGGACAAGCGGGCGCTCTACCACGCGGGGCTCGCCCACGGGGCGAACCACCTCGTCACCCTCGTCACCCAGGCGATGGACCTGCTGCGGGCGTCCGGGGCGGACGACCCCGCCGCGACGCTCCGTCCGCTGCTGACCGCGGCCCTGGACAACGCCCTGTCCTACGGCGACGCCGCGCTCACCGGGCCGATCGTCCGCGGTGACGTGAACACCGTACGTGCCCATCTCGCCGACATCGCCGAGAACGCTCCCTCCACGCTCGGCTCCTACGTCGCGATGGCCCGCGCCACCGCCAACCGTGCCGTGCTCGACGGGAGGCTCCTGCCGATCCGGGCGGCGAAGATCGTGGGGGTCCTCAACGAGGCGCTCCTGTCCGCAGGCTCGGTCAGCGGTGACCTGCGCTCCTCCGCCGGACCGGACGCGTGAGTGCGAGCGCCTCGCACCTGAGCCGGCCCGACCTGCGGCGGCCCCTCGTCGCAGAGACCCGTGCCGAGCTTGCGGAGGCCCTGACGAACGTGCGCGCACACGGCGGCCGGGTGGCCCTGGTGCCGACGATGGGCGCGTTGCACGAGGGGCACGCCGCGCTGATCCGTACGGCGCGCGAGCAGACCGGCGAGCCCGACGCGGTGGTCGTCTCGGTCTTCGTCAACCCCATGCAGTTCGCGCCCGGCGAGGACCTCGACCGCTACCCCCGCACCTTCGGCGCAGACCTCGAGCTGTGCGCCGCGGAGGGTGTG
>DASTQL010000183.1:0-35007 GCA_035761805.1 Jiangellales bacterium | reverse complement strand
CACGGACCGCCCTTCCTGTTCACGGGGCGAGCGGCTCAGGCGGTGAGGTGGACCTCCACCTCCGCCACCCGTCCCCTCTGCGCGACGACCGCCCGGTCGGCCGGAGTCGCCCGGGGGGCGAGCGTCCGGAGGGTCCACGGTCCCGGGCCGGCGAAGAACCGGAACTGACCCGTCGCGCTGGTCGGCACCTCGGCGGTGAACTCCCCCGACCGGTCCAGCAGCCGCACGTACGCCCCGGCCACTGGCTCACCGTCCCGCCGGACGACGCCCTGGATCACGGCCTGGGTGGCCAGGTCGACGCCCTCGAGCGACACCCCACCCTCCCTGCCCCCGCACATCAGGCGGACCCCGGCTCGTCGCCGGTGACGACCGGGACGCCCACGAGCGACCCGTACTCGGTCCAGGAGCCGTCGTAGTTCTTCACGTTCGGCTGGCCGAGCAGCTCGTGGAGCACGAACCAGGTGTGCGCCGAGCGCTCCCCGATCCGGCAGTACGCGATGGTGTCGCGGTCCAGGTCGACACCCGCATCCCCGTACAGGCTGCGGAGCTCGTCGTCGGACCTGAAGGTGCCGTCGTCGTTCGCGGCCTTGCTCCACGGGATGTTGCTGGCCGTCGGGATGTGACCGGCCCGCTGCGCGGACTCCTGCGGCAGGTGGGCCGGGGCGAGCAGGCGCCCGGCGTACTCGTCCGGCGAGCGCACGTCGACGAGGTTCTTGGCGCCGATCGACGCGACGACCTCGTCACGGAAGGCGCGGATCGACGTGTCCTGGTTCCCGGCCGTGTAGGTCGTCGGCTGCCGCTCCGGCAGGTCGGGCACCAGGTCGCGGCTGTCGAGCTCCCACTTCTTGCGGCCGCCGTCCAGCAGGCGCACGTCGTCGTGCCCGTACAGCTTGAAGTACCAGTAGGCGTAGGCGGCGAACCAGTTGTTGTTGCCGCCGTAGAGCACGACCGTGTCGTCGTTGCCGACGCCACGCTCGGACAGCAGCGCCTCGAACTGCTCCTTGCTCACGAAGTCGCGTCGGACGGGGTCCTGGAGGTCCTTCTTCCAGTCCAGCCGGACGGCTCCGCGGATGTGGTTCTTGTCGTACGCGGTGGTGTCCTCGTCGACCTCGACGAGCACCACCTTCGGGTCGTCGAGGTGCTGCTCCACCCAGTCGGGGCTGACCAGGACCTGTTCACGGCTCATGCGGAGACCTCTCTGGCGTCGGTGTCGTCCCTAGCCTCCTGACGGAGCGGGACGGTGCGGGTGAGCATGCGTCGGTACGTGAGGTAGACCTCGCAGCCGAGGCAGATGCCGAAGGCTGCGTTGAGGAAGGCCGCGGCGAGGGCGCCCCCGACCGCCACGGCTGCCGCCGTCGGGGCTCCCACCGCGTACGCGAGGAGGCCCGCGACCGCGAAGGCGAGGCCGACGGCCTGGGCGAAGCGCGGCGGCCGCGGGTCCTCCAGCTCGGCGGGCGGGCCGAGCCGTGGTCGGACCAGCCTGGCGTAGACCTGGCCGTACGGGGACCGCGCCGGTCCGAGCGCGACGGCCAGGGCGAAGGCGACCGCCTGCAGGGCGAGCAGCAGGGGGCTGTCGAGCAGCAGGACGGCGGCGAGGACGGCAGTGGTGAGGGCAGCGGCGAAGCGCTGGCCACGGGGATCGATCACGGGGGCTCCTGACGGACGGCGACGGACGCGTCAGGCGGTCCGGGCGTCCGGGCGCACGAGGGCGCCGCGAGTCGACGGGGGACCGCCGGTCAGGGCATGCGACAGAGCATGGCGGCCACACGGACGAGATCGACCGCGCGGCGTTTCGTGAGCTCCGTCGAGAACACGCTCGGAAGCGTACGGCCGGAGGGGGTCGCTGTCACGCGCCGTCCGGATGATGGGACACCCGTCTCACGAGATGGCATCGCCCGGTCTCACGAAGGGGCGTCGCCGAGTGTCACGGAAGGGCGTCGCCCGGTGTCACGGCAGGGCGTCGCCCAGTGTCACGGAAGGGCGTCGCCAAGGGCCGCCACGACATGCGCTCGCGACGGCGCCCCGACGGCCCGCCGCACGACCCGCCCGTCGGTGTCGAGCACCAGCACGGTGGGCGTGCGGGTGACTTCGAGGCGCCGGACCAGGTCGAGCCGTGACTCCGCGTCCACCTCGACGTACGCGACCCCGTCGATCTCGCCCGACACCGAACGGAGCACCTGGCGGGTGGCCCGGCAGGGGGCGCAGAAGGCCGTGGAGAACTGCACGAGCGTGGCCCGCTCGCCGAGCGGGGCCCCGAGGTCCGCGGGGGTCAGCCGGACCGGCGCAGGGGCTATCGGCCCGTCGCCGTCCACCGGCCCTGGCGCACTGCCCTCGACCCGCCGGAGCCTCCCGTCCGTACGGACTCGCCACAGGCCGAAGAGGGTCGCGGCCACGATCACCGCGGCCAGGACGATCAGCCCGGTCACGACAGGCTCAAGTCGGCCGGACCCATCGGCATTCCCCCGTCACCCGACCAGGATGCGCCCGAGCACGTACGTGACGGGAGCGGCGACCACGAACGGCAGGCTGACTCGCAGCGGGAGGACTGCCGCCAGGAAGGCGCCCGGCTCGACGTACGGGGTGGGTGGCGCGTCCCTCGGGACGAGGGCGCGGGCCTCGGCAGCGATCCGGTCGACGGCGGCGTTTGCAGCGGCCGTCGCAACGGCGGCGAAGGTCGCGAGGACGACCGCGTTGAGCGGGGGGGCGGCGTCACGGACCGTCATGACGGCGAAGGACAGCAGCGCGCCCGCGGCGCCGGCCGCCAGGACGGCGAAGGTCCGGACCATCGCGCGGGACCCCGGGAGCCCCTCGACCAGCGTCGCCACCGCGACGCCCGTGAGGCCGACGAGGACCGAGGCGCGGCCGTCGACCGACTCGCGCAGCGCGACCCACATCGCCGGCAGCAGCGCGAGGACGCACGCCGTCATCGCGAGGGTGAGAGACGCCGTGAGCCGGGGCCGGCCGTCTCGCCGGGCGATCTGCAGGGCGATCGCCGCGACCAGGGAGGGGCCCAGGACCGCGGCGAGCGAGCCGGCGTCGGCGTTGTCGTCCACCGCCAGCGCCACCAGGCCCGCGACACCGACGACGAGGGCCAGGCCGGCCGCCCTTCCCGAGCCCGGGACCTCCGCCGGGCGGACGGCGCCGAGGGTGAGCACCACGACGACCACAGCCACCCCCGCGGCCAGCAACGGCGTGCCCACCAGGGTCGCGAGGACGAGCACGCCTGCCAGGCCGGCGGCGAGGAGGGCTGCCACGGCGCGCATCCTCCCAGAGCCGGACATGCCGACCCCAGGCCCGCACCCAACCGTGATCAGGCCGTGGCCTGCTCGCGTCCTCGATGTGCCCGCCGTGATCTGGCCTCGCCGTGAAGTCGCCCCTCAGGCGGCATGCCCGTGACCGCCGATCGGTCCCGCCGCCGTCAGCCGCCCGCGAAGGGCGGCAGCAGGTCCACCTCGGCGCCGTCGGCCAGGGTCACCGTGGCCGGATCCCGCCCGCCGAGGGGCTCGCCGTCGACGAGCACCGAGCAGACGTCCAGGACCCGGGTGAAGCGCTCTCGGTCGGCATGGCGGCGGCGGACGGTGTCGAGCACGTCGGCCAAGGTCTGCCCGACGACCCGTTCCTCGGTGGTCCCGGCCACCTCGCGGGCCGACGCCCAGTAGCGGACCAGGACCGTCACGGCACGGCCGCCACGTGGGTGCGCAGCCAGCCGGAGATCCGCCGCACGAGGTCCTCGCCGTGGGCGACGGCGCCGGACTCCGCGTGCCCGAACCCCCGGAGCAGCCACAGCTCCTTGGGCTCCCGCGCCGCCTCGTACAACCGGGTGGCGTGCTCGGGTGGGAACCAGTTGTCGGCGTCGCCGTGCACGACCAGCAGCGGGGTCGGAGCTACCAGGGCGGCAGCGGCCTCGGGGGTGGGCGGCCAGGACTCGGGCCGGTCCGGCCTCCAGTGGCCGTGGTCGATTCGGGTGCCGTAGGCGAGGCGCAGGACCGCGCGGCCGATCCGGCTCTCGAACGCCCGGTGGGCGCCCTTCGCCGGACGGGTGCCCCGGTAGTACCAGTGCGCCGGGCCGCTGACCGCGACCGTGGCGTCGACCCCACCGACGAGACCGGCATGACGCACGGTGACGGCCGCGCCCATCGACCAGCCGACGGTTGCGACCCGGTCGTGTCCGAGGGTGCGGGCCCAGCGCACGGCGGCATCGAGGTCGCGCACCTCCAGGTCGCCGAGGGTCGAGAGCCCGGCCGACCGACCGTGCCCGCGGAAGTCGAAGGTCACCACTCCCACGTCCGCCCCGAACCACTCGGAGACCCGCCGGAGGCCCGGCGAGTCGGTCGACCCGGTGAAGCCGTGGGCCAGCACCACGCCGAACCGCTCCCCGGACCGTCGCGGCGGGTCGTAGCGCGCCACGATCCGGACCCCGTCGTCCGTGACCAGGGCCCGGCTGCGCGCGACGGTAGTGGTGCGCTCGGGCATCTCCGGTATCCTTCACCACGAGTCGGGCCCGGGCGATGATGCCCCCTGGGCCCGTTCACGCTTTCGGGGCCGGTCGCAGGCCGCCCCCGAGGAGGGAGTTGGGCCGGTGGCCACGCTCTTCCTGCTCACGAATGCGCTGCAGCCGTCGGCCGAGGTGCTGCCGGCGCTGGGCCTGCTGCTGCACCAGGTGCGGGTGGCCCCCGCGGAGGCCTCCGCACTGCTGGACGCGCCGGAGTGCGACGCCGTCGTCGTCGACGCCCGCCGTGATCTCGCTCACGCCCGCGGCCTGACCCGCCTGATCCGGACGACCGGCGTCGACGTCCCGCTGCTGCTCGTGGTCACCGAGGGCGGCCTCACCGCGGTGACGGCCGAGTGGGGGGCCGACGACGTGCTGCTGGACACCGCTGGGCCGGCCGAGGTGGAGGCCCGGCTGCGGCTGGCCCAGGGCCGGCTGCTGGCCACGCGTGAGGCCGAGTCCACCCCCGAGGAGATCCGCAGCGGCGACCTGGTCATCGATGAGGCCACCTACACCGCCAAGGTCGGCGGCCGGGCGCTCGACCTCACGTACAAGGAGTTCGAGCTGCTCAAGTACCTGGCGCAGCACCCCGGTCGGGTCTTCACCCGGGCCCAGCTGCTCCAGGAGGTGTGGGGCTACGACTACTTCGGCGGCACGCGGACGGTCGACGTCCATGTCCGTCGCCTGCGCGCCAAGCTCGGCGCCGAGCACGACCAGCTGATCGGCACGGTCCGCAACGTCGGCTACCGCTTCGTGGCGCCCGCCTCGACCCGACGCGGCGAGCAGCCGGGGTCCGCCGCCCCCACCCCGTCACGAACCGCCGCCCCCGTCTGACCCCCAATGATCACGGCAGCCGCGTAAATGGTGCCGAGCCAGGTGAATGCACCGCGGCGCGTGCCCAGTTACCGCGGCACGCCCGGGTGGGCCTGGCTGGGGACGGCTGAGAGCGCCCATCACGCGGCAGGGCCGCCGCAACCGGGTGGCTGCGGCGGCCCTGCCGACCGATCTCCTCCCGGGTCTACGGCACCTCGTTCACCCGGTTGGTCCCGGGCGGCGAGAGCGGGCCCTCCGCACCGATGTACGCGACGAACGCGTCCAGGTCGATGCCCGCACCGATCCGGTCCCCCACCGGGACGTCGGCGAACGTGAAGAAGTTGTCGCCCCCGTCGACGAGGAAGTTGTTGACCGTCACCAGATACGTGGCAGCCGGGTCGAGGGGCACGCCGTCGAGCTGAACGTTGGTCACCGACACAGCGGTGCAGTTGCCAGCGGTGATCGTCCTGCTCAGGGTGTAGGTGAAGCCCTCGGAAACCCCCAGGTGCAGGAACGGCCTGCTGGAACCGGTCGGCTGGCACTGCTCCTCGAGGACGTCCACGATCTGCGCGCCCGTCATCGGGATCGTCGTGAGCAGGTTGCCGAAGGGCTGGACGTTGAAGGCCTCGCCGTAGGTGACGACACCATCGCCCTCACCGGCAGGAGACGAGGCGAAGAGGAGGTCTGCCCGCAAGCCTCCGGGGTTCATGAAGGCGACTTGGGCACCGTTGACGGTGGTCGCCCACAACTGTGCGTCGGCGATGAGGTTGCCGAGGTCGCTCTCGCTCCCCCGGTCCTCGTTGGTCCCGATGAAGGCCCGGCGGATGTCCGCGGTGATCTGACCCACCGGCTGGTTGCCCACCTCGGCCGCGAGCGCTCCCCACTTCGCGAGGATCTCGGTCTGGACGGGGTCGGGGGTGAGAGCCGCCTGCTCGACGACGTGGTTGGTCGCCGTCACCAGGTCGCGCCGGACGTCGTTGGTCCGCCGGTCGATGGTCAGGTTGATCTCCGAGACGACCCGGCCGAACGAGAAGGCGCTCGTCACCCGGCGGTCCTGCCCCGCAGGGTCCTCGAGCACGCAGTTGTACGGCTGGTGGGTGTGGCCGGTGACGAGCACGTCGATGGCGGGGTCCAGACGGTCGTGGATGTCCACGATCGGTCCGGAGATCCCGACACAGGTGTCGATACCCCCGCCGTCCTGGATGCCACCCTCGTGCAGGAGCACCACGATGGCGTCCACGCCCTGCGCCTCGAGCTCGGGCACCAGGGCGTTGGCCGTGTCGGCCTCGTCCTGGAAGTTCCATCCCCGAATGCCGGACTGGGCCACGAGCTGCGGCGTGCCCTCGAGGGTCATGCCGATGAAGCCGATCTCGACACCCTGGAACCGCTGGATCCAGTACGGCGGGAGCACCGTGTCACCGGTGTCCTCGTGGACGACGTTGGCGGCCAGCCACGGGAAGTCGGCGCCGGGGTAAGGATCGTCGGGGAAGTAGCACCCGTCGACGGGGTGGCAGCCACCGTTCTGCATGCGCAGCAGCTCGGTGACGCCCTCGTCGAACTCGTGGTTGCCCACGCTCGAGACGTCCAGACCCATGGCGTTCAGGGACTCGACGGACGGCTCGTCGTGGAACAGTCCGGACAGGAACGGTGTGCCACCGATGAGGTCACCGGCGGCGACCGTCAGCGTGTTCTTCTTGCCCTCCCGGAGCTCCGACAGCTTGGCCGCGAGGAACTCGGCGCCGCCGGCCGGGGTCGTGCCCACCGTGCCGGGCGTGTTGCGCTCCAGGTGGCCGTGGTAGTCGTTGAAGGCCAGCAGCTGGACGTCCACGAGCTGCCCCGGCGGGTCGGCCGGCCTTCCCGGCGTCCCGGGCGGCTTGCCCGGCACACCGCCAGGGGCAGCGTCGGCAGGGATCGCGAGGGCGGCGGCGACCGCCACCGCTCCCATGGCAGCGAGAGCGCGTCGGCGCCCCCTCGTCTCGGTTCTCGACATGCTTCCCCTCGTCGGTCTGGCGGGCCCCGGACGGGCGCAGGCACGGTCCGACACCGACCCCCGCCCGGCGTCGTGGGCAGGCTAACGCTTCGCGCCGCCGACGTAACCAGGGCAACATGTGCCGATTGCTCGACCGGGGAGTGAACCGCGGGTGACCACCGCTGCCGTACGGTGTCGGGCGTGACCGCCCCGGTGCAGCAGGTCGCGGTCGAGGTCGACCGTCGCATCGACCCGACCACGGTCGCCGAGGTGCTGCGGCTCGTCGACGCGGCCACCGAGGCCGACGGCGTCCACCCGCTCTCCGAGCACGTCCGCCTGCACCTCCGGTACGGGGGGGACGAGGCGACCCGGAACGTGCTGGCCCGAGCACCGGGCGGGGAGGTGCTCGGCTACGCCCACCTCGACGTCACCGACGAGGTGGAGGGGGCCAGCGCCGAGCTCGTCGTGCACCCGGAGCACCGGCGCCAGGGCGTCGCCCGCCGGCTCACCGAACGGCTGCTCGCCGAGTCGCCGGACGGCCGTCTCCGGCTGTGGGCCCACGGCGGTCACTCGGACGCGGAGCGGCTGGCGGCGTCGATGGGCTTCCGGCGCAGCCGCTCGCTGTGGCAGATGCGCCGCTCCCTGTACGCGGCCCTGCCGGAGCCCCGGCTGCCCGCGGGCGTCAGCGTCCGGACCTTCCGACCGGGACAGGACGACGAGGACTGGGTCGCCCTCAACGCGCTGGCCTTCGCCGAGCACCCCGAGCAGGGCGCCCTCACCGTCGATGACCTGCACCGGCGGATGCGCGAGCCGTGGTTCGACCCGGCCGGCTTCTTCGTCGCCGTCCGGCCCGACGCTCCCGCAGGCGGCGACGGTGCCCGGGGCGAACGGATGGTCGGCTACCACTGGACCAAGATCCATGGCGGCCACGAGGTGCACGACCACGACTCCCTCGGCCCGCACGCCCACGAGGGGCACGGACACGACCCGATCGGCGAGGTCTACGTGGTCGGGGTCGACCCGGCTGAGCAGGGCGGCGGCCTCGGCCGGGCGCTGACGATCCTGGGGCTCCGCCACCTCCGGTCCCGCGGCCTGGCCCAGGCCATGCTCTACGTGGACGAGGACAACTCGACCGCCGTCCGCGTCTACACCGGGCTCGGCTTCACTCGCTGGGACACGGACGTCATGTACTCACGGGGCTGACCTACCGCTATCCCGAGTCCACCCCGCCGTGGAACCATGCATCATGGCCACCGACGAGCCCCTCCCCGAGCCCGAGGGACAGCCCGAGGGGCAGCCCACCGGGCCGCCCCCGGCTCGTCGCTCCCACGCGGCCGGGAGCCGCGCAACCTCCCGTACGGGAGGAGGTCGCGGCGGGAGCCGCGCCACGACGCGACCCACGTCGCCCAGGCCGGCGCGACGCGACCGCCGGTCCGCGGGTACGCCGACCCCGGGGGTGATCGACCACTCGACGGCACCCGACCCCGCGAAGCCCGGCGACGAGCTGCCAGCCGACCGCTTCCTCGACCGGGAGCTTTCCTGGCTGACCTTCAACACCCGGGTGCTCGAGCTGGCCGAGGACCCCGACGTGCCACTGCTCGAGCGGGCCCGCTTCCAGGCGATCTTCTCGAGCAACCTGGACGAGTTCTTCATGGTCCGGGTGGCCGGCCTCAAGCGCCGCATCGCCGCCGGCGTGGCCGTCCCGGCCGTCAGCGGCCTGCTCCCGCGCGAGATCCTCGACCGGATCTCAGAGCGCACGCGCGAGCTGACGGCCCGCCAGGCCCGCGGCTTCCGCGACGACCTGCTGCCCGCACTGGACAAGGAGGGCATCGAGATCCTCCGCTGGGACGACCTCGACGACCACGAGCACCAGGCGATGGACCGGCTCTTCCGCGAGCGGGTCTTCCCCGTGCTCACCCCGCTCGCCGTCGACCCGGCCCACCCGTTCCCGTACATCTCGGGCCTGTCCCTCAACCTCGCCGTCGTGGTCCGCAACGCTCGTACGAGCACGGAGCACTTCGCCCGGGTCAAGGTGCCGCCCAACTTCCTCCGGTTCCTCCCGGTCGCCGAGCAGCGCTTCGTCCCGCTCGAGGACGTCATCGCCGCGCACCTCGGCCAGCTCTTCCCAGGCATGGAGGTGCTGCAGCACCACACCTTCCGGGTGACCCGCAACGAGGACGTCGAGGTGGAGGAGGACGACGCCGAGAACCTCCTCACCGCCATGGAGCGCGAGCTGGTGCGCCGGCGCTTCGGCCCCGCCGTACGGCTCGAGGTCGAGGAGTCGATGGACCCCCACGTCCTCGACCTGCTCGTGCGCGAGCTGCAGATCCGCGAGGAGGAGGTCTTCCACCTGCCCGGGCCGCTGGACCTCTCCGGGCTGCACGCCGTGGCCGACCTGGACCGGGCGGAGCTGAAGTACCGGCCCTTCCTGCCGGCCACGCACCGCGACCTGCCCGACGTCGAGTCGGCCCAGCCCGCCGACATGTTCGCCGCCATCCGCGGTGCCGACGTGCTCGTCCACCACCCGTACGACTCGTTCTCCACCAGCGTGCAGCGGTTCGTCGAGCAGGCGGCGGCCGACCCGCGGGTCCTGGCGATCAAGCAGACGCTCTACCGCACCAGCGGCGACTCCCCCATCGTCGACGCGCTGATCGAGGCGGCCGAGGGCGGCAAGCAGGTGCTCGTCCTCGTGGAGATCAAGGCCCGCTTCGACGAGCGCGCCAACATCTCCTGGGCCCGCAAGCTGGAGCAGGCGGGCTGCCACGTCGTCTACGGCCTGATCGGGCTCAAGACCCACTGCAAGCTGCTCATGGTGGTCCGCGAGGAGGGTGGCGGCATCCGCCGTTACACCCACATCGGCACGGGCAACTACCACCCCAAGACGGCCCGCCTCTACGAGGACCTCGGCCTGCTCACCGCGGATCCCGTGGTGGCCGAGGACGTCAACCACCTCTTCAACTCACTCTCCGGCTACTCCCTGGCCACGGACTACAGCCGGCTGCTGGTGGCGCCCCACGCCATGCGTACGGGGATCGTGGACCGGATCGAGCGCGAGATCGAGAACCACCGGGCGGGACGTCCCGCGTGGGTGAGGTTCAAGACCAACAGCCTGGTGGACGAGGCCGTGTGCGACGCCCTCTACCGCGCCTCGCGGGCGGGTGTGCCAGTCGACGTCTGGGTGCGCGGCATCTGCGCGCTCCGGCCCGACGTCGCGGGGCTGTCGGAGAACATCCGCGTCCGCAGCATCCTGGGCCGCTTCCTGGAGCACTCCCGGGTCTTCGCCTTCGCAGGCGGGGGTGAGCCGGAGTACTGGATCGGCTCGGCCGACATGATGCACCGCAACCTCGACCGCAGGGTCGAGGCGCTGGTGAGCCTGGGCAGCGACGTACACCGCAAGGAGCTGGCCGCCCTCTTCGACCTGGCCTTCGACCCCGGGGTCGCCTCGTGGCACCTGCGCCCCGACGGTGACTGGGAGCGTGTGCACCTCGACGCCAACGGCGAGCCGCTGGCCGACCTCCAGCACGTGCTGATCGAGCAGAAGCGCCGCCGAAAGGCCGGGGCGTGAGCCCCAAGAACCCCCAGCAGCACCGCGAGGTCGAGCGCAAGTTCCGGGTCCACGGACTCTTCCGGCTCCCGGAGCTCACCGTCGGCGGTGTCACCGCCGTCTGCGAGCACGGCACCGACGTCCTCGAGGCCACCTACCACGACACCGAGGACCTCCGGCTGGCCCGCGAGGGCGTCACCCTGCGCAACCGTACGGGGGGAGCCGACGAGGGCTGGCACCTGAAGGTGCCGGTCCCCAAGGCCGATCCCGGTGTACGGGACGAGCTGCGGCTCCCGCTCGACGCCGGTGCTCGCGGGGAGCCGCCGGAAGAGCTGCTCTCGCTGGTCCGCGTGATCGTCCGGGACCTGCAGGTACGGCCGGTGGCGACCTTGCGCACCGAGCGGACCACCCGGCTCCTGCTCGGGAAGGGTGAAGCGCCGCTCGCCGAGCTCGTCGACGACACCGTCAGTGTGGTGGCCGCCGACGGCCACGTCGCGGCGCGCTTCCGTGAGCTGGAGCTCGAGGAGGCCGCCGGCGCACCGGAGGGGGTGGCCGAGGCGCTCCAGCCCCTCGTGGACGCCCTGCTGGCCGGAGGCGCGGTCGCCGGCGAGTTCGTCTCCAAGGCGGTCCGGGCGCTGGGCCCGCTCGCGTCGCGGCCGGCGGAGGTCGCCGAGCCGCCGGACACCGGACCCGGCGACCCCGCGCGCGAGGCCATCCGGGCCCACCTCGCCCGCCACACCCGGGCGCTCCGGCTGGCCGACATGGCCGTGCGGCGGGACGCCGAGGACTCGGTCCACCAGATGCGGGTGGCCACGAGGCGGCTGCGCAGCGGGCTGCGGGTCTTCCGGCCGCTGCTGGACCGGACCTGGGCCGACGACCTGCGCGCCGAGCTGGGCTGGGTGGCGGCGGCGCTGGGCGGCTACCGCGACCGTGAGGTGCTGCTGGCACGGCTGGACGAGCACGTCGGCGAGCTGCCGGAGGAGCTGCCGGTCGCGGACGTGCGCGCGTTGCTCCGGCGGCGGCTGCGCCGGGAGATGACCGAGGCCCGCAAGCATGCCCTCGAGACCCTCGGGTCGGAGCGCTACCTAGCCCTGCACGACACGCTCGTGGCGGCCTGCGCGGACCCGCCGACGCTCGAGGATGCCGAGCGCCCGGCGGGGGAGGTCCTGCCCCCGCTCGTCAAGAAGGCCTGGAAGCGGCTGTCCCGCGACGCCGACAAGCTGCTCGCGGACGAGAGCGACGGCGAGGGGGCGCCCGACGAGGAGTGGCACACCGCGCGAAAGGCGGCGAAGAAGGCCCGCTACTCGGTCGAGGCGTGCGTGCCCGTGTTCGGCGACGAGGCGGCGGCGCTGGCCAAGCAGCTGTCCAGGGTGACCGAGGTGCTGGGCGAGCACCAGGATGGTGCCGTCGCTGCCGAGGCCGTACGGGGGATGGCCGCCACCGGTCGGGTCGGTCCTGGGGTCGCGTTCGCTCTGGGTGTGTTGCACGAGGTCGAGCGCGATCACGTGGAGCGCACGCGCTCGCAGTTCGCCGAGCTCTGGCCGGAGGTGCGCCGGCCCAGGCTGCGGAAGTGGTTGGAGGGGTGACCCGGCCGGAGATCCCGGCCGCCGGGGTGGTGATGTGGCGGCCGGTCGGCGACGGTGACTCCGGCGGGCTGGAGGTCTGCCTGGTCCACCGCCCGAAGTACGACGACTGGTCGCTCCCCAAGGGCAAGCTCGACCCGGGCGAGCACGTGCTGGCGGGTGCCGTCCGGGAGGTGCTCGAGGAGACGGGGCACCGGGTCGTGCTGGGCCGACCACTGCCGTCCCAGCGGTATCCCGTCGGCGAGGCCGACAAGGTCGTGCACTACTGGGCGGCCCGCGCAGACGACTCCGCCCCGCCGTGGAGCGGGACACCGGAGATCGACCAGGTGGAGTTCCTTCCCGTCCCGGAGGCGATGGAGCGGCTCACGCACCCCCGTGACGCCGAGCTGGTGGCCGATGTCGCGGCGGACCCCGCGCCCACGGTGCCGCTCGTCGTGCTTCGCCACGCCAAGGCGGTGGGCCGCGGCCGCTGGGACGGCCCGGACATGGAGCGTCCGCTGGACCGTCGCGGCATCGCGCAGGCCGACCGGCTCTCCGTGCTGCTCGGCTGCTACGGCGTCTCCCGCGTCATCTCGAGCGACGCCACCCGCTGCGTCGACACCGTCCGCCCGTACGCGACGGCCACCCGGCGCACGGTCGAGCTCGAGCCGGTGGTCTCCGAGCTCGGCCACGAGCAGCAACCCGACCAGGCCGCGACGGTCGTGTCCGGACTGCTCGCGGCCGGGCAGCAGACCGTGCTCTGCTCACACCGGCCGGTGCTGCCGGTCCTCTTCGCCGCTGCCGCTGAGCGGGCCCGCTGCGCGGTCCCGGCGGAGCCGACGCTGCCGCCGGGGGGCTTCGTCGTGCTGCACCACCGGGGCGGGGTCGTGGTCGCCTGCGAGCGTCACGAGCTCTGACGCCGCCGCCGCCACCTCCACCGCCCGCACCGCCGCCGAGCGCCGAATGAGGCCCCGGCCACCTCACGCGGCCGTCCGGCCCAGCGCGGCCACGACCTCCCGTACGGTGTCCCGCGCGGTGGGACCGACGCCGGCGAGCGTCGCGGACCCCGGCCCGGTCCAGTCGCCGTAGCCGACCAGCCAGAGGCCCGGGACCTCCACGGCCCGGGTGCCGGACACCGCCACGCGCCCCGCGTGCCGGACGTGCAGCGGCCGGAGGTGGCCCAGCACGGGTCGGAAGCCGGTGCACCAGATGACCGCGTCGACCGGCTCAGCCCGTCCGTCCCGCCACACGACCCCGCCCGGGGTGAAGGACCGGAACGGGAGCGACGTGCGGAGCAGCCCGGCATCGCGTGCCGCCCGGACGGACGAGACCACCACCACGTCACCCAGACCGCCCACACCGGCGACCCCACCGTCGACCGCCTCACCGCGCAGGATCGCGGACCGCCGCCGAGCGGCCGCCGCGAACAGAGCCCTCCCGTCCACGTCGTCCGGCAGGAAGCGCGGCTCCCGCGGCACCACCCAGGTCGCGTCGGCCAGCGGAGCCAGCTCCGCCATCACCTGCGCGCCGGAGTTCCCGCCACCGACCACGAGGACCCGTTTCCCCGCGTACGGCGTGGGCTCCTGGTAGCCGGCGACGTGCAGCTGACGGCCTCGAAAGAGCGCCTGTCCTGGGTAGGCGGGCCAGAACGGCCGACGCCAAGTACCCGTCGCCGAGACGACGGCGGGCGTCGCCAGCTCCCCCGCGTCGCTCCGCACGACGAGTCCCGTACGGCCGGTGCCTGCCCGCTCGACGGCAGTGACCCGTACCGGTCGGTGCACGTCGAAGCCGTACCGCTGCTCGTATCGGGTCAGGTAGTCGACGACGCGGTCGCGGCCCGGCGGGTCCTCCGGGCCCAAGGGCATCGGCCAGCCGGGCATCGCGCTGGACGACGCCGGGCTGAAGAGGTGGAGCGAGTGCCACATGTGCTGCCACGCGCCACCGGGGCTCCCGTCGGCGTCAAGCACCACTGCACGCAGCCCGGCGCGGCGGGCGTAGTAGGCCACGGCGAGTCCTGCTTGACCGCCGCCCACGATCACCAGGTCCGCGTCCACGCCTCCATCGTCCCCGGCCGCGGTCAGCCTCGCCGGAGCCGGCCCCGGTGCGCGAGGCCTCATGATCCGCCGAGACGGTCACGGTCGCCTGGGGCCTCGACCCGGCGACTCGCACCACCAGGCTGCTGGGGCCATCACGAGGCGCCGGCGCCTGGTGATGACCCGACAAGGGTGGTGAACGTGGTCATTCGGGGCCGGGTGGCGCCGTGACGCGGCCTTGACCGCGCCCACCTGCGCGGCGTGACCGGGCCGCAACATCCACGCGGCCGGTTCACGTGGGCGACATCACACGGTCGGTGGGCGGACGACGAAGGTGTGGCTGCCGTTCACCCCTGGTTCACCACTGCCGGGGCGACGCGTCACCTGGGCTGCTTACCTTCGCGGCGTCACATCGGTTCTCAGCATGTCCCGGAAGGACATCCCACCGTGAACGACAGCATCGTCCGGCGCCGCCTGGCGCCCCTGGCACTGGTCGGTGCCACCGCTCTCCTCCTCGCGGCCTGCGGCTCCGGCAACGATCCGGCCAACCAGGCCGGCGAAGGGGGCAACGGCGGCAGCGAGCTCTCCGGCTCGGTCAACCTCGACGGCTCGAGCACGGTCTTCCCACTCTCGAGCGCCGCGGCCGAGCTCTTCGGCCAGGAGCAGCCCGGTGTCCAGGTCTCCGTCGGCCAGTCCGGGACCGGTGGCGGCTTCGAGAAGTTCTGCGCCGGTGAGACCGACATCTCGAACGCCTCCCGCGCCATCGAGGAGGACGAGGTCGGCGCCTGCGAGGAGAACGGCATCGAGTTCGAGGAGCTCGCCATCGCCAACGACGCGCTGACGGTCGTCGTCAACGCCGAGAACGACTGGGTGGACTGCCTGACCGTCGAGCAGCTCAACACGATCTGGGCGCCCGACTCCGCGGTCGACAACTGGAACCAGGTCGACCCCTCCTTCCCCGACGAGTCGCTCGTGCTGGCCGGACCGGGCACCGACTCGGGCACCTTCGACTACTTCACCGACGCGATCAACGGCGAGGAGGGCGCCTCCCGTACGGACTACGAAGCCTCCGAGGACGACAACGTCATCGTGCAGGCAGTCCAGGGCTCGGCCGGCGGGATGGGGTACTTCGGATACTCCTACTACGAGGAGAACCAGGACACCCTCAAGGCACTGGAGATCGACGGCGGGGAGGGCTGCATCGCGCCCAGCGCCGAGACCGTGCAGGACGGCTCGTACGCGCCCCTCGGCAGGCAGCTCTTCATCTACCCGTCGGCCCAGTCCCTCCAGGAGAAGGCGGAGGTCGAGGCCTTCGTCGACTTCTACGTGGACAACATCGACGAGATCGTCGAGGCTGCGGCCTTCATCGGTCTGAACGACGAGCAGAAGGCCCAGCTCGAGCGGCAGGTGGAGGAGCTCCGCGGCTGACCCTCCGCGCCCCTCGACCAGGAAGCGAGACCTCTCCTCGTGACCGTCACCGACACACCGCCGCCCGGCGCAGGGAGCTCCCTGCGCCGGGCACGGCCGCGCTACGCCGAGCGCGCCGTCGAGCTGATCCTGCTCGTCGCCGCGTTGGTCTCTGTGCTGACCACCGTGGGGATCGTCATCGCGATCCTCGAACCGACGATCGAGTTCTTCCTGGAGCCGGGGGTCAACCTCTGGAGCTTCCTCACCGGGACGACCTGGACGCCGCTCTTCGCCGAGGCGCAGCGCGAGTTCGGCGTGCTGCCGCTGGTCACGGCCACCCTGACCACGTCCGTCATCGCGCTCCTGGTGGCCATCCCGGTCGGACTCGGCGCCGCGATCTACCTGGCCGAGTACGCCACGCCCGGTGCCCGCAGGGTGCTCAAGCCGGTGCTCGAAGTGCTGGCTGGCATCCCGACCGTGGTCTACGGGTTCTTCGCGCTGGCCTTCCTGACGCCGACCCTGCTCCAGCGGTTCCTCGAGGTGGGCACCTTCAACATGCTCAGCGCCGGGCTGGTGATGGGCATCATGATCATCCCGACGGTGGCGTCGTTGTCCGAGGACGCGATGACGGCCGTCCCCCAGTCGCTGCGGGACGGTGCCTACGGCCTGGGCAGCACCAAGATGCAGGTGTCGACGAAGGTCGTGGTCCCGGCGGCGATATCCGGCATCGTCGCAGCCTTCGTGCTCGGCGTGAGCCGTGCGGTGGGCGAGACGATGATCGTCGCGCTGGCCGCCGGTCAGACGCCCGCCTTCACCGTCAACCCGCTCGAGGGCGGACAGACCATGACCGGCTTCATCGCCCGTGCCGCCCAGGGGGACCAGCCCACGGGATCCATCGGCTACGAGTCCCTCTTCGCGGTGGCCGCACTGCTCTTCGTCCTCACGATCTTCTTCAACTTCATCAGCATCCGACTGGTGCGCCGGTTCCGGGAGGAGTACGAGTGACCCTCACCCACCTCGAGCCGACGCCCGCGCGGCCGCGCTTCACGCCCAACACGCCACACGACAACAAGCCCAAGGACCGGGCGTTCCGATACCTGCTCTTCGCCTGCCTCCTCATCGGGATCGTGTTCCTGGCCGTGTTGCTGGGCTATGTGCTGGTCGAGGGCAGGCCGCGGCTGGACGCCGACCTCTTCCGCAACCAGGCCTCCCAGATCAATCCCGCCACAGCGGGAGCACAGGCGGCCATCCTCGGCACGCTGTGGCTGATGGTCCTGACCGCTGTCATCGTGCTGCCGCTGGGTGTGATGTCGGCGATCTACCTCGAGGAGTACGCAGACCCGGGCAAGTGGTACAACCGGCTGATCGAGCTCAACATCCAGAACCTTGCCGCCGTCCCCAGCGTGGTCTACGGCATCCTCGGACTCGGGCTCATCGTTCGAGGGCGGCTGGGCCTGGGCCCCGTGCTCCTCGCCGGCGGCATCATCCTGGCGCTGCTCATCCTCCCGGTCGTGATCATCTCCAGTCGTGAGGCGATCAGGGCGGTCCCCGACTCACTCAGCCAGGGCTCGATGGCACTCGGGGCGACGAGGCTCCAGACGATCTGGCGGACGATCCTCCCCAACAGCATCCCCGGCATCGCGACCGGCTCGATCCTGGCGCTGTCGCGCGCGATCGGCGAAGCCGCGCCCCTCGTCGTGCTCGGTGTGGCGGCGTTCGTCACCTTCAACCCGGCCAGCGTCTACGACCGGTTCACCGCACTGCCCATCCAGATCTACGACTACGCCAGCCGACCGCAGCAGGACTTCATCACCCTCTCGAGCGCGCTCATCGTCGTGTCGCTCTTCATCCTGTTGCTGATGAACTCCCTCGCGATCTACATCCGCAACAAGTACCAGCGGCGCTGGTGAGAGGCTGAGGGCCACACTGATGACCGACGACCAGCTGACCGAGGTGGGACGACACATGACCGAGGCGCGTGACCGCCGGGACCCGGCGGACGCCGCGGCAGAGGGAACCGTGCCGTCCGAACCCGGCATCGCGATCGAGCACCAGGAACACGCCGGTCGCGAGCACTTCCCCATCAACCCGATCATCGAGGCCCGCGACCTCGACGTCTATTACGGGTCGTTCTGGGCGGTGCGCAAGGCGAACATGCTCATCGGCCGCAACCAGATCACCGCCATGATCGGCCCGTCGGGGTGCGGGAAGTCGACCGTCCTGCGCTGCTTCGACCGGATGAACGACCTGATCCCCACCGCTCGGGTCGAGGGCGAGGTGCTCTTCCACGGGCAGGACCTCTACGCCAAGGACGTCGACCCCATCGAGGTCCGGCGCCGGATCGGCATGGTCTTCCAGAAGCCCAACCCGTTCCCCAAGACGATCTTCGACAATGTCGCGTACGGGCCTCGGGTCACCGGGATGAAGCTCGACAAGCAGGCGCTGGACGACCTGGTCGTGGCGTCGCTTCGGAGTGCGGCGCTGTGGGACGAGGTCAAGGACGAGTACAAGACCAAGAGCGGGCTCGCCCTCTCCGGCGGGCAGCAGCAGCGCCTCTGCATCGCCCGGGCGATCGCGACCAGGCCCGAGATCATCCTGATGGACGAGCCCTGCTCGGCCCTGGACCCGATCGCGACCGCGCTGATCGAGGACCTCATGCAGGAGCTGGTGGAGGACTACACGATCATCATCGTCACGCACAACATGCAGCAGGCTGCCCGGGTCTCCGACCGTACGGCCTTCTTCACCGCCAACGTCGACGACCGCGGCCAGCGTTACGGCGAGCTGGTGGAGTTCGACGTCACCAGCAAGATCTTCACCAACCCGGCCGACCGGCGCACGGAGGACTACATCTCCGGCCGCTTCGGCTGAGCCCACGCGAATCCGCCGGCTGAGGGTGTCGCGGCCGTCATCGGCCGAACTTGCCGGCGAGCCTGTGGCTCAGTCATCATTGACTCAATGAGTGCTGAGCGATCTATCGCCGAGCGGGCCCGGGTGCACGCAGCACTGGGCGACCCCGCTCGGCTGGCGGTGGTCGACCGTCTCCAGCTCTCCGACCAGTCCCCGGGTGAGCTGGCCAACGCCCTCGACCTGCCCACGAATCTGCTGGCCCACCACTTGCGCACCCTCCAGGTCGCCGGCGTGGTCGAACGTGTCCGCTCGGAGGGGGACCGGCGCCGGACCTACGTGCGCCTCGTCCCGGGCGCCCTCCAGGGCCTGACGGCAGCCCCGACGAGAGTCGCACCGCGCGTCGTGTTCGTGTGCACGCACAACTCCGCCCGCTCGCAGCTGGCGGCGGCCACCTGGGCCACCCGCTCCCGTGTCGCGGTGGCCTCCGCGGGCACCCAACCCGCCGCGCGGGTGCACCCGCTCGCCGTCGCCGCTGCTCGCCGCCACGGCCTGGAACTGGTCGGCCGGGGCACGCAGCACGTCGACGACACCGTGCGGGGGGACGACCTGGTGGTCGCCGTCTGCGACAACGCCCACGAGCGACTCCGCGGCTCCGGACACGTGCACTGGTCGGTCCCCGACCCTGTCCGCGTGGGGACCGACGCCGCCTTCGAGCACGCGCTCGAGGTCATCGAGCACCGCGTGGGCCGCCTGGTCGCCGCGGTGACACCCGAGGAGGAACGACCGGCATGACCGAGACCAACCAGCGCAGCGGCCTCAGTCTCGAGCAGACCATGGCGCTGTCCGTGGCCGCCGGGCGGCTGCAGACCGAGTTCAACGGCGTCTTCGGCAAGGAGACGATCGAGCGGTTCCTGCACACCAGCTACGACCAGTTCGCCGAGCGCGCGTCCATCCCCAACTTCCTCCCGCTGATGGCAGAGCGCTTCGCCCGGCAGCGCCTGCGGGCGCTCGCGAAGGTCGAGGGCAAGCGATCCGACGGGGTGCCCACCGTGCTCTTCCTGTGTGTGCACAACGCCGGCCGGTCCCAGATGGCCATGGGCTTCTTCCAGCACCTCGCGGGAGACGCCGCGGTCGCCTGGTCCGGCGGGTCCGAGCCGGGTTCGGAGGTGAACCCGGCCGCCGTGGACGCCATGCGTGAGCGCGGCATCGACATCTCGGGGGAGTTCCCCAAGCCGTGGACCGACGAGGTCGTCCGCGCCGCCGACGTCGTGATCAGCATGGGCTGCGGCGACGCGTGCCCGATCTTCCCCGGGAAACGGTACGAGGAGTGGACGCTCGACGATCCCGCGGGCCAGGACGTCGGGGCGGTCCGGCCGATCCGCGACGACATCGAGCGACGGGTACGGGTGCTGCTCGGCGAGCTCGGCGTCACGGCCCGCGGCTGACCCGCCGGCACGACCGAGCGCCGGCGCGTCACTCCAAGACCAGGTGGGCGAGCTGGTACACCGCGCTGGCGGCCAGGGCGGCCATGGGCAGGGTCAGCAGCCACGCCCACAAGATGTTGCCGGCGACGCCCCAGCGGACCGCCGACAAGCGCCGCGTCGAGCCGACCCCCATGATCGCCGATGTGATCGTCTGAGTCGTCGAGATCGGCGCGGCGAAGACGAACGCGGTCGTGTACAGCACGCTCGCAGCGGTGGACTCGGCGGCGAAGCCCTTCGGCGGGTCCAGGTGCACCACCCGGCGACCGAGCGTCCGCATGATCCGCCACCCGCCTGCGTACGTCCCCAGGGCGAGCGCCGAGGCAGCCAGGACGATGACCCACCACTGGACCTCGAAGTCGCTCTGGTACCCCGCCACGACCAACGACAGGGTGATGACGCCCATGGTCTTCTGGGCATCCTGGAGGCCGTGCCCCAGCGCCATGCCCCCCGCGGAGAAGGTCTGCGCGATCCGGAAGCCCCGGTTGACCCGGCCCGGCCGGACGCGCCGAAACCCCCACAGGATGGCGAGCATCACCCCGTACGCGAGGAGGAAGCCGACGACCGGCGAGAGCACCATCGGGACGACGACCTTCTCGACGACGCCCGACCACTTGACGCTGCCGGCCGATGACAGGGTGGCGCCCACGAGCCCGCCGATCAGCGCGTGCGACGAGGACGAGGGCAGCCCCAGCCACCACGTCGTGAGGTTCCACGCGATGGCGCCGACGAGACCCGCCAGCACGATCACCAGGCTGTGTTGAGCCACCGGGAGGTCGACGATCCCGCGCCCGACGGTCTCGGCCACCCCCGTACCGAGAAAGGCGCCGACCAGGTTCATGACGGCGGCCATGACGAGCGCGGCGCGCGGCGTGAGCGCCCGGGTGGAGACCGACGTGGCGATGGCGTTGGCGGCGTCGTGGAAGCCGTTGGTGTAGTCGAAGGCCAGGGCGACCACGATCACCGTGACGATGAGCGCCAGCTCCACAGGGTCAGGATTCCTTGATCGCGATCTGTTCGATGGTGTTCGCGACGCGCTCGAAGCCGTCCACCGCGGCTTCCAAGACGTCGACGACGTCCTTGAGCTTGTGGACGGTGAGGGCGTCGAACTCGCCGGAGAAGATCCGCGCGAGCAGCCTGCGGTAGACCCGGTCCGCCTCGTTCTCGAGCCGGTTGACCTCGATCCAGTAGTCGTGCAGATCACCCATGGTGCGCAGGCGTGGCATCGCGGCCACCGTGAGGTCGGCGCAGCGGGACAGCACGTCGACCAACGCCTCGACCTCCGAGGGCAACGCGCCGACCCGGTAGAGCACCATCAGGTCCACGGCCGCCTCGACGTCGTCCATCACGTCGTCCAGCCCCGAGGCCAGGCCGTAGATGTCCTCCCGGTCGAGCGGCGTGACGAACGTCGAGTTCACGCGCTTGATGATCTCGTGGGTCGCTTCGTCGCCCAGGTGCTCGATGTCGCGGAGCTTGGTCGCGTAGGCCGCCCGGTCTGCCGTCTCGGGGAGGGCCTCGGCCAGCAACCGCACCCCCTCGCGGATGTTCTCGGCCGAGGCAGTGAACAGATCGAAGAACGCGGTGTCCACGGGGGTGAAGCGCAGGCGCACGACGACTCCGGGGTGAGGATCTGGCGAACGCTGGCATGCTAGGTCGAACCCAGCGTGACGTGAGCGGCCGGACCACACCAGAGCCAGTCGGCCTGCTGACGGATCGACCCTCAGAGCCAGGTCGGGAACTGGAGCTCCGGCGGCGACCCGGGCCACCAGTTCGTCCCGTAGCTCTCCCACCACAGGCCCAGCGCCCAGGCGGCCAAGGCGACGAGGACGGCGACCACCCAGCCGGCCCGCGGGTCACGGGTCACCGCGGCGACGAGGACGCGTCCCCCGCGGCGGACCCTGGCCGCACCGGGGCCGAACCAGGCCAGCAGGACCGCGAACGCCCCGCCCAGCACGTACGGGACCCGCGGGCCCACGGCGCCGGCGCCGAGGGCCGCGATCCCGACGAGCGCACCGGCCGCCACGACGACAGCGGTCTGGACCAGTGACGGGAACGCCGTCGTCACCAGGTGCCACGGCGCGCCGATCGCTGCCAGCACCCCGTCGGAGCGCTGCGGCCCGCGGGCCAGCTGGCGCTCGTACAGGCGTCGCCGGACCCGCCACGCGGTCCGGGCGATGGTGAGGGTGCCGAGCAGGACGGCGGAACCGATGTACGGGGCGGCGACGCCGATGGCGACCAGGAGCATCGCGACGGCTGCGAGCAGCGCGCGACCGACCAGGCTGGTCACCGGCGGCGCCAGCGGGGCGACGACGGGCGCGGGCCGGGACGGAGCCGGTCCGGCCGACGCCGGCCGGGGTGAGACGGCGGGCGGGTCGGGCGTCGCAGGCGCAGGCCGCTGCAGTCGTGGGGCGACCGGCGGCGAGCTCGCGGGCGGTACGACGTTCGGCGGCGGCGCGGACGGGCCCGCCGAGCGAGGAGTGGCGTAGACAGCGGGAGCGGCGCCCGCCGAGGGACCGGCGTAGACGGCGGGGGCGGCGCCCGCCGCGGGAGGAGTCGCCGCAGGTGGCCCTGCCGCGTGCGGGGCCCGTGCGGCCGGCGGGACGGGCGGCAGGTCCACGCGGGTCGGTGGCACGGCCGGGCCGAGGGCGGCCGTGGCCGCGGCGGGTGCCGTCCAGCCGGTCGACGCCGCCGCCGCCGCCAGGGCAGCGCCGGCGGCCGGTGCCGCCGGGTCCGTGGCCGGTCCACCGACGGCCCGCAACGCCCTGCTCAGCTGCCGCACCGTTGGCCGCTCGACCGGATCGCCGGCCAGCGCGTAGCGCAGCAGGTCGGCGAGGTCCGGCTCGACGCCCGCCAGGTCGTACTCCCCACGGCGGATGCGGTCCAGGACGACGGCCTCGTGGCCCGACCCGTACGGCGCACGGCCCGTCGCCGCGAAGACGACGGTGCCCGCCCACCCGTGGACGTCGGTGCCCGGGACCGGGTCGCGCCCCAGCACCGTCTCGGGCGCCAGGTAGCCGGGCGTGCCGATGACCAAGCCGGTCGCCGTGAGTCGGCTGTCGCCGAGCGCGTGTGCCAGGCCGAAGTCGATGAGCACCGGGCCGCCGTCCGCGATGAGCACGTTGCCGGGCTTGACGTCGCGGTGGACCACTCCGGCGGCGTGCACCGTCTCCAGGGCCTCGGCGAGCCCCACCGCCACCCGCATCAGCGCGGGCCCCCGGAGGGGTCCGTGGTCGGCGACGACCCGGTCGAGTGACGGCCCCCGGACGTACCGGGTCACCACGTACGGCGGGTCCGCGGTCACGTCGGCGTCGAGGACCTCCGCCACCCGCGGACCGCGCACCCGCCGGAGGGCCGCCACCTCGCGCTCGAAGCGTGCGCGCCCGTCCCGGCCCCCGACCAGCCAGGGTCGCAGGACCTTGACCGCGACGAGCCGGCCGTCACTCCCGTACGCGAGGTGGACCAAGCCCATCCCGCCCTCGCCGAGCGGCTCGACGAGGCGGTAGGACCCCAGCAGCTGGGGAGGGGCGGTCGGCTGGTCCACCGGTAGACGGTAACCCGAGCGGATGTGAGGCACCGCCGCGACGACGACACGGCGGCGGGTCGGTGGCGCCGCCGCACTGCCGCACGCCGCTCACGAGCCGGCCCGGCGCTGCTCCTTCTCCGCCGCGTCCATGGCGGCGGCCTCCTCCGGCGTGGGCGCGGTGCCGCCGATGTCGCGGGGCAGCCACCACCGGTCGTCGGGACCGTCCGGCCGGTCCGGGTGGACGGCGATCGCCAGGTCGAGCCCCACCGCCATCCGCGCCCGCAGCTCGGCGGTGACCGCGTCGGCGTCGTCCCGCCGCCCGGGCCGCAGCGGCTCACCGACCCGGATCGTGATGGTCCGGCCGCGAGTACGCAGGTTGCGCGGACGGCCCTTGGTCATCAGCCGCTGGCCGCCCCACACCACGACCGGGAGGAGCGGTGTCCCCGTCGCCATCGACATGCGAGCCGCCCCGCTCTTGAACTCCTTGAGCCGGAAGGAGCGGCTGATCGTCGCCTCGGGGAAGACGCCGACGATCTCCCCGCTGCGCAGGGCTCGCAGCGCCTCCGCGTACGAGGAGGCTCCGGCCGAGCGGTCGACCGGGATGTGGTGCATACCACGCATGAGCGGACCGGAGACCTTGTGCTTGAACACGGCGTCCTTGGCCATGAACCGCACCAGCCGCCCGGCCGGCTGGACGGCGAACCCCGCGAAGATGAAGTCGAGGTAGCTGACGTGGTTGCAGGCCAGCACCACTCCACCCGTACGGGGGACGTGCTCGGTACCGGCCATGTCGAAGCGCAGGTCGAGGAGGCGGAACATCGTCTTGGCGGCGACGATCACCGGGGGGTACACCAGCTCGGCCACCCCCCGACCGTAGTGCTCGGCAGCGGGGTGGTCACCCGTCGGGCTACATGTAGCGGCGGATCGGGGCCATGGCGGCCTCCTGCAGTCGCTGCAGGCGGGAGCGGTTCGCCCAGCGGGCCGGGTCGATCCGCTCACTGCGGCGCAGGTCGTTGCGGAAGTGCTCCTCGAAGGTGCGGATCACGTCGGTGTCGAGGACCACGAGGGCGACCTCCTCGTCGTGGTCCATGGAGCGGCGGTTGAAGTTGGACGACCCGATCATGCCGAGCGCCCCGTCGACGGTCATGACCTTGGTGTGGAGCATGGTCGGCTGATAGTTCCACACCCGGACACCGCAGTCGGTGAGCTGGGCGTACGCCTGCTCGGAGGCCAGCTGCGCGACGCGCTTGTCCGCGTGCGGGCCGGGCAGCAGGACGTCGACCTCGACCCCGCGCCGCGGCAGGTCGCACAGCTCGTCGATGAAGATCTGCGAGGGCGCGAAGTAGGCCGTCTGGAGCTGGACACGCTCCTCGGCCATTCGCAGCACCAGGTGGAAGAGCGTCTGCATGTCGTCCCAGCCGATGTGCGCCGAACCGCGGACCACCTGGCACACCGATGGGCCCTCGTGCTCGTGTCCGGGGAAGCGGTCGGCGGCGCCCAGGAGGGGACGACCGGTCTCTCCCCAGTTCTGCGCGAAGGCGGCGGCCAGCCCGTCGATCGCCGGTCCGCGGACCTCGACGTGGGTGTCGCGCCACTCGGACTCGTCGCGCGCGTCGCCGCACCACTCCTCCGCGATGCCCACGCCACCGGTGAAGGCGACCGACTCGTCGACGACGAGGACCTTGCGGTGGCAACGGTGGTTGTGCTTGAAGGGGGACTTGACGAACGGCCGGCGGAACCACTCGACCTGGACCCCGGCCCGGTCCATCGCGTCGACCAGACCCTTCTCGATCTGGAACCCCCCGATGGCGTCGAGGAGGAGGCGGACCCGGCACCCGGCCCGGGCCCGGTCGGAGAGCGCCTTGGCGAAATCGTGGGCGACGTCGCCCTTCCAGTACACGTACGTCATCAGGTCGACGGTGTGCTCCGCGCCCCGGATGGCGTCGAGCATGGCGGGGAAGATCTCGTCCCCGTTGCGCAGGACACGCAGCGCGTTGCCCTCGGTGAAGGGGACGCCGATGATCCCCTCCAGTACGCGCCGCAGCTCCTGCTGGCGCTCGGTGAGCACGTCGCCGGTGGCGGTAGCGGCGTCGTCGACGGCGTCCACGTGGACCTCCCTGGTGCGTGGCACAACCCGTACCGCAAGCCTGTCTACCCCGGACCCGGGCCGACCAAGCGTTCGGCCTCCGCGTGGAGCTCGATCCCGATGCGCCCGACCTCGCCCCAGCGCCGGAGGGCCTCGGCGAGTGGCACCTGGAGCACCCGCTCGATCACGGCCGGGTCGGACTCGCCCAGGGCGTACGGCACGATCAGTCGCGCAGTGCCAACTGGGTAGCGCAGGACGGCCGAGGCCGTGTACCCCAGCGCCGCGAGGCGGGCGTCCCCGGACCAGCCGCCCTCGCGGAGACCGGCGAGGTAACCCTCGCGCACCGCGTGGCCGAGCTCCCGCCAGCGCTCGAGCGGCCACTCGCCGAAGGCCACCGAGGCGACGACGAGCGGTGCCGCCTCGGCCCCGACAGGGGCCGGTCCGACGAAGGCCCAGTCGAGCGCCACGGTGCGTCCCGCACGGTCGACGAGGTTGCGGCGGAAGGCGTCCTGGTGGACGAGTCCGTGCGGCAGGGTGTCCAGGGCGCTCAACCACGCCTGACGGTGCTCCCAGAGGTCGAGCACCACGGCGAGGACGTCGGGCGGGTACGCGGTCCGGACCTGCGCCTCGTGGGCATGCGCCGCCAGCCGGTGGATCTCCCGCCCCGCCGCCTCCACCCACCGGCGCAACCAGTCCCGTCGCGAGCCAGGGGTGGGCGGGTGCGGCGGCTTCCGCAGCCAGCCCGGTGGCTGACACGCCCGGACGCTACCGCCTCGCCACGTGATCACCGTGTGCGGCACATCCCGGGGATCGGCATCCCGCCCTCACGGTGATCACTCCGGCTGGGCCTACGGGGCCTCGAGCGGGGCGGCCGGAGGCTCAGGAGGCGTGACACCGGGCGGCGGGTGCCCGTGTCGCGCGGTGTAGTCGGCGACGAAGGCTGCGACAGCGGTCGGGAGCGTGGCGAAGATGCGGTGCTCGCCGACCCGCTCCACCAGCCCCGCCCGGGCGAGCTCCTCGTGGAGCTCGGACTTCACCCGGGCGAGCGCCAGCGCGATCCCCCGGTCCTCGAGCTCCTGGCGCAGCTCGTCGAGGGCGTCCACGGAGGTGAGGTCGACCTGGACGTTCGCCTCCGCGTTGAGCAGGAACCACTCCACCGGCTGGTCGGCGGCGTCCGCCGCCTCGAGGGCCCGCCGCTTGAAGTCCTCGGCGTTGGCGAAGAAGAGCGGCGAGTCGTAGCGATAGACCACGAGGCCGGGCACCTGCCGCGCATCGGGGTAATCGTCGATGTCGTGCATGCCGGCGACCCCGGGGGCGTAACCGAGGATCCCGTCGTGCGGCCGCGCCACCCGCCGCAGCAGGTCGACAACGGACAGGCCGACGGCTACCAGCACGCCGTACAGGATGTCCACGACCAGCACCGCGGCGGTCGTGGAGAGCGCCAGCACGAGCTCGCTACGCCGGAACCGGGCGATCCGGCGGAGCTCGGCGACGTCCACCAGCCGCAGCGCCGCCCAGACCACCAGCGCGCCGAGGGCGGCCGAGGGGAAGGTGGCAAGCAGGTCGTTCAGCGCGAGGAGCACCAGCAGGACGCAGGCCACCGCCACGAGTGAGTAGAGCTGGCTGCGCGAGCCGAGGGAGTCCCCGATCACCGTACGGCTGCCGGAGCTGCTGACCGGGAAGCCCTGGCTGAGCCCGGCCGCCAGGTTGGCCCCGCCGAGCGCCAGCAGCTCCTGGTTGGGGTCGATGCTGTAGCCGCCCCGGTCCGCGAAGGCGCGCGACGTGAGCGTGTTGTCGGTGTACGCGACGACGGTGACCCCGACCGCTGGCAGCAGCAGCGCCGCCAGGTCCGAGATCCCGACGTCGGGCAACGTCGGCGTGGGCAGACCGGCGGGAACCTCGCCGACCACGGCCACGTCGAGGTCGAGCAGGGCCACGGCGCCGGCCGCCCCGAGGATCGCCAGCAGCGGGACCGGGGCGCGCGGGAAGAGCCGGCTGCCCACGAGCAGGCCCACCAGCACCGCACCGGACATGAGCACGGTCGGCACCTGCAGGTCGCGGAGCCCGCCGAAGAAGGACCAGAGCTCCTGGACGGGCGTCGCCCCCTCCACCTCGACACCGGTCACGGTGTCGAGCTGGCTGACGATCATGATCACAGCGACCCCGGCGAGATAGCCGACCAGGACCGGCTTGCTCAGCAGCTCACCAAGGAAGCCCAGCCGAGCCACCCATCCCAGGACGCAGAGGACCGCCACGACCAGGGCCAACGCGGCGGCCAGCGAGGCGTAGCGGGCCGGGTCACCCGCCGCCAGGGGCCCGATCGCCACGGCCGTGATGAGCGCCGTCGTCGACTCCGGGCCCACCGACAGCTGCCGTGAGGAACCCAGCACCGCGTAGACGGCCATCGCTCCGACCACGGCCCACAGACCCACCACCGGGGGCAACCCGGCCACCTCCGCGTAGGCCATGACCTGGGGCACCAGGTAGGCCGCCACGGTGACACCCGCCACGATGTCGCCACGCAACCAGGACCGCTCGTACCGGAGCATCCGGACCAGGCCGGGCGTCAGGCGGCTGCGCGCCCCCTGGTCCGCCATGCAGCGAACCGTAGCGGTCAGTCCCGGTCCTCGTGCCCCTCACCGAGCTCGGCGAGGAACCGCTCGACCTGGTCGCCGATCTCGTCTGCCGAAGGGACGGCGGCACCCGAGCCGATGCCTGCGCGCGCGCCTGCGGAGGCGTCGTACTGCTCCTCCAGCGCCTTGATCGCAGCCGCGTAGTCGCTGGTGGCCAGCTGTCCGCGGATCTGCTCGTCGGTCTGCTCGGCGACCAGCCGCAGCGCGTCCGAGGGCAACGCCAGACCCGTGGCGCGGGCGACTGCCTGGAGCAGGGCCACCGATGCCTGCGGGTAGTCGATCTGCGCCAGGTAGTGGGGTACGTGGGCGGCGAAGCCCATCGCCGGGTGGCCGGCCTCCCCCAGGCGCAGCTCGAGGACAGCCGAGATGTGTCCCGGCACCTCGATGGTGCCCACCCAGGGCACCCGGTCAGACACCAGGGACGGGTCGCTCGCGTGCGCCGTCAGCTCGACCGGGCGGGTGTGCGGGGCCGCCCAGGGGATGGCCGTCATCCCGACGACGAGGCGCACGCCGAGCCGCTCGACCAACCCCCGTACGGCGGCGGTGAAGCGACGCCACTGGAAGTCGGGCTCCGGGCCGGTGAGCAGCAGGAACCGGGCGCCCTCGGCGTCGGTCACCTCGTAGAGCACCAGCTCGGCCGACGCGGCGTCGGTGAACCGGTTCTCGACGAAGGTCATCCGGGGCCGCCGGGCGCGATAGTCGATCAGCTCGTCCGGGTCGAAGGTCGCCAGGACGCGGTGGTCCAGCGTCGCAAGCAGGTGATCGGCGGCCAGCCGGCCGGCCGACCCCGCGTCGAGGAATCCGGTGAAGCTGTGCAGCAGCACGGGGTGGCCGAGCTCGGCCGCCTCCCCGTGCAAGCGGTAGAGGTCCTCCGGTGCGCGCACTGTCAGCTCCTCGGGGGTCGTGCAAGTCTTCGACTCTCGCAACACCGGAGGGGCCGGAGGTCATCCCATCCGGGGCAGATCGCTGCGGACCGCTCTGCGCTCGCCGGCGCACACCAGCCGAGGTCGGCCCACGGGCCGTGCTCGGACGCCGTAGGCTCCCGCCGCGTGGGAGAAGAGGAGGCACTGACGGCGGTGCGGCGGTCCGGCATCCGGCACCACGTCGTCCGGCACGGCCGGGTCTCCAGCCTGGAGGAAGCCGCGGCAGCCCGGGGGGTCGAGCCGTCCGCGATCGTGAAGACCCTGGTCGTACGGCGGGGTGAGGGCGACTTCTTGCTGGTGCTGGTCCCGGGTGACCGGACGATCTCGTGGCCGCGCCTGCGCGCCCTGCTCGGGGTGTCGCGCCTCTCGATGCCGGATGCCGACGCGGCGCGCGAGGCGACTGGTTACGAACGCGGGACGATCACGCCGTTCGGCTCGACGCACACCTGGCCTGTGGTCGCCGACGCGCGGGTGACCGGGCGAACCGTCTCGGTCGGTGGCGGCGCCCACGGCGTCTCGTTCACCGTCGACGGTGACGAGCTGGTGGGAGCCCTGTCGGCCACCGTCGCCGACGTCACGGAGCCGGCGTGACGGTGCGCCGGCCGTGGCCCCCCTGTGGTCGTCGGTGACCGAGCTGCTCCAGCCAGCTGACCAGCTGCGCGTGCAGCGCCTCGGCGCCGTCGAGCGGGCCGAGGTCGACCCGCAGGTCGGCCGGGTGGAGGAGCAGCCCCTCCTCCTGCCAACCGCCGGACCCGCCGTGCGAGCCCACCAGCTCCTCGAAGGCTGCCACCTCGCCGGTCTCCGGGTCGTAGGCGCCGTGGACGTAGAGGTCGGGGGCGTTGGAGTAGTCGGCGACTCGGCGCAGGTCGGCCACCAGGCGTGGGTCGAAGTCGGCCAGCGGGTCCTCACCCTCGACCCTGCCGCTGCGGAGCAACCGCAGCCCGCGCGGGCCCACGACCACGTCACCGTCGAGCAGCGAGCGCCCGACCACGAAGGCGATCCCGTCGGTGGCGGCCAGCTTGGCGACCAGCCCCGGCCAGCGTTCCTCGACATCCTCCAGGCGGAGCCGCCGAGGCACGCCGGCGAACCAGATCGCACCCAGGCAGCCTGAGCCGACCACCACCACCTCGTCCGGGTCGGCACCGTCCGACTCGTCCGGGTGCGCCTCGTCGGACCCGGCCGTGGGGCCGAGCGCGACGTCGCCACCGGTCCCTCTCCCGCCCATCGCACGGCGGGTGAGCGACCCGGCCATGCCCGCGGTGGTCTGGACCTCAGCGAGCACGGCGTTGGCGCCGCCCCACTCCTCCACGGGCCGGGTCGCCGCCGTGACCGGACCACCGCCGGTGAGCTCGCGGACGACGTCCTCGAGGCGCCGGCCGGTCCGCTGGAGGAAGGTCTCGCCTTGGGACTGCCCGTGGTCGGACAGGACCACGATCCGGTACGGCCGGGGCGCTTCCGCCGCCGCCCGCTCGAGTCCGGCCAGTACTCCGTCCAACCCCTCCAGGCAGCGCAGCGACTCCGGCCGGGTCGGCCCCGCGTGGTGCGCCACCTCGTCGTAGTCGACGAAGTCCACGTAGATGCTCGACCGGCCCGCCATCATCTGGTCGACCACGAGGGCGACGGAGAGGTCGCGCTGCAGGACGTTGGTGACCCCGCGAAGTGCGACGTAGGAGCCAGCGCGGTGCACTCGCGGAACGACGCCCCGAAGCCGCTGACGCCGGGCCTGGTAGACCTCCTTGAGCATCTCCCCGACCGTGAGCACGATCGACCGGGCCAGGCCGAGCGGGTCGGAGAAGAACCCGACGTACGACGCGGAGCTGCCGAGGCCTCGCACGCGCTCACGCCCCACCCCGCTCATCGTGAGGAACTGCACGGGGGCGTCGCCGGAGAAGAGGTTGGAGATGCTCGCCCCGTCGTGTGCGAGGAGTCCGGCCCCGTCGCTGTGCCGCGCCTCCATCACGGCGGCGTCGGAGGGCCGGTTGGCGACCAGCAGGGCCCGGCTGCCCTTCTCGTACCAGCGGAAGGCCGGCATCTCGGCGTTGCTGCCGTGGAGGATGCCGGACTGGCTGATCGGCGTGGTCGACGGGACGGCCGCACGCCAGCCGGTGAGCTCGTGCGTGCCCTCGGTGACCCACCGGCGCACCGTCGGCAGGGCGCCTGAGCCCATGGCCCACTGCATGACCGGGAGCGGGACGCCGTCGAGCTGCACGAAGAGCACGCCCGGGGTCTCGGAGCCCTCCACGTCACGGTGCCGCACCCGTGACCGGCGGACCATGGCGTCGAGGAAGCGCTCGTCGTCGCCGGACAGGATCAGCCAGTCGACGACCGTGCTGAAGAGGACGTAGAGGCCCAGGAGCAGCACCAGCGCACCGGGGGACGACACCGTGATGCCCGGAGAGAGCGTCAGGGCCAGCCACATCAGCAGCAGCGTGCCGAGCGGTCCTACGAGCAGGACCCCCAACCACGAGAGCTCCGCGGCGACACGGCCCAGGAACGGCTGGGCCGCCGTGACCAGCACCGCCCAGAGGAGCACCGCCACAGGGACGTCCCACCAGTTCTCGGACGAGACCCCCGGCGTGACGCCGATCGCCAGGCCGAGGACCAGCGTGCCGACGACCCATCGGGCGAGCAGGCCCGCAAGGGCGGCACCCACCCGCCGCAGCCGACCGCTCTCCCAGCTCACGACACCGCCTCCCCGACACGAGCCTCGGGAGCATCATGCCCTGCCCCCCGGACACGAACGTGCCCCCGGCCGGGGGGACCGGGGGCACGATCGGCGCGGGACTGCGGGCCTGGCTCAGGCGCAGCCTGTGAGCACCTCCACGGCGTCGAGGTCGTAGCCGTCGGTCGCTGGACGCAGGTCACCGGTGGTGTCGTCCACGACCTTGATGTAACGGGCCGTCTCCAGCGCACCGAGGTCGACCTCGCCGGTGCCCACCACCCGACCGAGCTCGACCCAGGTCAGTCCGTCGGCCGATGCGTGGACGACTGCGGCGTCGGACCTGCCCTTGGCACCGTCGTCGACGTCGACCACGCGCAGGTCGGGCGCGGAGCCGTTGTTGTTGAAGACGACGCTGTCGAACTCCAGGACGATCTCGCCCCCGAGCCCGAGGCTGACCCAGTACGGGTCGGACTGGTCCGGGTCGGACCGGCCGAGCGCCTGGGAGGCGTCCCGGAAGGCCGGCGGCACCGCGGACCCGTTGGCCCGGCGGCCCGGCGCGTAGGAGTCGACCGACTGGGCGTCGTCCGCGTAGCAGCGGTCGACCGAGATCAGGTCGAGGCCGACCAGCACCGGGTCGTGGTCGGACGAGCGGTAAGCGTTCGGCTCGTACAGAGCATCGATCGCATCGGGCTTGAAGGTCATATCGTAGTCCAGGATGTCCGGCTCGTCGGCGTTGATGTGCCACTCGGCGGCGCCGGTGACCTGTGGGGTCAGCGACGGGTTCGACAGCGCGTGGTCGAGGTAGCCGACCCTGGCGTCGAAGACGAAGCTGTACGCGAAGTCGCCGCCAAACTTCTTGATCAAGTCGGTGTAGCCCTCGCGCTCGAAGACCTTGATCGGGTCCTCGTGGTCGTAGGAGTTGAGGTCACCGATGACCAGGTGATCCGGGTCCCCGCTGTCGGTGGGGTCCGCCGCCAGGAAGTCGGCGATCGCCTCCGCCGCCGCCGTCCGGGTGAGGTTGCAGTTGCCCTGACCGTCACCGGTGTCGGGATCGTCGAAGTCGTTGCAGTCCGAACCCTTGGACTTGAGGTGGTTGACCGAGATGGTCACGCGCGCACCGGTCGCCACCTCGTCGAAGGTCTGGGTGAGCATCGGCCGGTTGAGCGTGTCGATGAACCGCGGGTCGACCGAGCTGTCCAGAAGGGCAAAGTCGCCGGCTGGCCGGACAGTTCCGGGCTTGTAGAGGAAGCCGAGCCGGATGGCGTCTGTTCCGATGACGCCCGTGTCGACGTAGTCGTAGGTACCTGCCCCGAAGACGTCGTTCAGACCGTCGGCGAGGTCAGCGGCCGGCTCGACACCGGGCGTGTTCTCCATCTCCATGAGACCCACGACGTCTGCGTCCAGCTCGGCAAGCGCGGCCAGGATCTTGGCGCGCTGACGTTCCAGCTCCAACTCTGTGTCGGCGCCTCGGCACTCTTGCGCCTGGTTAGCGCCGCACACGAAGCTTCCAGGCCCGCGGTCGATCGTGAGGAAGTAGTTGAGGACGTTGAAGCTGGCGACCTGGAGGCTCCCACCCACACCGGGCGGGTCGACCGGGCGCGGGTTGACGCCCGCGTACGTTCCGTAGGCCGTCGGCTGGACGCGGTAGAGCCCGAAAGTGTGGTCGATGACCCCCACGACCCCCGTGACCGTGTCGCCGCCGCGGAACCGGTTGGTGAGACTGAACGGCGCGCCGTTGCCCGGGTGCGGAATGACGCCGGGGTTCTGCGCGCCGTTCTTGTCGTCGAGCGTGATGATCCGCAGGGCCTGCTCGGCGGCCAGCGCCTGAGCCGGGTCACCAGGGTCGACGACCGCCGTCGGCGTGTGCAGCCGGTCCTCCCCGTCGAAGGGCTTGGCCAGGACCACCTCGCCGAACCGGTCGTAGTTGAAGTACTCGCTGATCACGAGCGTGTCGGCCAGCTCCACCAGCATGCCCTCGAACCGCTCGAGGTAGGTCGTGGACGGGACGGGGAAAGTGACCGGGACCGGGTCGATATCGGGCGCCGATCCGCTGCACACGACTGCCTGGCTGTTGGTGAGCTGGGTCTGTGAGCTTCCCGTCCCGGTGAACTCGCCCACGGTGCCCAGGACGCGGACCGGCTGGCCCGTCGCCACGGGGATCGGGTTGGCCGCTCCGACGAAGACGAAGATCCCCTCGGATGTCTCGGGGTCGGCGTCGTGGTCCTCGGGTTCCTCCTGCACGTAGTAGCCGTTCAGGCCACGCTCCGTGGTGGTGACGACGCCCTGGACCGCACGTTGCTGACCCACGAGAGGCGACGTGAGGCCGCTCCCCTGGATCTCGTGGATGAAGGTGGCTGGGTCGTCGCAGTCCAGCGTGGGAGGTGGTGGGGGCTCGGGACAGCCACCCTCCGGCGGCACGCCCTCGAAGGTCTGACCCGCGTTGGGCTGGCCGCTGGTGTTCGACCCCTCGGTCTCGACCCAGGTGAAGTCGCCGTAGGTCGTGCCGCTGCCGCTGAGCTGAAGCGACGACCCGAGAGGCTCGCTGCCGGACTGGGCGACGCCGACGTCAGTGCTGACCAAGCCGAGGGCCGGGCCGTTGGTCGCCGTGAACGTGCCCTCGTAGCCGAGGAACTGCACGACACCCGACGGCCCCACGAGGGCAATGCCGTCCGGTGCGCCGTTCTGGATCCCGTTGCTCGGATAGGTGACGACGACGGTCCCGTACCCGCCCGCCTGGTCCGGGACCGCACCGGAGAGCGGGCTCGTGCCGTAGGTCTGCCCGTTCGCGCCGTTGTAGAGCACGATGCTCCACCCGGTCAGGTCGGTGCAGGACGGGCCGGCGACCTCGATGAACTCGCCCTCGTCCGTCCCGGTGTTGTCGTAGTGGAACTCGTTGACGAAGACCGTCGAGTCGTTCCCCGGCACCGCCGCGGCCGGAACCGCCACCATCGGCACGACGGCCAGCCCGGCGACCACCGAGCCGGCCAGGAGGGCTGCCCCTCCACGCCTGCGTGCGCGCATGCTTCACGCCC
>DASTQL010000182.1:0-6756 GCA_035761805.1 Jiangellales bacterium | reverse complement strand
CCGTAGCGGCTCACCCCGCCGTACGTCGGCTTGACACCCACCGTCCCGGTGACGGCCGCGGGCTGGCGGATCGACCCTCCGGTGTCGGTGCCGATGCCGAGCGGAGCCTCGTACGCCGCAACGGCGGCCGCGGAGCCCCCTCCGCTGCCTCCCGGCACCCGGGTGCGGTCCCAGGGGTTGCGCGTCGGCCCGTACGCTGAGTTCTCCGTCGACGAGCCCATCGCGAACTCGTCCATGTTGGTCTTGCCCAGGATCACGACACCCGCCTCGCGCAGGCGTCGCGTCACCGTGGCGTCGTACGGCGGGTGCCAGCCCTCCAGGATCCGGGAGCCGCAGGTGGTGGGGGCGCCGGCCATGGTGAAGACGTCCTTGAGCGCCAGCGGGACGCCGGCCAGGGGGCCAAGGGTCTCGCCCGCTGCCCGCGCCTCGTCGACGCGCCGGGCCGCTGTGAGGGCACCCTCGGCGTCGACGTGGAGGAAGGCGTGCAGCGCCGGGTCGACGGCCTCGATCCGGTCCAGATGGGCGCGGGTGACCTCGACGGCGGAGCTCTCCCCCGTACGGACGGTCGCGGCGGTCTCGACAGCGGTGAGCCGGGTGAGGTCGGTGGCCGTGCTCACCGCTCCTCCCCCAGGATCCGTGGCACCCGGAAGCGACCGTCCTCGGCCGCGGGGGCGCCGGCAAGCGCGGCATCACTGCCGAGGCTCGGGGTGACGACGTCGTCGCGGAAGACGTTGGTCAGCGGGAGGGCGTGCGACGTGGGTGGGATGTCCCCGGCGGCCACCTCGGCCACCCGAGCGACAGCGCCGAGGATGACGTCGAGCTGGCCGGCGAGGTGCTCGAGCTCGTCGGGGGCGAGGTCGAGCCGGGCAAGTCGGGCGAGGTGCTCGGCCTCCTCCCGGGTGATCGACGGCATGGGGCGTCCAGGCTCCTCGAGGTCACGGGGTCGTCGGGTCGCTGACATCCTAGGGGCCGCCGTTTCGACCTCTCGGCACGGCAGGGTCGCGGCGAGCTCCCGGCCAGACGGGTCCGGACCCGGACACATCGGCGTCACACCGGCCAGGCAGGATGGGGACGTGTCGTTCCTCCTGCGGGTCGTGCTCCCCGACCGCCCCGGTGCGCTGGGCGCGGTCGCCACGGCACTGGGCCAGGCCGGGGCCGACATCGCCGGCGTGGACGTGGTGGAGCGGCGTCCCGACGGCACCGCGGTCGACGACCTCATGGTGGAGCTCCCCCCCGGCCGGATGCCCGACACCCTGGTGAGCGCCTGCAGCCGGATCGACGGGGTGACGGTCGAGTTCGTGGGCCGCTACACCGTCGGGACGGACCTGCACCGCGACCTCGAGGCGGTCGAGGCGATGGCGACCAGCCCGCAGGACGCCGACGAGGTCCTCGTGGACCTCGTCCCCACCGTCTTCCGCCCGGGGTGGGCGCTGCTCGTCGAGCTGGAGAAGGGCCGGCTGCAGATCCGCCGGGCGACGCCGGGCGCCCCCACCTCGGACGACTTCCGCGCGCCGTGGCTGCCGCTGCAGCGCCCGCAGCTGCTCGCCGCCGACCGCTCGTGGGCCCCGGAGGCCTGGCACGACTGCCTGCTCGCCGCGGTTCCGATGGACCGGCCCGAGCGGGCGCTGGTGCTCGGCCGGGACGGGGGTCCGCAGATCCTCTCCTCGGAGCTCGCCCGCCTGGCCCACCTGGCGGCGCTCGCCGGCACGGTCGGTCGCACGGCCGCCGAGTGAGGAGTCGAGCGACCTACCCTGGTGACCCCTCCGGATCGCGCCCTCGCGGGATCGCGTCGACACCCTCCTCGAGGAGCCTGCGGAAACCCGCCTCGTCGAGGACCGGGACACCCAGCTGCACGGCCTTGTCGTACTTCGACCCAGGGCTGTCGCCGGCGACGACGATGTCGGTCTTCCTGGAGACGGAGCCGGACGCCTTGCCACCGCGCGTCAGGATCGCCTCCTTCGCCTCGTCACGGGAGAACCCCTCCAGCGACCCCGTCACGACGACGGTCAGCCCCTCGAGCGTGCGAGGGGTGGACGCGTCGACCTCGTCCTCCATGCGCACGCCTGCCGCGCGCCACTTGCGGACCACCTCACGGTGCCAGTCGACGACGAACCACTCCCGGAGGGCCTCGGCGATGGTCGGCCCCACGCCGTCGACGGCGGCGAGCTCCTCGGCCGAGGCCGCCTCGATGCGTTCGAGCGAGCCGAACGCCTGGGCCAGAGCCCGGGCAGCGGTCGGCCCCACGTGCCGGATGGACAGGGCGACGAGCACGCGCCAGAGCGGCTGGGCCTTCGCCTGCTCGAGGTTGTCGAGCAGCTTGCCGCCGTTGGCGTTGAGCACGCGGTCACCGAGGTTCGACTCGCGCTCTCGCTTGGTGGCGGCCCGGGTGTAGAGCTCGACCTCGGCCAACCGCTCCGGCGTGAGGTCGAAGAGGTCGCCCTCGTCGATGACCACTCCCGCGTCGAGCAGGCCCTGTGAGCCCTCCCAGCCGAGCGCTTCGATGTCGAACGCCGACCGCGAGGCCACGTGGAACAACCGCTCCCGCAGCTGCGCGGGGCACGAACGGGTGTTGGGGCACCGGATGTCGACGTCGCCCTCACGCTCCGGCCGGAGCTCCGTCCCGCAGGCCGGGCAGTGCGTCGGCATGACGAACTCGCGCTCGCTGCCGTCGCGCAGGTCGACCACCGGTCCGACGATCTCGGGGATGACGTCACCCGCCTTGCGCAGCACCACCGTGTCACCGATGAGCACCCCCTTGCGCCGCACCTCGTGGGCGTTGTGCAGGGTCGCCATCTCGACCGTCGACCCCGAGACCTTGACGGGCTCCATCACGCCGTACGGGGTGACACGGCCCGTGCGGCCGACGTTCACGCGGATGTCGAGCAGCCGCGTGTTGACCTCCTCCGGGGGGTACTTGAACGCGACGGCCCACCGGGGCGCCCGCGAGGTCGACCCGAGGCGGCGCTGCAGCTCGACCTGGTCGACCTTGACGACGACGCCGTCGATCTCGTGGTCCACGTCGTGCCGGTGCTCCCCGTAGAAGCCGATGTAGTCGGCCACGTCCTCCAGCGTGGGCAGCACCCTGACGCGGTCGCTGACCGGGAGACCCCAGGCGGCGAGCGCTCCGTACGCGGCCGACTGCCGGTCGACGGCGAAGCCGTCACGGGCACCGACCCCGTGGCACACCATGTGCAGCCTGCGGCTGGCCGTGACCCGGGGGTCCTTCTGCCGCAGCGATCCCGCTGCGGTGTTGCGCGGGTTGGCGTAGGGTGCCTTGCCCGCCTCGACGAGTGAGGCGTTGAGGGCCTCGAAGTCCGCCACCGGGAAGAAGACCTCGGCCCTGACCTCCAGCAGCCGCGGCACGGGGTGCTCGGGCGTGGCCGTGAGCCGGTCGGGGACACCGTGCAGGGTCCGGACGTTGGGGGTCACGTCCTCGCCCGTGCGACCGTCGCCCCGGGTGGCGGCACGGACCAGCCTGCCGTCCTCGTAGACGAGCGCGACGGCCAGGCCGTCGACCTTGAGCTCACAGAGGTACTCCGCGCCCGCGCCGACCTCCCGCTCGACCCGCTGGGCCCAGGCCGTGACCTCGTCCGCCGAGAACGCGTTGTCGAGGCTCAGCATGCGCTCGAGGTGCTCGACGGGGGTGAACTCGGTGACGTAGCTGCCCGCGACCTTCTGCGTCGGGGAGTCCGGTGTGCGCAACGCCGGCCAGCGCTCCTCGAGCCGCTCGAGGGTGCGGAGCTGCTCGTCGAACTCGGCGTCGGAGACGGTGGGGCGGTCGAGCACGTAGTAGCGGTAGCGGTGCTCCTCGACCTGCTCGGCCAGGCGCTGGTGCTGCTCGCGGACGTCGGGAGGCGGCGCCTCCTGCTCGACGGCGGCCTCGACGCCCGGGAGCTCCTCCGGCTCGGTCACGGGATCATCCTGCCGTCCACCACCGACATCCTCCGACCCGCCTACGACCGGGCCGTGTCGACGACGACGCGCGCCGCCCCGCGGGCCAGGGTGTAGGCCCGGCGGGCCCACTCCGGCGAGGCGCCGGCCAGCCCGCAGGCGGGCGTGACGACCACCCGCCCCGGGGCCGCCTCCACCGCCTGGTCGAGCCGACGCCACAGAGCGAGCACCCGCTCGCCCAGCTCGGCATGGCCGAGTCCCGAGGGGTCCGGTTCGGGCAAGGCGGGGACCACCCCGGCCCACAACCCCAGCCCGGCGTCCACCGCGGCAGCGAGGCCGTCCGGATCCGAGCTCGAGAACCGCCGCAGGTCGAGCGACACCGCGACGGCACCGGCCCCGCGAACCAGGTCGACGGGCACGCGGTCGGCACAGCAGTGCACGACGGGCGTCGCCTCCGCCCCGCGTGCGACCGCCAGGACCTCGGCCAGCAACCCACGCGCCTCGACCGGGTCGACCGCTGGGAGCCGACCCAGGCCACTGGCCGTCGGGAGGGCGCCGGCGACCACCGCGGGCAGTGCGGGCTCGTCGACCTGCAGTACCAGCCGTGCTGCTGGTAGGCGGCGGGCCACGTCCGCGAGGTGCGCCGCGACTCCCTCCGCGAGCGACTGGGCGACATCGCGCCGGGCGCCGGGGTCGGCTACTGCACGGTCGCCGCGAGACCGGTCGAGCGCGGCCGCCAGGGTCAGCGGTCCGACGACCTGCAGCTTCAGCAGACCGGTCCAGCCGTGGGCGGCCAGCTCGAACGCGTCGACGTCCTGCCGGAGCAGGGCATCGGCGCGCGCCTCGTCCCCGCCCTGACGGTCCACCAGGCGCCACCCGGCAGGTTGGAGGTCGGCGTGCAGGTCGACCAGCAACGCGACCCCGCGGCCGATCATGTCGGCCCCGGGGCCACGGCCGGGGAGCTCGGGGAGGTGCGGCAGCTCCGGGAGCTCCCCTACGACCACCCGACACGCTTCGTCGACGTCCCCGTACGGCAGGGAGCCGATGCCGGTCGCGGCCGCGTCAGGCCATCTGAACTCGTCCGTCACGGTGGTGGACCCTACGGGGGAGATCCCCTCGGTCTCTCCGGGCGGGGCCCGACGATCACCGTGTGCCGACGCACCCGAGCGGGCTCTCACGGGCGCGGGCCAGTGGCCGGAGCCTGGGGCGCGCGCTACTGATCGCTGCCGACCCGGCTCACCTCCGCACCATCAGCGCTCCACAGGTCGGGTCAGCCCGTCATCTCGGCGACGTAGACATCGCAGAATGTCGAATCGTCGGCGTGCGGCCCGTGGATCGAGGTGACCTCCTCCACGAGCACCTCACCACCGGGCTGGCCGTCCCCCAGGGTGTCGAAGACCGCGCGCAACTTGATCACTCCGCGGTCACGCAGGAGCCGCTCGCCGTCGGCCGTCGAGAGGGTGAAGGTTCCGGCGTCGATGGCCTCGAACTCCCAGACGTCACCCTCGACACGAGTGGCGCGGATCTCTTGGAAGACACCTTTGCCGCGGACGAGCAGCTGGTGACCGTTGTCGTCGCTCGTGTGGACCTCGGAGAACTCGTAGGTTGTGTGGCCGAAGAATGCCTGTCCGTCGGAGTCAGGGACCGGCCGGTTGATCACCACCACCGAGAACGAGCCGACGATCTCCACGTCGATATCGCAGATGGTCTCGTCGAAGGAGTAGTCCCCGGAGTCACGGAAGATCTCGTACGGCTTTGCCTGCGCCGTTCCCGAGACAGCGACCGTGAGGACGAGCGCACCAAGCAACGCCAAGCCACGTCTGAGCCCCATGCTGACCTCCCCTGTCCGCAGGGCAACCGTCGCAGTGCGACGACCCCGAGTGTTTCCCTCGGCGGCGGTGCTGACTAGGGCAAGTCCCGACGACCGGCACCCCGGCATCAGTCGGTCGGGGAGGCTGCCGGTCTCCGCGCCGTACGCTGGACGGTGGCCGACCCCAGCACTTGCGCACCCTCGTAGAGCACGACCGCCTGCCCGGGCGCCACCCCGCGTTGGGGCGTGGCGAAGCGGACGAGGATCGTGTGGTCGCGCATTTCGACGGTGGCCGGAGTCGCCTCCCCATGGGCGCGGTACTGCGCCTGGCACGTCCTCCTCCCCGGCGGGGGCGCACCGCACCAGCGAGGGCGCACCGCCACGACGTCGTCGACCTCCAGGGACTCCCACGGCCCGACGGTGACCCGCCGGTCGACCGGCGAGATGTCGAGCACGTAGCGCGGCCGCCCGTCGGGCGCGGGTCGCCCGAGGCGCAGGCCGCGGCGCTGTCCGACGGTGTAGGCGAAGGCCCCGTCGTGGTGCCCGACGACGGCGCCGGACTCGTCGACGACCTCGCCCGGGGATTCACCGAGTCGGCGCCGGAGGAAGCCGGCGGTGTCGCCGTCGGGTACGAAGCACACGTCGTGGCTGTCCGGCTTGTCAGCGACGGCCAGGCCACGACGGGCTGCTTCGGCCCGGACGTCCGACTTGACGGTGTCCCCGAGAGGGAAGACCGACCGGGCCAGCTGCTCGACGGTGAGCACGCCCAGCACGTACGACTGGTCCTTGCGTAGGTCGGCGGCCCGGTGGAGCTCAGGACCGGACGGACCGTCGACGACGCGGGCATAGTGGCCGGTGCAGACCGCGTCGAAGCCGAGACCCACGGCCCGGTCCAGGACCGCGGCGAACTTGATCCGCTCGTTGCAGCGCAGGCACGGGTTGGGGGTGCGCCCCGCCGCGTACTCGGTGACGAAGTCGTCGACGACGTCGGCGCGGAAGCGCTCAGCGAGATCCCAGACGTAGAAGGGGATGCCCAGGACGTCGGCGGCCCGGCG
>DASTQL010000181.1:0-16654 GCA_035761805.1 Jiangellales bacterium | reverse complement strand
TCGGCCCCGAGGTTGCCGGCCACGTCCAGCCGGAGCGCTACGCCGACGGCGTCCTCGCCGTGCGGGCCGACACGACCGCCTGGGCCACGCAGGTCCGCTTGCTCGCCCCGACGCTCGTCCGCCGGCTCAACGAGGAGATCGGCGACGGCACCGTCCGCCGGGTCGAGGTCCGCGGACCGCATGCCCCGTCGTGGCGCAAGGGACCCCGGGTCGTCCGCGGCCGCGGCCCGCGCGACACCTACGGATGAGGGCCGTGGGGATCAGGGCCTGTCCAGCCCCGTGACCGGCAGCGGTGAAGCCCGGACGTGTGTGGGGCATCGCCGACGCGGAGTGCGACCGGCAGGACCGTCCCCAGGGGCTGCTGAAGGCCTGTTCAGGGCCCGCCGACGGGTAGACTGTCCAGGACATCCAGGCCGCTCCGGCCCTCCACGGGCGTCTGCCGTCCGTGGTGTCGGTGAGCGGCCTGTTCCCTGGCAGGAGGTTCCCCACCCGTGACGCAGCCGGACACCCAGGCAGCGCCCGATCCCGACACCCTCCAGGTGCCCGACTCCCCTGACCTGTCGCTCCCGACGTCGTACGACGCCAGCGACATCCAGGTCCTCGAGGGCCTGGAGGCGGTGCGCAAGCGCCCGGGCATGTACATCGGTTCCACAGGGGAACGGGGACTGCACCACCTGGTCTACGAGGTCGTGGACAACTCGGTCGACGAGGCACTGGCCGGTTACGCCGACACGGTCGACGTCGTCCTGCTCGCCGACCACGGGGTCAGGGTGACCGACAACGGCCGCGGCATCCCCGTCGACGTGGTCGAGAGCGAGGGCCGCCCGGCGGTCGAGGTCGTCCTCACCGTCCTGCACGCCGGGGGCAAGTTCGGCGGCGGCGGCTACAAGGTCTCCGGCGGGCTCCACGGAGTCGGGGTCAGTGTGGTCAACGCGCTGTCCCGGCGGCTCGAGGTGGAGGTCCACCGCGACGGCTTCCGCTGGACGCAGGCCTACGCCTTCGGCGAGCCCGACGGACCGCTCCAGCGGCACGAGCCGACCGACCGGACCGGCACGACGATCACCTTCTGGGCCAGCGACAGCATCTTCGAGACGACCGAGTACAACTTCGAGACCCTCTCGACCCGCTTCCGGGAGATGGCGTTCCTCAACCGTGGTATGGCCATCCGCCTGCGCGACGAGCGCGCCGAGGCGATCGAGCAGGCCGAGGGTGACGAGCAGGAGGAGACCCGCCCCACCGAGGTCGTCTACCGGTACGACGGCGGGCTGGTCGACTACGTCAACCACCTCAACCGGGGCAAGGACCCTGCGAACAAGGGCGTCATCGCCATCGAGGCCGACTCCAACGGCAACGGCGGCATGAGCCTCGAGGTGGCGATGCAGTGGAACACCGGCTTCACCGAGTCGGTGCACACCTTCGCCAACACGATCAACACACACGAAGGGGGGACCCACGAGGAGGGCTTCCGCGCCGCGCTGACCTACCTCGTCAACAAGTTCGGCGAGGACCTCGGCCTGATCAAGAAGCGGGAGGACCGGGTCGCCGGCGAAGACGTCCGTGAGGGGCTCACCGCGATCGTCAGCATCAAGATGGCCGAGCCACAGTTCGAGGGCCAGACCAAGACCAGGCTGGGCAACACGGAGGCCAAGAGCTTCGTCCAGCAGACCGTCAACGACCGACTGGGCGCCTACTTCGAGGCCAACCCCTCCGACGCCCGCGACGTCGTGCGCAAGGCGCAGGCGGCGGCGAGCGCCCGGGTCGCCGCGCGCAAGGCCCGCGACCTGGCCCGCTCCCGCAAGGGGCTGATGGGCGGCGGCGGGCTGCCGGGCAAGCTGGCCGACTGCCAGAGCACGGACCCGGAGGAGTGCGAGATCTTCATCGTGGAGGGTGACTCGGCGGGGGGCCCGGCCAAGCAGGGCCGCGACGTGCGCACCCAGGCGATCCTCCCGATCCGCGGCAAGATCCTCAACGTCGAGAAGGCCCGGATCGACCGGATCCTGCAGAACCAGGAGGTCCAGGCGATCATCAACGCCTTGGGCACCGGCGTGCACGACGACTTCGACATCAACCGGCTGCGCTACCACAAGGTCGTGCTCATGGCCGACGCCGACGTCGACGGCCAGCACATCCGCACCCTGCTGCTCACCCTGCTCTTCCGGTTCATGAGGCCCGTGGTCGAGCACGGCCACGTCTACCTCGCCCAGCCGCCGTTGTACAAGATCAAGTGGTCCGGCCGGGACGTCGCCCCCGACTACGCCTACTCCGACCGCGAGCGTGACGCGCTGGTCCGGGTCGGTCTCGGGGCCGGCAAGCGGCTGCCCAAGGAGGGTGGGGTCCAGCGCTACAAGGGGCTCGGCGAGATGAACAACGACGAGCTGTGGGAGACCACCATGGACCCCGAGCGCCGGGTCCTGCTGCAAGTCACCCTCGAGGACGCCGCCCAGGCCGACGACATCTTCACCACGCTGATGGGTGAGGACGTCGAGAGCCGCCGCCGCTTCATCCAGCGCAACGCCCGCGACGTCCGCTTCCTCGACATCTAGTTCCCGTACGGCGCACCGGCGCCGGTTCCCGCCGTACGACCTGACGGAGGCAGCCCCCCGTGACCGACGACACCATCACGACTCCCACCCCACCGCCCGGAGGCCGGGTCGAGCCGGTCGACCTGCAGGTGGAGATGCAGCGGTCGTACCTCGACTACGCGATGAGCGTGATCGTGGGCCGCGCGCTGCCGGACGTCCGCGACGGCCTCAAGCCCGTGCACCGCCGGGTGCTGTACGCGATGTACGACGGTGGCTACCGCCCCGACCGCGGGTTCTCGAAGAGCTCGCGCGTCGTCGGTGACGTCATGGGGCAGTACCACCCGCACGGCGACACCGCCATCTACGACACCCTCGTGCGCCTCGCCCAGCCGTGGTCGCTGCGCTACCCCCTGGTCCAGGGCCAGGGCAACTTCGGCTCGCCTGGTGACGACAAGCAGGCGGCGATGCGTTACTGCGTCAGCGGAGACACCCGCGTGCGTACGTATGAGCGCGGGACCGTGCGCATCGCTGACCTAGCCCCGGGCGCGATGCACAACAGCGACACCGACGTCGACCTCAAGGTCCTCGACCGCAACGGCGAGGTGGTCCGCGCGTCCAAGGTGTTCCACTCCGGCGACCACCCGACGCTGCGCGTGACGACGAAGGCCGGCTACAGCCTGACCGGGACCCAGAACCACCCGGTGCTCTGCCTCGTTCCTGTTGCCGGGATCCCGACGCTGCTGTGGAAGCTGCTCGCGGAGATCGAGCCGGGTGACCGCGTGGTCCTGTCGCGCAGCCGGCACGCGGAGGTCGGTCTGCTCGCCGACCACGAAAGGGCTGCAGTGGAGCAGGCGGCCCGAGACCTGGTCGGCGACCGGTCCGCTGCCAAGCGAGTCCCCGAGTTCGTCTGGCGTTCGGACAACGCAGTCAAGGTGGTCTTCCTCCAGACGCTGTTCACCGGTGACGGGTCCACATCCGTCCCGGTGCGCGACGCCGTGCAGGTCTCGTACTCCACGCGGAGCGACCGGCTGTCGCGGGAGGTCCAGCAGATGCTGCTCGAGCAGGGCGTCGTCTCGGAGCTCTGCCATGACCCCAACGGCGAGATCGAGGTGGTCATCGGGAACCGCCGCGACGTCCGACTGTTCTCCTGGAACGTCGGCTTCCTCGGTGTCAAGCAGGTCGAGCTGGAGCAGATCCTCTCCGACCTTCCCGCTGGGCGGACCCCCGCCCTGTCGGCCGACCACGTCCCGTACCTCGCCGACTACCTGTCTGAGCACGGAGCGCGGACGCCACGCGACCGGAGCCGGTTGAAGCTCCACAGCGTCGATCGCATCCAGCGCTGGGAACGCGACGGAGACGAGCTGAGGTCCCGGCTCACCGACGAGGCGCTGGCCGTCGCCGAACCGTTGGTCGACGGGCGGTTCTACTACGCGGAGGTGGCCTCGGTCACCGATGCCGGTGTCCAGCCGGTCTACAGCCTCAAGGTGGAGACGGACGACCACGCTTTCCTCACCGACGGCTTCGTCAGCCACAACACCGAGTGTCGCCTCGCCCCGCTGGCCATGGAGATGGTGCGCGACATCGACGAGGACACCGTCGACTTCTCGCCCAACTACGACGGCCGGCAGCAGGAGCCCGACGTCCTGCCCGCCCGCTTCCCCAACCTCCTCGTCAACGGGTCTGGCGGCATCGCCGTCGGCATGGCCACGAACATCCCCCCGCACAACCTGCGCGAGATCGCCGGCGGGGTGCAGTGGTACCTGCAGAACCCGGCCGCCCCCCAGGACGAGCTGCTCCGCGAGCTGCTGTCCCGGGTCAAGGGGCCCGACTTCCCGACCCGCGCCCTGATCGTCGGGACGACCGGCATCGAGCAGGCCTACCGGACCGGCCGCGGCTCGGTCGTCATGCGGGCGGTCGTCGACGTCGAGGAGGACTCCCGCGGCCGGTCCGCGCTGGTCGTCACCGAGCTGCCCTACCAGGTCAATCCCGACTCGTTGATCCGCAAGATCGCGGAGCTGGCCGACTCCGGCAGGGTGCCGGGGATCGCGGACCTCAAGGACGACTCGTCCTCCCGTACGGGCATGCGGATCCGCGTGGTGCTCAAGCGCGACGCCGTACCGACCGTGGTGCGCAACAACCTGTTCAAGCACACCCAGCTGCAGGACACCTTCGGCTGCAACATGGTGGCGCTCGTCGACGGCGTGCCGCGGACGCTGCCCCTGGACGCCTTCGTCCGGCACTGGGTGAGCCACCAGATCGAGGTCATCCGCCGCCGTACGGAGTACCGGCTGCGCAAGCGCCGGGAGCGGCTGCACATCGTCCGGGCGCTGCTCAAGGCGATCGACGTGATCGACGAGGTCATCGCGCTGATCCGCGGCAGCGCGTCGGCGGCGGAGGCGCAGGTCGGGTTGCAGGCCTTCCTGGAGATCGACGAGATCCAGGCCCGCGCGATCCTTGACCTGCAGCTGCGCAAGCTGGCCGCACTCGAGCGGCAGGAGCTCCAGGACGAGCACGACCAGCTGGTCGCCGAGATCGCCGAGCTGGAACAGATCCTGGAGTCCGACACCCGCAAGCGCGAGATCATCAGTGAGGAGCTCGCCGAGATCGTCGACCGCTACGGCGACGAGCGGCGCACCCGGATCGTGCCCGCCGAGGGCGAGTTCCTCCCCGAGGACCTCATCCCCGAGGAGCCGGTCGTCGTCACGATCACCCGGGGCGGCTACGCCAAGCGCACCCGCGTCGACGCCTACCGCTCCCAGCGACGCGGCGGCAAGGGCGTGCGCGGGACCACGCTGCGCGAGGACGACGTGGTGACGCAGTTCTTCGTCACCACGACGCACCACTGGATCCTGTTCTTCACCAACCGCGGCCGGGTCTACCGGGCCAAGGCCTACGAGCTGCCGGAGGCGGCCCGCGAGGCCCGCGGCCAGCACGTGGCCAACCTGCTCGCCTTCCAGCCCGACGAGCACATCGCCAGCGTCCTGGCCGTCCGCGACTACGAGCAGGCCGACTACCTCGTGCTGGCGACCAAGCACGGGTACGTGAAGAAGACCCGGCTCACCGAGTACGACTCGAACCGGTCCGGCGGCGTCATCGCGATGCTCTTCCGCCGCGACGACGACGAGCTGATCGGTGCGGAGCTGGTGGCCCCGAGCGACGACCTCCTGCTCGTCTCCCGCCAGGGCCAGGCGATCCGCTTCACCGCGACCGACGAGCAGCTGCGCCCCATGGGTCGGGCGACGGGTGGCGTTCACGGCATGAAGTTCCGCACGGGAGACGAGCTGCTCTCCATGGCCGTGGTGCGCGACGGCACGGAGTCCTACGTGTTCACCGTCACCGACGGGGGCTACGCGAAGCGCACGGCGGTGGAGGAGTACCGGGTCCAGGGGCGCGGGGGACTGGGCATCAAGGCGATGAAGATCGCCGAGGCGCGGGGCTCGCTCGTCGGGGCGCTCGTGGTGGGCGATGGTGACGAGGTCCTGGCCATCCGGGCCCTGGGCGGGGTGACACGGAGTCCCGTGATTGGGGTTCCGGTCAAGGGTCGTGACACCATGGGGGTGAAGTACGTCGCTCTCGGCACGGGGGACGCTGTCGTTGCGATCGCCCGCAACGCCGAGGACGATGCGGTGACGGACTCTCCGGACGAGGGTCCGACCCCCGACCCGGAGGGTGATGTCACGTGACGACCAGCGGCGGGACGCCCCGTCCCACCCCGGCCGAGGCGCAGGGTCCCGGCATGGAGGACCGGGGCTACGCGCGCGCGAGCGGCTCACCCAACGGCGGCAACCCGCCGCCGAGTCCACCGGCGGAGCGGCAGACGGGCGCCTACGACGTCGCCGCCGCCCTGCGGGCCCAGGCGACCCGGGCGGCCCAGGCGACCCGCAGCGCGGCGCAGCGCGTCCAGGAGGCCATGACACCGACGCCGCTGGGCGAGCGGGAGGACGCGACGAAGACCAACGGTGCGCCTTCGCCGCCCCCGACGGTCACGCCCGCGAGTCCTGCGGCCTCGCCCGCCGCCGGTGCCACCGCGTCGCCCGCCGGGCCCGCAGCCGCCGCCACACCCTCCCAGGCCTACGCCACGGGTCCCGGGCCGGCCACCGCTGCCCGCCCGGTCAGCCGGCCCCCAGACACCGCGACCGAGGTCGCCCGGCCGCGGACCGCACCGGCGCCAGCGCCCCGCCGGGCCGGGCGAGTGCGCAAGGCCCGCCTGCGCCTGCTCAGGCTGGACCCGTGGTCGGTCATGAAGACGGCGTTCCTGCTGTCCGTGGCCGTGGGGATCATGCTCTTCGTCGCGGTGGCCGTGCTGTGGTCGGTGCTGGACGCCGCCGGGGTCTTCGCGGCGGTCGGCGACGTCGTCCGCGACGTCACGGCGTCGGAGACCAGTCCCGGGATCGACATCGAGGGCTTCGTCGCCATGTCCCGGGTTCTGGGCTTCACCACCCTGGTCGCGGTGGTGGACGTCGTCCTGGTCACCGCCTTGGCCACCCTCGGGGCGTTCCTCTACAACCTCTCGGCCAGCCTGCTGGGCGGCCTGGAGGTCACCCTGGCCGAGGACGACTGAGCCGTTTGGGTGCCCGGTCCCGGGTGGGGTAACCTGCACCGGCGCCGTGCGAACGGGCCTATAGCTCAGTCGGTTAGAGCGCTTCCCTGATAAGGAAGAGGTCACTGGTTCAAGTCCAGTTAGGCCCACTCCAGCCCAGCCTGCCGCGACCGACGCCGAGGAGGCGCTCTCCGTGAACAAGAAGGTTCTGCTCGTTGCTGTCGCCGCGGTGGCCGGCTACCTCGGGTACAAGCGGGTCCAGGCCGACAAGGCCGAGCAGGACCTGTGGGCCGAGGCGACCGACCCGGTCCCCCCGAGCGACCTGCGCTGATCCTGCCCCGACCCGGGGGCGCCGGTTCCCCTGCCCGGCGCCCCACGCGGGGACGTAGCTCAACTGGCAGAGCACCGCCTTTGCAAGGCGGGGGTTGGGGGTTCGAGTCCCCCCGTCTCCACCCTCCGCCCGCCTGATGACCACGTTCACCACCCTCGTGGTGGCTTCACGAGGCGTCGACGCCTGGGGGTGGCACCACTCGCCTCGTGATGCGGATGTGCCCGATCGGTGACACCCCGCCACCACGAGGCTGCTGGGACCATCACGAGGCGTCAACGCCTCGTGGTCCCACCGGCAGGGTGGTGAACGTGGTCATTCGGCGCGGGGACTCACGGGGCTCGGCGCAGGTCAGCCCGCGGCGCGCTCGTGGTCGAGCAGTCGCTGCTTGGTCTCCGAGCCGAAGAAGTAGCCACCGAGGGTCCCGTCGCTGCGCAGCACCCGGTGGCACGGCACGAACGGTGCCACCAGGTTGCGGGCGCACGCCTGGCCGGCGGCCCGGACCGCTGCCGGGCGTCCGGCCTTCGCCGCCAGCTCGGCGTAGGTCCAGGTCTGCCCCGGCGGGATGGAGCGCATCACTCGCCACGCCTCCTGGAGAAACGGTCCACCAGGCTGTGCCACCTCGACGTCGTCGAGCGCGTCGATCCGGCCCGCGGCGTAGGCGGTCACCGCCTCGGCCACCGGGCCCGACGGCGGTGCGGTGCGGTAGCCCCGAGCCCTCAGCTCCGGAGCCAGCCGCGAGGCCTGGTCGTCGAGCGAGCTGAAGCCGGAGGCCCGCACCACGTCGTCCTCGGGCGTGATCAGCACGCTCAGGAGACCGGCCGGGGTCGGCAGGACGAAGGCGTCGAGCGGTGTCGTGCTCACGAGAAGACCTCCCGGGTCCACAGGTGCAGGAGTGCGTAGCCGCGCCACGGCCGCCAGGGCTCGGCACGGGCGGTGGCCTCCCCCGCCGTCCGCACGCCGAGCGCGCGGCGGAGGACGAGGTCACCGGAGGGAAGGGCGTCAGGGTCGCCCAGGCAGCGTAGGGCGACGTACTCGGCGGTCCAGGGCCCGACGCCACGCAGGCGCAGCAGGGCGGCGCGGGTGTCGTCCCGGTCCGCCCCCGGGTCCAGCCGCAGGCCGCCCGCCACTGCCTCGGCCAGGGCGTGGACGGCCCGCGCCCTGGTGACCGTGCTGCCGCTCGCGTCCTGGATCGCCTCGGGGCCGGCCGCGGCGAGGACCGCGGCGGACGGGAAGGTGCGCAGACCGTCGTCGGCAGGCGACCCGAAGGCCTCGACGAGCCGTCCCGCGCCGGTACGGGCCGCCCGGAGCGAGATGTGCTGCCCGAGCACGGCCAGCACCGCCGTCTCGGCGCCGTCGACCGCACCCGGCACCCGGAGCCCTGGCCGGGCGGACACAAGGGGGGCCAGCTCGTGGTCGTCGGCGAGTGCACCGTCGACCTGAGCCGGGTCGGCATCCAGGTCCAGCCAGCGGCGCAACCGACCCACGACCGGGGCGAGGTCGGCCAGGTCACCCAGCCGCAGCCGGACCACCACGTGGTCCGACTCCTCACCGAGGCGTACCTGCACCCCCGCCGACCCGTGGAGGCCGGCCACCGTACGGGTGAGGGAGCCGTCCGGTCCCACCCGCTCGAGGCCGGGGACGGTGTGCTCGGCGAGGAAGCGTCGCAGGGGTTCCACAGCGAGAGGCGGCCGGTGCCGGAGCCGCAGTACCACCGACGGGGAACCCACCGCCGTACGACCGTCGTCGGGGTCGCCGGCAGGGGGTCGGCGAAGGGTGGACGGCGGGACGCCGAACTCCGCACGCATCACGTCGTTGAACTGTCGCACGCTCGCGAAGCCGGCGGCGTAGGCGATCTCGGTCAGGGAGAGCCCGGTCTGCTCGGTGAGCAGGCGAGCCGTCTGGGCGCGGCGGGTACGGGCCAGCTGGTGTGGTGCGGCCCCGACCTCGGCGACCAGTACCCGGTGCAGGTGCCGCTCGCTGACGTGCAAGCGAGTCGCCAGCCCGGCCACCCCGACCTCGTCCACGACCCCGGAACCGATCAGCCGGACCGCTCGAGCGGCCAGGTCGGTCCGGTGGTCCCACTCGCGCGAACCCGGCAACGCGTCCGGCCGGCAGCGTCGGCAGGCCCGGAAGCCGGCCGCGACGGCCGCCGCCGCGCTCGTGAAGAAGCGGCAGTTCTCCCGGCGAGGCGTACGGGCGGGACAGGAGGGGCGGCAGTAGATGCCCGTGGTCACCACACCCAGGTAGACCCGGCCGTCGAAGCGCGACTCACGACCCTGGACGGCCCGGTAGCAGGCGTCCGGGTCCAGCAGTCCGGGATGGGCGGCAGCGACGGTGGTGGTCACGCCGCCCATCCTGGCCCACGCTGCCGCGTCGACCTAGCGGGAATCGGACCTGGTGCTGACCCCTGCCGCCGGCGGGGGCCGGGGCGTGGAGCCGACCCCCGCCCGCTCGGGCCCGGGTGAGGGCGTGCGTCCGGTCGTCAGCCCTCGGTGGAGCCGTTGCCGCCCGCCGACGCGCCACCGCGCCGGCGCCGCGACGTCGAGGTGTCCTTGGCGGCGGCCTCGGCGGCGTCGCCCAGGGGTGTCTCCTCCGCGGGCGAGTCCGGCGTCGTCGGCTGGTGAGCCGTCTCGGCGGCGTCGGCGGCGGCCTCGTCGGGGCTCGCCGCCGCGCTGTCGTCTGACGTGGACGGCATCACCGTCGAGGCGCCGACCGTGGTGCCACCCGTTGCCGCTCCCACCGAGGTGGGACCGGTGGTGGACCTGGTCGGGGGCTCGGGGGCCTGGGAGTCGAACGGCGCCTGGTCGGCCTCGTAGGTCTGCCACTGCTCGGACTGGCCACGGCGACGGAGCACGGCCACGACCCCGCCGGCAATGGCGAGGGCGGTCAGCAGGATGAGGACCCGCTTACGGCGCCGGCGACGGCTCGGCGGGACCGACAGCTCGGCGGCGCGATCGGAGAGCTCGTGCGCACCCTCCGACACAGCGGTCGCCGCCGTGGCGACGGCAGCCGCCACCTTGGGCACGACCTCCTCGAGGAAGTTCTCCCGCGCCTGCGCCGCACGGGGACCGACGCTCTCACGCGCCCGGTCGATCGCGGGGGTGATCTTCTCCCGGGCAGCCTCCACCTTGGGGACGGCCGCGGCGCGGGCGGACTCTGCGTACGGGCCGAGGCGCTCGGAGATGTCGTGGGCCGCCGCCCGTGCGGTGTCGGCAGCGGCGGTGGCGCGCTCCTTGGCCTCACCGCTCAGGCGGGCGCGGTCGGACAGTGCGGTCACTCGGGCCTCCTCATCACGGTCACGTCGATGGCACCTTCCCCCCAGCGCCCCCGATCATGCCCCGTACGGCCCGGGAGCGATACCCGGGTCGGGGCGTGCGAGCATGGGGCGGTTGACCACATGACACCACCAGACGAAGGGGTGCGGACCGTGGCCGAGGAGATCCTCGCCGTCCTGACCACCAACCACGGTGACATCACCGTCAAGCTCTTCCCGGACCACGCTCCCACGACGGTCGCGAACTTCGTCGACCTCGCCGAGGGCAAGCGCGCGTGGATCGACCCCCGTGACGGTCTGAAGAGCACCGAGCCGCTCTACGACGGCACGACGTTCCACCGGGTGATCCCCGGCTTCATGATCCAGGGCGGGGACCCGCTGGGCACCGGGACGGGCGGTCCCGGCTACCACTTCGCCGACGAGTTCCACCCCGATCTCTCTTTCGACCGGCCCTACCTCCTTGCCATGGCCAACGCCGGGCCGGGGACGAACGGCTCCCAGTTCTTCATCACCGTGGCCGAGACGGCCTGGCTCAACCACCGACACACGATCTTCGGCGAGGTGGACGACCCGGACAGCCGCGCGGTCGTCGACGCGATCGCCGGCGTGCCGACCGGGCCGATGGACCGGCCGGTGGAGCCGGTGACCATCGAGTCGGTCACCATCGAGCGCCAAGGCGGCTGAGCCGCAGGTGACCGGATCGCCGGGAAACTCCGAAGGCCCCGTCGCCGGCGGGCCCGCCGGCGAGCCGTCCGGGGCGACGCCGCCCACCTGTTACCGCCATCCGTCGCGGGAGACCTACATCCGCTGCACGCGGTGCGGCCGGTCGATCTGCCCCGACTGCATGATCCAGGCTCCCGTGGGCTTCCACTGCCCGATGTGCGTCGCCGAGGGCGCCAAGAGCGTGCGCCAGGCGCGGACGTCGCTCGGCGGGGAGGTCGTGGCACGCCCCGACCTGCTGACCAGGTCGTTGATCGGCGTGAACATCGTCGTGTACGTGGTCGGCCTCGCGGTCGGCGCAGGTGATCTCGTGGGTCGCCTGGCGCTCTTTCCCCTCGCGCTCGTCGACGGCCAGGTCGTCGGCGTCTGGGCCGGCGACTGGTACCGCTTGCTCAGCGCGGCGTTCGTGCACGTGCAGATCTGGCACATCGGCCTCAACATGTACGCGTTGTGGGTGCTCGGCTCCCTGCTCGAGCCGGTGCTCGGACGGTGGCGCTTCCTGACCCTCTACCTGCTGTCGGCGCTGGGAGGGAGCGTGGCGTCCCTGGCCTTCCTCCAGCCGGGGTCCGCCAGCTACGGGGCGTCCGGAGCGGTCTTCGGGCTGATGGGCGCCACCCTCGTGGTGCTCCGCCGCTTCGGCCGGGACGTCACCGCGGTCCTGGTCATCCTCGGCATCAACGTCGTGCTCGGTTTCGTCGTCACCGGCATCGACTGGCGTGCCCACCTCGGCGGCCTCGCCACCGGCCTCCTGCTCTCGCTCGCCTTCGCGTACGCCCCACGGGAGCGCCGCACCCTCCTCGGCGTCCTGGCGTCGGTCCTGGTGGCCACCGTCATCGTGACGGTCGCCCTGGTCACCACGCCGGCCCTGCCTCCCCTCTAGGGCGCTGGATCCACAGGGCTTGTCCACACTGGGGACGAATGACAACGCTGTAATCACTCGTCGAAACCGGCCGGTGAGCGTGGACGGCCGTGGCGCGGTCCTCCTGTCGCGATGGCCCGACCGGAGGCCACCACCAGGCTCCTGGGGCCTTCGCGAGGCCCGGACGCCCGGTGATGACCCGACGCGGGTGGTGAACGTGGTCAATCGGGGCCGGACGACCGGGCCTACCGCCACTTGGTCGCGGCGAGGAAGCCACCGGTGATGAGCCCCATGCCGATGAGCAGGTTCCAGCCGCCCAGGTCGCGCATGAGCGGGATGTCGTTGCCGGCGATGTAGTAGACGACGATCCAGAGCAACCCGACGAGGAGCAGTGTCACCATCGTGGGGGCGACCCAGCGACCGCCGCCCAACGCCGACAGGCTCCGGGACCGCGGTGGCGGTATGAAGTCGGGCTTGCGGCGTCGGCGGGACTCGGGCACGTGGTGTTCCTCTCCTCGGGCGGTCACCGACGTCGTCGTGCCGGGACCGTCAGTTAGCGTAGTCACCTCGACGGGCAGGTCCGTAGGCACAGGAGGTGAGCGGTGGCCCCGACCGGCTGGCGGCTGGCCGCTCCGGTGGTGCTGGCGGTCTCGGGGATGATGTTCGCCCTGAGCGCCCGCGCCTCCGACGGCGAGGACCTCCGCGGCGGACGCTACACCGAGCTCACCGACCTGGTCCGGGCGGAGGAACAGCGTGCGTCCGGGCTCACCGAGCGCCTGGAGTCCCTGCAGCGCGAGGTCGAGACGCTGGCCGCGGCGGAGGCGCAGACCGACGGAGGCAGCCCCAACGCCGTCGACTGGGCCGAGCAGCTCCGTCCGATCGCCGGTCTGAGCGCGGTGACCGGGCCCGGCATCGCCGTCGCCCTCGACGACGCCCCGCTGCCGGCTGAAGGGCGGGCGATGCCCTCCCGGACGACCTACGACGACTACGTGGTCCACCAGCAGGACGTCGAGGGCGTCGTCAACGCGCTCTGGGCGGGGGGTGCCGAGGCGATGACCGTCATGGACCAGCGGGTCGTCTCGACGAGTGCCGTGCGGTGCGTCGGCAACGTGCTGATCCTGCACGGACGGGTCTACTCCCCACCGTTCACCATCTCGGCGATCGGGGACGTCGAGGGCATGAACCAGGCCCTGGACGACTCGGAGGCCGTTGCCAGCTACCGCTCCTGGGCCGACTACATCGGGCTGGGCTACCAGGTGACGACGTCCGACGAGCTGACGATGCCCGCCTACGACGGACCGCTGAGCTACCAGGTGACGACGGCCGACGAGCTGCCCGCCGACTACGGATCGCTCGACGTGACGTCGGTGGAGCCGCCGTGACCGGTCGCGCCAGGCGGATCCTCGTCGTGGACAACTACGACAGCTTCGTCTTCAACCTCGTCCAGTACCTGGCTCAGCTCGGCGCCGAGTGCGACGTCGTCCGCAACGACGAAGTGCGCGCGACCGATGCGGACGGCTACGACGGCGTGCTGCTCTCCCCGGGCCCCGGCACACCGGAGGAGGCCGGCGTCTGCATCGACATGGTGCGCCACGCCGCCGGCCTCGTGCCGCTCTTCGGCGTCTGCCTCGGCCTGCAGGCGATGGCGGTCGCCTACGGGGCCACGGTCGGTCGAGCGCCGGAGCTGCTGCACGGCAAGACCAGCCTGGTCCACCACACGGGGGCCGGGGTCCTCGAGGGGCTGCCCGACCCGTTCACCGCGACGCGCTACCACTCGCTGGCGGTGGACCCCACCACGGTTCCCGCCGAGCTGGAGGTCACCGGGCGCACCGACCGTGGCGTCATCATGGCGATGAGGCACCGGGACGTGCCCGTGGAGGGGGTGCAGTTCCACCCCGAGTCCGTGCTCACCGAGGGCGGGCACCGCATGCTCGCCACCTGGCTGGCCGTCTGCGGAGACCCGGACGCCGTAGGACGCTCGGCCGGGCTCGCGCCGGTCGTCACTCGCAGCTCGCTCGCGCCCGCCTGACTGCCGCCCCGTGTGGCTCACCTTGCGACGACGGTGACGTCGGCGAACTGGACCGCCGCGTCCTCGTTGTAGAGGCCGACGGCTCCCCGCCGGTAGGGACGCTCGGTGTCGCGGAAGTGCACCAACCGCTGCCGATCGACCCAGACCGTCGTGGTGTCACCGGCCTGCCGAACGCGGACGTCGTACCACTGGCCCACGGGGAAGCCGGGGGCGGTGCCGGTGGCCAGGAACCGCTGCGCACCCGGGTAGGCGGGATCCTCCTTGCCCAGCTCCCATCCGTCGGGCTTCAGTGCGAGGTAGTAGAAGTGGGTGTTGTCGGTGTAGTGCCAGAGCAGCCACGCGACCTCCCACGGGTTGGGCGTCGGGGTCCGGAGCCGCTCGAGCGTGCGCATGCTGGCCGTCAGCTCCAGGTCGCCGAAGTCGCGCGTCGTGGTGACGAGACTCGCGTCGGTGTGGTCGGGACGCGTCGCCGGGCGCGGGCGTTGCTCGAGCACGCGACGTCCGTCGACGCCGGTGACCTTGGTCGTGCCCCACCCGTGGAACTGCGACCGCCACCGCCCGTAGACCTGGCCGTCCTGCCACGCCACGCCGAGCCGGGCGCCGTCGAAGGCCCCCTGGAACAGGGCAGGGCCCCCAGGGTCGGGACGCGCCTCGGCGCCGGACGGCGACGTCACCGCGACCAGCCCGGCGAGGACGGCCACTGCCACGGCGGCGGCCACCCCACGTGCGTGCATGCCTCCCCCCGAGGTCGTCCGACCTCGAGGGTAGCGAGCCGAGGGCCAGGGCAGACCGTGGTGATCATGCTTCGTGGCCGGTCAGGCGACGCTGACGCGTTCGGCGGACGCGGCCGTCGATGCTCCGAAATCCTCGACCACGCTCCCGGCGCCGAGCAGCCGGTCGACGGCCTGGACCGTCCGTCGCGCGGCTCGGCCGTCCCCGTACGGGCTGACGGCGGTGGCCATCCGGGCGTACTCGGCCGGGTCGTGCAGCAGGCGGCGGACGCGGCGCACGACCAGCTCCTCGTCGGTTCCCACCAACTCGCCCACGCCGGCCTCCAGCGCCTCCGGGCGTTCGGTCGTGTCCCGCGTGACGAGAACCGGCTTGCCCAGGCTGGGCCCCTCCTCCTGCACCCCCCCGCTGTCGGTGAGGAGCAGTGTGGCTCGCCGCATGAGCCGCGCGAAGCTCCAGTAGTCCGCGGGCTCCCCGACGACGACGTTCGGCACGCCGCTCACCGTCGGTGCCAGCGCCTCGCGCACCGTCGGGTTGCGGTGTGCCGGCAGCACGACCAACAGGTGGGGCTCGGCCTCGGCGATCCGGGCGACCGCGCGGCCGACCCGCGCCATCGGCTCGCCCCACGACTCACGCCGGTGGCTGGTCCAGAGCAGGACGGGTCCGTCGTGCCGCTCGGCCCGGGCGAGCAGGGGATCCTCGACCGGGCGCTCCTGCTGCACCGCCCACAGCAGCGCGTCGATGACGGTGTTGCCGGTGACGTGCACGTCTGCAGGCGACACCCCCTCGGCGAGGAGGTTCTCCCGGGCAGCCGGCGTGGCGGCCAGGTGCAGTGCGGCGAGCCGCGTCACCAGGCGGCGGTTCATCTCCTCGGGGAACGGGTTGTAGACGTCGTTCGTCCGCAGCCCTGCCTCCATGTGCACGACGGGCACCTGCGAGTAGAAGCCGGCCAGCGCCCCGGCGAACGTGGTGGTGGTGTCGCCCTGCACGACGAGCGCGTCCGGCCGCTCCACCTCGACGACCGGACCGAGGCGGTCCACAGCACGGCTGGTGAGCGCGCCCAGGGCCTGGCGGGGGCTGCTGAGGTCGAGGTCGTGATCGGGCGTGATGCCGAAGAGGTCGAGGACCTGGTCGAGCATCTCGCGGTGCTGGGCGGTCACGACGACGACCGGCTCGTGGTGAGGGCTCTCATCGAGAGCGCGCACGACGGGCGCCATCTTGATCGCCTCGGGCCTGGTGCCGAAGACCAGCATCACTCGCTTCACGCCGCCACCCCCCGGGCGTGCTTGGGGGTGTGGCCTCTGCTGCCGCCGCCCTCGACGAGCCGGGCCGTCTTCGCCCAGCTCTTGCGGCGCAGGACGATCCGGGTCACGGCCCGCCACGCAGCGGCGTACCAGACGTACGTGTAGAGCGGCATGAGGTGGGAGATCCCGAGCGCCTTGAGCAGTCCCACGTCATCGCGGTGCCGGGCGTACGACAGGCCGTACACGAGAGCAGGGCCGAACATCAGCAGGTAGACGGTGGCGAGGAACATCCGGACGGCGGGGTCGGTCCAGGCCACGGTGCCGGAGGCGAGTGTCCAGGCGAGCAGGAACGGGGCCACCGCGAAGGCGACCGACGACACGAGCATGAAGCCCGGAGACAGGAGCA
>DASTQL010000180.1:0-31736 GCA_035761805.1 Jiangellales bacterium | reverse complement strand
GCCGACCGGCTTCGTGGACCGTGCCCTGGCCCAGACGTTGCGGATGTTCCGCCGACGCGCGGAAACCCCCTCCCTGGTGGCGCACGTGGTCGGGTCCGAACCCGAGCCGCTCGGTAGGCCGGGCGGCCCCACGGTGTCCGGGGCGCCGGCCGCCATGCTGGCCTGGCTGACGGGGAGGAGCGGTGGTGACGACCTGACCGTCGACCCGCCGGGGTCGCTACCCGTACTGCCCGCGTGGGCGTGACGACAGGAGGACACAGGTGCGCTACCAGGGCAAGGTCGTCCCGGGCGGCCCGGCAGCCGTTCGCGAGCTGACGCACCTGATCGTCAGCAAGGTCTCGGTGGGCCCGATGGACAACAACGCGTACGTGCTCCGCTGCCGCGCGACCGGCGAGGAGCTGCTGGTCGACGCTGCTGACGAGCCGCAAAGGATCCTCGCCGTGTGCGGCGAGGGACCGCTCGGCCGTGTCGTGACGACCCATCGACACGGCGACCACTGGCAGGCGCTCGCCGCGGTCGTGGCGGCCACCGGCGCCCGCACGGTGGCCCACGTCGACGACGCCCCGGCCATCGCGGTGCCGACCGACGAGGTCGTCCGGGACGGGGACCTCGTGCGGTTCGGCCGGATCGAGCTCGAGGTCGTGCACCTCGTCGGTCACACCCCCGGCAGCATCGCCCTGCTCTACGACGACCCGACCGGCCAGCCGCACGTGTGGACGGGCGACTCGCTGTTCCCCGGGGGTGTGGGACGGACGACCACTCCGGAGAACTTCGCCTCGCTCATCGGCGACGTGAGGACCAAGCTCTTCGACCGGCTGTCCGACGAGACCTGGGTCTATCCCGGGCACGGCGACGACACGACCCTCGGCCGGGAGCGGCCGCACCTGGAGGAGTGGCGAGCACGAGGATGGTGACCTCACCACGTGCATGGACACCGGTCAGTCTCGGGGGCTGTCCTCCGGCACGGGCGGCGTGCCCTTCTCGATCTCGGCCGCGTCCGGCGGGAGCAGCTCTGCCTTCCGGTCCCGGCGGGTCTTCAGCAGGCTCGCCACGGTGGTGACCGCCAAGGTCCCGATGATGATCGTGAGTGACAGCCAGATCGGGATCTGAGGGGCCCACTCCACGTGCTGTCCGCCGTTGACGAAGGGCAGCTCGTTGGTGTGCAGCGCCTCGAGGACCAGCTTGACGCCGATGAAGCCGAGGATCACCGACAGGCCCAGGCTGAGGTAGACCAGCCGCTCGAGCAGGCCGCCGATGAGGAAGTAGAGCTGCCGTAGCCCCAGCAGCGCGAAGGCGTTGGCGGTGAAGACGATGTACGGCTCGTTGGTGAGGCCGTAGATCGCCGGGATGGAGTCGAGGGCGAAGAGCAGGTCGGTCGTCCCGATCGCGATCATGACGACCAGCATCGGCGTGACCAGGCGCTTGCCGTCGATGCGGACGGTCAGACGGTCCCCGTGGTAGTCCGTCGTCGTCGGGAGGACGCGCTCGGCGAACCGGAGGACCGCGTTCTCCTTGAACTCCTCGTCCTGGTCGTGCTTCTCGCGTGCGAGCTTCCAGGCCGTGTAGATCAGGAATGCGCCGAAGATGTAGAACACCCAGCTGAAGTTCGCGATGGCGGCAGCGCCCAAGGCGATGAAGATCCCCCGCATGACGAGCGCGATCGCGATCCCGACCAGGAGCACCTTCTGCTGGTACTCACGCGGGACTGCGAACTTGGCCATGATGATCACGAAGACGAAGAGGTTGTCCACCGAGAGGCTCTTCTCGGTGACGTAGCCGGCGAAGTACTCCGCCCCGTACCGGGTCCCCGACACGAGCAGGACCCCGACGCCGAAGACCAGCGCGAGCACGATGTAGAACGTCGACCACCAGGCCGCCTCCTTGATCGACGGCGCATGCGGGGTCCGGACGTGCGCGTAGAAGTCGAAGACGAACAGCGCGAGGATCGCGACGAAGGTGACGATCCACACCCAGAAGGTGACGTTCACGGGCTGCTCCCGAATGGTGCGTGCACGAGGGACGGGACGGAGGTCTCCTCCAGCCCCTCGACCAGGGCCCGACAGCGCCGGGCGGCGACCTCGTGGGCCACGGCCGTGATGACGACGCTGCCGCGTGGGAGTACTCCCCTCGCGCCACCGGACATCCTCTCACGCGGGTCCCTGAAGTGCTTACCCGCCGAGCCGGGGTCCTACCCCGCGACACCGGCCTCTCGCATGCCGCGGAGCTCGCGTTTGAGCTCGGCGAGCTCGTCGCGCAGCCGGGCGGCGAGCTCGAACTGCAGCTCGGCGGCCGCCGCGTGCATCTGGTCGGTGAGCTGCTGGATGAGATCTGCGAGGTCGGCAGCCGGCAGCCCGGCCAGCTCGGAGGCGTGGCGCCCGACCTCGGAGCGGCTGGACAGTCCGGGCACCGGTGCCTTGCCGCGGGACTGCTGGCGGCCGGAGCCCCCCAGGAGCCTGTCGGTGTCGGCGTCCTCGCGGGCCAGCATGTCGGTGATGTCGGCGATCCGCTTGCGCAACGGCGTGGGGTCGATGCCTCGTTCGCGGTTGTAGGCGACCTGCTTCTCACGTCGCCGGTTGGTCTCCTCGATGGCCGACGCCATCGACGGGGTGATCGTGTCGGCGTACATGTGCACCTGGCCCGACACGTTGCGAGCTGCCCGGCCGATGGTCTGGATCAGCGAGGTACCGCTGCGCAGGAAGCCCTCCTTGTCGGCGTCGAGGATCGACACCAGCGACACCTCGGGCAGGTCGAGGCCTTCCCGCAGCAGGTTGATGCCCACGAGGACATCGAATTCCCCGGTCCGAAGCTCCCGGAGGAGCTCGACCCGGCGGAGCGTGTCGACCTCGCTGTGCAGGTAGCGGACCCGGATGCCGTGCTCGAGGAGGTAGTCGGTGAGGTCCTCGGCCATCTTCTTGGTCAGTGTCGTGACCAGGACCCGTTCGTGCCGGCCGACCCGGACACCGATCTCATGCATCAGGTCGTCGATCTGCCCCCGGGTCCCCTTCACGACGACCTCGGGGTCGACCAGCCCCGTCGGCCGGATGATCTGCTCCACCACGCCGTCGCCGCGACCGAGCTCGTACGGCCCGGGGGTGGCCGACAGGTAGACGGTCTGCCCGATGCGGTCGACGAACTCCTCCCACTTCAGCGGACGGTTGTCCATGGCACTCGGCAGGCGGAAGCCGTGCTCCACCAGCGTCCGCTTGCGCGACATGTCGCCCTCGTACATGCCGCCGATCTGCGGCACGGTGACGTGCGACTCGTCGATGACGAGGAGGAAGTCGTCGGGGAAGTAGTCGAGCAGGCAGTTCGGCGGCGACCCGGCGGCGCGACCGTCGATGTGGCGGCTGTAGTTCTCGATCCCGGAGCAGAAGCCGACCTGGCGCATCATCTCGACGTCGTACGTGGTGCGCATGCGCAGCCGCTGGGCCTCGAGCAGCCGGCCTCCGCGCTCCAGCTCGGCCAGCCGCTCCTCCAGCTCGGCCTCGATGCCGGTGATCGCGCGCTCCATGCGCTCGGGCCCTGCCACGTAGTGCGAGGCCGGGAAGACGTACATCTCCTGCTCCTCGCGCACGACCTCACCGGTCAGCGGATGCAGGGTCATGATCCGCTCGATCTCGTCACCGAAGAACTCGACGCGCAGGGCCAGCTCCTCGTACATCGGGATGATCTCGAGCGTGTCACCCCGAACCCGGAAGGTGCCGCGGGTGAAGTTCTGGTCGTTGCGGGAGTACTGGATGGACACCAGCCGCCTGAGGAGCCCGTCGCGGTCGAGCTCGTCGCCGACCTTGAGCGAGACCATCCGGTCCACGTACTCCTGCGGTGTGCCGAGGCCGTAGATGCAGGAGACGGAGGCGACCACGACCACGTCACGCCGCGTGAGCAGGGCGCTCGTGGCCGAGTGCCGGAGCCGCTCGACCTCCTCGTTGACCGAGGAGTCCTTCTCGATGTAGGTGTCGGTCTGCGGGACGTAGGCCTCGGGCTGGTAATAGTCGTAGTACGAGACGAAATACTCCACCGCGTTGCGCGGCAGCAGCTCGCGGAACTCGTTGGCCAGCTGAGCCGCCAGCGTCTTGTTGGGCGCCATCACCAGGGTGGGGCGCTGCAGCCGCTCGATCAGCCAGGCGGTCGTGGCGGACTTTCCGGTGCCGGTCGCGCCGAGCAGCACGACGTCCTGCTCACCGGCACGAATGCGCTGCTCCAGCTCCTCGATGGCCTGCGGCTGATCGCCGCTGGGCCGGAAATCCGAGACGACGCGGAACGGGCTGACGCGGCGCTGAAGATCGGTGACTGGTCGCACGGCGTCCACCGTACGTCGGGGGGCCGACAGTGACGCGGCGGTGTGGTTGGCTCGTCCGTCGGCGGGAGGCAGCGGTGGCCGAGGAGGTACGGTGCGGTTCACCGACCAGGTGCTGATCTTCGACGCGGACGACACCCTCTGGGAGAACAACGTCCGCTTCGAGCGCGTCATCGAGCACTTCCTGGACTGGCTCGAGCACCCGACCCGGGACCGGGGCACGATCCGGGCGGTGCTCGACGACGTCGAGGCCGCCAACAGCGTGGCGCACGGCTACGGGGCCAGGGTGTTCCTCCGGTCATTGGGCGAGTGCCTCGAACGGCTCACCGAGCGGCCGGTGACCGACGAGGAACGGCGCCGGTTGGACGACCTGGCCAACGACCTGCTGGATCACCGGGTCGACCTCGTCCCGGGGGTGTCCGAGACGCTCGACGAGCTGGGCACCCGGCACCAGCTGATCCTGCTCACCAAGGGAGACGCGCCCGAGCAGGAGGGCAAGCTCGAGGCCTCCGGGCTGCGACCGCACTTCCGCAGCGTGCACGTCGTGCCCGAGAAGGACGTGGGCACCTACCGCTCGCTCGTCAGGGACCTCTCGCTCCCGCTCACCGCCACCTGGATGGTCGGCAACTCCCCACGCTCCGACGTGCTCCCCGCCCGCCGGGCCGGCATGCGGGCGGTCTTCCTGCCGAACGACAACACGTGGGTCCTCGAGCACACCGACATCGACCCGCGCGATACCGGTGTCCTCACCCTCCAGGCATTCCCGGACCTCCTGAGGTACTTCTGAGCGCCGAGGTGCGTGCGCGGGCTACGCCAGACCTCGCTCGACCGCCTCCACGAGCCGTGGCCGAACCTCGTGCGCCCCGATGACCGCGTCGACAGATCCGACCTCCACGGCCCGCCGGATGCTGTGCACGGCGTCGAACTCCGCCGCCACGGCGGCGATCTTCTCCGCCCGCACGGACGTGCGCAGCTCGGCGAGCTCGGTGGCAAGGGTGGCCCGCTCCGCCCCCCTTGCCTCCGCCACCCGGGCCTCGAGCTCCACGACCCGCGGGTCCTTCGCCGTACGGGCGTTGACTTCCCCGGCGAAGACCACGGCAGCGGCAGGGGCGCCGCCGATCACTGAGGCGAAGGAGCCCTCGACGGCGAGGACGGTCATGTTCGGGTTGAGCGCCTTGGAGAACACCACGAACGCCCCGCCGTGGTAGCGCGAGACCACGCAGAAGACGATCGGCCCGTCGAAGTTGACGACCGCCCGGCCGATCTCGGCGCCGTACTCGAGCTGCAGGTTGCGCATCGACTCCGGGGAGCCGTCGAAGCCGGACAGGTTCGCCAGCACCACCAACGGCCGGTTGCCGCTCGCGGCGTTGATCGCCCGGGCGACCTTCTTGGACGAGCGGGGGAAGAGCGTCCCCGCGCTCCAGGTGTCCGGCCCGTCGCTCGGCGGGAAGCCCCGGCGCGGGATCGACCGCGACTCGATGCCGAGCAGGCACACCGGGTGCCCGCCCAGGTGGGCGTCCTGGACGACGGCGGTGTCGGCGTCGGCCATGCCCGCCCAGCGCTCCAGCACCGGGTGGTCCTGGTCGGCGACCGCCCGCATGAGCGTGCGGATGTCGAAGGCCTTCTTGCGGTCCGGGTTCTTCTCCGCCGAGAAGATGTCACCGACGGTCGTGAAGTCGCTGTCGGGAACGTCGTGCGGGAAGTCGCGCACGTCGCGGTCGACCGGGTCGCCCGTGCCGGCCGTCCGTGGACGACCCTCGCCCGGCACCACGTACGTGGAGTCGTAGTGCGCCATCAGCACGTCCCGGGCCCCGGCCAGGTCGGCCGCCCAGTACTGCGCCTGGCCGTTGGGCCCCATGACCCGGTCGTAGCCGCCGATGCCGAAGTTGTCCTCGGCCGAGACGCCGCCGGAGAAGTCCAGCGACTGCTTGCCGGTCAGCACCATCGCGCTGTCGGGTGTCATCACCAGGATCCCCTTGGTGTGCATGAGCATCGTCGCCTCGGCGTTCCAGTACGGCTGGGCGCCGACGTTGATGCCTGCCACCAGGATGTTGATCTCGCCGCCGGCCTGGGTGAAGGTGACGATCCGCCGCAGCGCCTTGGCGACCCAGTCCATGTTCTCCGTGCCGGAGTCCATCGAGATGCGGGCGCCGGCGGAGAGCGCGATCCACTCCAGCGGCACCCCCATCCGCTCGGCCAGGTCCAGGGCAGCGATGACGCGGGCGCACTCCGGCTCGGCAAGCGCTCCGAGGGCCTTCGTGGGGTCGCCCAGCAGGACGACGCGGGTGATCCCCTCGGGATGTCGCCCGGTCGGCGTGGTCACGACGCCCGCGACGAGACCGGTCTTGTTGCGCCCCTGCGGGCGCTCGACGGGCACGAGCTCGCCGGTGTCGTCGAGGTCGTGCTCGACGAAGGTCCCGGCGCCTGCGAGCATTCCCACCAGCTCGTACGGGTAGACGGTGCCGCGACGGCGGGAGCGCAGCACCTTCTGGGCGTAGTCGTCGAGCGGGCGCAACCGCTCGGTGGGCGGCGCGCTCACGGTGGCCTGGACGCCAGACCCCGGCTGGTACGAGAAGCGGGCGGCGACCGGGTGCACCTCGCCGTCCGGCGTGCCGATCCGGCCCTCCGCGAGCACCTCCTCGATCCCCGCACCGGCGGTGAGCGGTGCGATCGTGCGCTGCAGCGCGGTCAGCTCCTCCAGCGGGGCGTCGATGACCGGCCAGATGTGCAGCCACACGTGGTTCATGTCCAGCCGGGCCCCGGCCGGGCCACGCGCCGTCCGGGCCCGCCGGATCGCCTCCAGGCAGTTGGCCAGAGCACGCTCGGCGTGCGGGAGCCCTGTGACGTGTCCTTCGGCGTCCCGGGACACGGCGAACTCCCGTACCTGCGCGAGCGCCACCAGCCGCTCGTCGGACTCGTTGCCCGGGGCGACGGCCCGGTAGAGGAGCACGTCCTCGGGCGCCTCCAGCCGGGTGATGCTGAAGTCGCGCAGCCGCCAGAGGTTGAGCCGCCGGCCCACCATCGGGTGGACGCCGCGGACGAGGTCGTCCTCGACCACACCGATCTCCGAGGGACGGAAGGTGAGGTACGAGACCGGCCGCCCCCCTCCCGGGCAGACGGCGAGCGCCACCCTCCGTACCCGCCTGGAGACGTCCGCCTGGTCCAGGGTCTTCCGCAGCCGGGCCGAGGTCTCGTCGGGGTCGTCCGGCGGATTGGGCCAGGACAGGTAGAGATCCACGACGGACTCGTGGCCGGGCGGAGCCTTCGCCACCGCAGCTGCCAGCTGGGCCACCAACCCGCCAGGCCGGTCGGGCGCAGACAGCTCGTCGAAGGTCCCGACCGTCGAGACGAGGTGCGTCGGGCGGTTGTCCAGCGAGTAGTCCGCCGTGACGACCGCCCGCTCCCCCAGCCTGCCGGTGCGGAGGTCGTGCAGCTCGTACTCGCGGTAGTGCCGGCGGGCCAGCACCTCCAGCATCGGCTCCCGCTGCGGGACGCCGCGCTCCAGCCGCTCCGAGAGGAATCCGACGATCTGCTCCGGGATGGCGACCAGCGCGTCGAGCCTGGCCGCGTGGTCGGGAGCCGCGGGTTCGGACGCCAGGTACTCGAGCTCGTCGCGGACCTGGGCCAGCACTCCGGCCCGCTCCTGGTCGACGAGCGGCTGGTCGAACCACCGGAACCGGACGCTGCGGGCCAGGTCGCCCACGACGGGGAAGCGCAGCTGGGTGGCCAGGACCAGGTGGTCCAGGACCTCGTGCGCCTCCTCCGCCGGCTCACCGGCAGGGGCCGGCTCGGTCAGCCACTGCTGCAGCAACGCCGTCACGACGACCACGTCCGAGGCGGTACGCTGCTGGGCCAGGAAGACCCGGAAGACGGCCTCCTCCAGCGCGGCCGTGCGCTCGAGGTCCCTGAGTCCGTAGTGACCGAGCACCCGGGTGAGCTTGGTCCGGAACGCCTCCGGCAGGCCGGCCCGCTCGACGTCGAGGCTGTGCAGGTAGGAGTGCAGGTACTCCCGCGGGCTGTGCACCCGGGTGTCCTCGGACTCCTCCGCCTCCGGCTTGTTACGGCTCAGGTCGCTGACGTCGGCGAAGACCCGTAGCACGTCGATCTCGTCCCGTACGGGTGGCCCCCCGCCGGCCGCCAGTTCCGCGCGGACCTCCAGGTAGGCGGCCAGGGCGCGCCCCTCCTCGCCCGGGCCGACGTCGAAGCCCAGCAGGAGGCTGCGCAGGTCGTCCAGGCAACGGGTGGCCCGGTCCTCGGCGGACCCGTCGTGCTGCCCGGGAAGCTCGACCTCCTCGACGGCCGCGGACGCGCCCGGAGCGGCCTCCGCGTCGGCATCGCCCAGCGGCTCGAGCCGGACGAGCGGTGCCCCCGTCTCCACCTGGCTGCCCGTGGCCGCCCGCAGCTCGCGTACGCGGGCGGGGAACGGCGCCACGAGCACCGTCTCCATCTTCATCGACTCGAGGACGAGCACCGGCGCGCCGGCCTCGACCTCGGCCCCGACCTCCACCGGCTGCGCGACGACGAGGGCCGGCGCAGGGGAACGCAGCACCCCGCCCTCGTCGCGGCTGATCCGGTGGGTCACCCCGTCCACCTCGACCAGGTGCACCGGGCCGTGGGTGGCCGTGACCAGGCGGAACCTGCGGTCGCCGACGACCAGGCGGCTCGCGTAGCCGTCCAGCCGCTCGATCTCGGCGTCGACGACACGGGTCTCGGTGCCTGCGGCCACACCGACGCGGAACCTCCGCGGGCCCGTCTGGGCGACGGTCACCTTGTACGGGGCTCCTCGCAGCTTGAGGTCGATGGCCCGCCCGACCTCGTGCCGGGCCTGCGGCCGGCCTCCGTACGAGGTCTCGAGGAAGTGCGCCAGCTCCACGCCCAGCTCGTCCTCGTAGGCGTCGATCGCAGCCGCGACGAGCGCGGCGCCGGCGTCCCGGTGCGAGACCAGCCGGCCTTCCGCGCGCACCCGGTCGATCCACCCGGTGTCGGCCGTGCCGTCGACGACCTCGGGCTGGCCGAGGAGGTCGAGCACGAAGCTCTTGTTGGTGGCGCCGCCCTCGATCACCACGGTGGTGTCGGCGACGGCGCGGCGCAGACGGGCCAGGGCCTCGTCGCGGTCGCGCCCGTACGCGATGATCTTGGCGATCATCGAGTCGAAGTCGGCCGGGATGGTGTCGCCCTCGTCGACGCCGGTGTCGACCCGCACCCCGGGACCCGAGGGCTGGACGAAGAGGCTCACCCTGCCGGGGGCGGGCGCGAAGTCGCGGTCGGGGTCCTCGGCGTTGAGCCGCGCCTCGACCGCGTGCCCGGACTCGACCGGCGGCGCGCCCTCGAGGCGGCCGCCCGCTGCGACGTGCAGCTGCGCCTTGACCAGGTCGAAGGAGGTGGTCAGCTCGGTGATCGGGTGCTCGACCTGCAGCCGGGTGTTGACCTCGAGGAAGGCGAAGCTGCGCTCGCCCGGGTGGTAGAGGAACTCGACGGTGCCGGCGCCCCGGTAGCCGACGGCCAGCGCGAGCCGCTCGGCCGAGGCCTTGAGCTCGGCGACCTGGTCCGGGTCCAGCAGCGGCGACGCCGACTCCTCGATGACCTTCTGGTTGCGCCGCTGGACCGAGCAGTCGCGGACGCCGAGGGCCCAGGCCGTGCCCTGGCCGTCGGCGATGACCTGGACCTCCACGTGCCGGGCTCCGGTGACCAGCCGCTCGAGGAACACGACGCTGCTGCCGAAGGCGCGGTGGGCCTCGTCGCGGGTGCGGTCGAAGACCTCGGCGAGATCGGCGTCCGAGCCGACGACCCGGATGCCGCGGCCTCCTCCCCCCGCCGTCGCCTTGAGCATGAGCGGGTAGCCGATCCTCCGGGCCGCCACCTGGGCGGCCGCGAGGTCGTCAACCGGTCCCCGGCTCCACGGTGCGACCGGGACGCCGACCTCCTCGGCGAGCAGCTTCGCGCCGATCTTGTCGCCGAGCCGGCGCATCGACTCCGCGCTCGGGCCGACGAAGGTGACCCCGATGTCCTCGCAGAGCTCCGCGAAGCCCGGGTCCTCGGCGACGAATCCCCAGCCCACCCAGGCCGCGTCCGCTCCCGTCTCGCGCAGCGCCTGCTCGAGCACGGCGTGGTCGAGGTACGGCCGGGCCGACGCCGGCCCCAGGTCGTAGGCGACGTCCGCCTCGCGGACGAACTTCGCCCCCGACTCGGCCTCGGTGTGCAGGGCGACGACCTCGATCGGCCCCCGGCCCTCGGCCTCCATCTCACGTACGGCGTGGATCAGCCGCATCGCGGCCTCTCCACGGTTCACCACCGCGACTCGTGCGAACACCGACCACGCCTCCCGACGAGCGACCGACGTCTCAACCTATGGGGGTCGGCGGCCCCGACGCCACGAGGGACCCCCGGCGACCGGGGCTACCGGCGGGTACGCGCGACGAGGCCGTCCCAGACCTCGTCGACCCGGCTCCTCAGCTCGTCCAGCGACCCCGCGTTGTCGACGACCACGGTCGCGGCGGCGAGCCGCTCGGTACGGGAGGCCTGGGCGGCGATCCGGGCGCGCGCGTCCTCCTCGGCCATCCCGCGCAGGCGGGCCATGCGCTCCACTTGGACCTCCTCGGGCACGTCGACGACGACGACCTCGTCGAAGCGGTCCGGCTGGCCGGTCTCCACGAGCAGCGGCACGTCGTGGACGACCACCGCGTCGGGGGCGGCCGCGGACTCGATCTCGGCGGCCCGGCGCCGGACCCGGGGGTGCACGATCGACTCGAGACGCACTCGGGCCGCCTGGTCGGCGAAGACCAGCCGGCCGAGCGCCGGGCGGTCCAGGTCGCCGGACGGGGTGAGCACCCGGGGGCCGAAGACCGACACCACCTCGGCCAGCCCCTCGGTCCCCCGGGCGACGACCTCCCGGGCCAGCACGTCGGAGTCGATGACCACCGCGCCGTGCGCCGCGAGCAGCCTGGCCACCTCGCTCTTGCCGGACCCGATCCCACCCGTCAGCCCTACGCGCAGCCTCACCCGGACGTCTCCCCCGACAGCGGCAGACCCAGCGTCAGGGCGGCGAGATCGAGCAGGACCAGCTGCTCGGCCGACCTGCTGACGACCCCACGCCGGAGGCTGACGACCAGGGTGCGGGCGCCGTCGGCCACGACGTAGCTGACGGTCTCGGCGTCCGCGAGCACGAAGCCCGGTCGGCCGTCCAGCTCGACGGCCGCGGTGGCGTCGCCCTGTGAGCGGGCAGACTCGACGCTGCCGTCCAGCCGGCCACGCGCCGTCTCGGCATCGACGTAGCCGTTGATCGTGATCTCGACCGCAGGGACCGGGTCCTCCCCCTCCGGCACGCCGTACCCGCAGGTGATCCGAGCGGTCCGCCCGGCCTCCGGCAGCGGCCCGGCGTAGACGAACGAGCCGGATCCCTCCAGCGGTGCACCCAGCACCTCGACCACCCGCGTCACGGATGCCACGTCGTCGCACGACTGCGGGACCACCGCAGGAGCCGCGGATCCCCCGGTCGGCGCCGGCGGGGCCGACGCACCCGCCGCGGCGGTGAAGGTCTGCGGCGGGTCACCGGCCGAGAAGGGCAGGTCGGGGGTCGAGGGGTCGTCGGAGCAGCCGGCCGCCGGGACCGCCACGGCGGCGAGGGCCGCGCCCACGACCAGCCGTGGGGCGCGCCGCCCGATCCGGGACCTCACGCCCCCACCGTACGGGCGAGCGGGAGACGTGGCCGCGACAGCGCGCCCGGACAGGCCGATGACCCGCCCCCGGGGACGGGCCGTCGGACGGCAGGACGGGGCGCGTCAGTTGCCGGTGAGCTTCTCGCGCAGGGCCTGCAGGGCCTCGTCCGAGGCCAGCGTGCCCGAGTCCTCGGGTTGCTCGGAGGTGTACGAGGACGGAGAGGCGGTCTCGCCCTCGCCCTCGGTCTCCTTGGACTTCTCGATCTGGCTCTTGTGGGCCTCCCAGCGGGCGTGCGCCTCGGCGTACTGCTTCTCCCAGGCGGCCTGCTGCTCCTCGTGGCCGGGCAGCCACTCGTTGGTCTCGGGGTCGAAGCCCTCGGGGTAGATGTAGTTGCCCTGGTCGTCGTAGGTGGCGGCCATGCCGTAGAGCGTGGGGTCGAAGTGCTCCGACACGTGCTCCGCGGTGGCCACCTCGTTGGCCTGCTTGAGGGAGAGCGAGATGCGACGGCGCTCGAGGTCGATGTCGATGACCTTGACCATGACGTCGCCGCCGACCTGCACGACCTGCTCGGGGATCTCGACGTGGCGCTCTGCCAGCTCGGAGATGTGGACCAGGCCCTCGATCCCCTCGTCGACGCGGACGAACGCGCCGAACGGGACGAGCTTGGTGACCTTGCCGGGCACGATCTGCCCGATCTGGTGGGTGCGTGCGAACTGCTGCCAGGGGTCCTCCTGCGTCGCCTTGAGCGACAGCGAGACCCGCTCGCGGTCCATGTCGACGTCGAGGACCTCGACGGTGACCTCCTGGCCGACCTCGACCACCTCGGACGGGTGGTCGATGTGCTTCCAGGACAGCTCGGAGACGTGCACGAGGCCGTCGACGCCGCCCAGGTCGACGAAGGCCCCGAAGTTGACGATCGAGGAGACGACGCCCTTGCGGATCTGCCCCTTCTGCAGCGTCTGCAGGAACGTCGAGCGCACCTCGGACTGGGTCTGCTCCAGCCAGGCGCGGCGGGACAGCACGACGTTGTTGCGGTTCTTGTCGAGCTCGATGATCTTGGCCTCGATCTCCTTGCCGACGTACGGCTGGAGGTCGCGGACCCGGCGCATCTCCACCAGCGAGGCGGGCAGGAAGCCGCGCAGGCCGATGTCGAGGATCAGGCCGCCCTTGACCACCTCGATGACGGTCCCGGTGACGACGCCGTCCTCCTCCTTGATCTTCTCGATCGTGCCCCAGGCGCGCTCGTACTGGGCGCGCTTCTTGGACAGGATCAGCCGGCCCTCCTTGTCCTCCTTCTGGAGGACCAGGGCCTCGACGGTGTCGCCGACGGAGACGACCTCGTTGGGGTCGACGTCGTGCTTGATCGAGAGCTCGCGGGACGGGATGACGCCCTCGGTCTTGTAGCCGATGTCGAGCAGGACCTCGTCCCGGTCGACCTTGACGATGACACCGTCGACGATGTCACCGTCGTTGAAGTACTTGATGGTCTCGTCGACCGCGGCGAGGAAGGCCTCCTCGCCACCGATGTCGTTGACCGCGACCTGGGGGGTCGTGTGGGCCGGGGCGGCGGTCGCCTCGAGGCTGCTCGTCATGTAGTGGGGACTCCGTCGGACCATGGGGTCGTGCCTGCGCGCAGGGGCCAGGTGATCGCCGTGCCGAGACCCCGTGGACGTGCCGGTGGAGCCGGTGGATCGACATGAACGAGCGCGAGCCTGCTCCGTCCGAGACCGCGCAGGCCCACAGCGCGCCCACAGGCTACCCGTCGGCTGCGATCACGGTCAATCGAGCCACGACGGGGCGCAGGACATCCTCCCGGCTGCCGTCCGGCGGCGGGCTCCCCGGAGGCATCATGCCTCACATGAGCGCCGAGGAGCTGTCCGGCGTCGACCGCCGGCCGGTCGACGCCCGGACGACCGCCCGGGCCAACCGCCGGTGGTGGGACCGCGCAGCCGACGGCTACCAGGCCGAGCACGGCGACTTCCTGCGAGACGACGGCTTCGTGTGGTGCCCGGAAGGGCTGGACGAGGCCGACGCCCGGCTGCTGGGCGAGGTCGCGGGGCGCAGGGTGCTGGAGGTCGGCTGCGGTGCCGCGCAGTGCTCGCGTTGGCTGGTCGGCCGGGGCGCCGACGTCGTGGCCGTCGACCTCTCCGCCGAGCAGCTGCGGCACGCCCGCCGGCTGGACGCCCGCACAGGGACTGCCGTGCCGCTCGTCCAGGCCGACGCCGGTGAGCTGCCCTTCGCCGCGGCGTCCTTCGACCTGGCGTGCTCGGCCTTCGGGGCCGTGCCCTTCGTCGCCGACTCCGCCCGGGTGATGGTCGAGGTCGCGCGGGTGCTGCGCCCCGGCGGACGCTGGGTCTTCTCCACCACGCACCCGGTGCGGTGGTGCTTCCCCGACGACCCGGGGCCGGACGGGCTCGTCGCCCGGGACAGCTACTGGGACCGCCGCCCGTACGTCGAGGACGGGCCGGACGGGCGACCGGTCTACGTCGAGCACCACCGGACACTCGGCGACCGCGTGCGCGAGATCGTCGCCGCGGGCCTGGAGCTGGTCGACCTGGTCGAGCCCGAGTGGCCCGAGGGCCATGCCCGGGTCTGGGGCCAGTGGAGCCCGCTGCGCGGCCGGGTGATCCCCGGCACCGCGGTCTACGTGTGCCGGAAGAGCTCAGGCTTCTCGGTGGTCTCGACCGGACGCTGACGTGACCGCCGTCGAGTGCCCTCCCTGCCTCGACGGCCGCTGGCGGCGAGCAGGAAGCCGCCGACGAGCAACCCGAGCCCCAGCAGCGCGAGGGCGAGCGGCAGGGTCGATCGGATCAGCCGCAGCTGGCCCGCCTGGCCGCCGTACTCGTCGACGTTGGCCGTGACGGTCTCGTCGTCGTAGGCGATCGTCACCTCGGTGACGGTCACCCGGTCCTCGCCGTCGACCTGCAGGGTCGACCGCTGCTGCTCCTGCCCCCGGATGATCACGCCGGTGTTGGGCTCGACCCACAGCGTCCGGACGTTGGAGTAGGACCGGTCGGCCTCCACCGCGTCGGCGTCCTCGCCCACCAGGGAGCCGGGAACCTCCTGCTGGGTCCACACCTCCGGCTCGATCGTCTGCACGAAGCGGTACGTCGCGAGCCCCTGGATGTCCTCCTCACCGTCGAAGACGGCCGGGCGCGCCTCGAGCAGCGTGTTGTCCCAGAACTCGTAGTCCTGCTGCTGCGTGTCGAACGGGAACTTCAGCCACAGCCCCTCGTGCCGGACGGGGTCGCCGTCGAAGTTCTCGCCGTAGCCCTCGACGGTCTCGCCGGTCGTACGGTCGAAGGCCCCCCGCTCGGTGTAGGCGGACCGCGTCTCGCCCTCGGGGTCGGTGGTGTTGACGAAGGTCTCCCACACCGCCACGTCGTCGGTCGACGCCTCCACGTCGCCGCGTACGGTGCGGACGCTCGTCAGATCGGTCTGGATCTCCGAGAAGCTGCCGATGTCCAGGATGGTCGCGCCCGGACCGTACGACACCGTCTGGGTGTACTGGTCCAGCGGCACGACCGCCAGCCTGGGGTAGGCGTAGAAGCGGAGCATGGGCGCGAGGACGAGCAGAAAGGCTCCCAGCCCGATCAGCACGAGCCCGAACGTACGGCGCATGACTCGACTCCTCATCCGGCGGCACCGGACCGCAGCGGACCGCACGACGTGTGCCGAGGGACCATAGCGCACGCGGAACCCGACCGGCACGGGTCCTTCGACCCCCGGACGCGTAGAGTTCGCTGGCGCAGCGACGAGGAGAAGCCCGGATGACCGACGACACCCGGCTCGCCGACCCGTCGGCGCCGTCCGGCGCGGGCGACGAGCCGCCGGAGTCGCTGCTGCCGCCCGCCCTCACGACGAGCTGGCAACGGCTGCGCCTGGCCTGGCGACCGGCCGACACCGGGGCGGTCCTCCTCGGGGCGGCGCACCTGTCCGTTCTCGCTTGGGTGGCCCTGCCCGGCGGCTTCTACCTCGACGACTTCCGGTTGCAGAGCATGGCCGCAGAGGCCTCGCTGGGCGCCGACCACCTGCTCAGGACGCCCGGGTCGCACCTGGCCCCGATCCCTCGGCTGCTGATCTGGGTCCAGACCGACCTCGCGCCGCTCGAGCGGTGGTCGGCGGTCGGCGCGATGCTGGTGCTCCAGGCGGTGCTGGCCGGCCTGGTCTGGCTGCTCTTCCGGGAGCTCTTCGGACCCCGCCGAGCCACGCTGGTGCCCTTCACTCTCTTCTGCTTCTCCCCTTTCATCGTCCCGATGTTCGGCTGGTGGACCCAGGCGGTGACGCTCAACCCCGCCCACGTGGCGATCGTCGCGACCCTCCTGCTGCACGTCCGCCACCTCCGTACCCAACGGCGCCGGACCGCCGTCGCCGCCGTCGTCACGTACGGGATCGGCCTGTTGTGCTGGGAGAAGGCGCTGCTCGCGCTGCCGGTCGCGGTGCTGCTCACGGTGCTCTTCCTCGCGCCCGGCGACACCTGGGGTGCCCGCCTCCGCGCCTCCCGGCGGTGGTACCGGCTCGCCCTCGCCTACGTCGTGGTCACCGCGGCTTACCTCGCCGTGTATCTCAGCGGTGGCTACGACCGCGGCGCGCCCGGGCTACGCGTCGGCGTCGGCGACGCCCTGGAAGCCTACGGGACCAACCTCACCCGGTCACTGCTGCCCGGCCTGGTCGGCGGACCGTGGTCGTGGGACGCCGACAACTCCCCGTACTTCGGGATCTCCGACCCGGGCCCGGCGCTGATGAGCGTCGCCGCCGCCCTCGTCGTGGTCGTCACCGTCCTCGCGGCGCGCCGCGACGCGTCCCGGGTCGCCCGGGCCTGGCTCGTGCTCCTCGTCCCCTGGGTGCTGGGCTTCGGCATGGTGATCGTCGGCCGGGTGTCGAAGTTCGGCATCCTGGCGGCCGCCGACTACCGCTACGTCGCGGAGTTCGCGTTCCTCGGGCCGCTGGCACTCGGCCTGGCGACGTTGCCGCTCGCCGGCCGGGCGTCGCCCGCGACCAGCCATCGCTGGCACGAGCACCACCGCCACCAGCACTCGTCCTTGAGCCGGGCGGCACCCGTGCTGATGGCTGCCTACCTCGTCGGCGCCGCGGCATCAGTGTCCGCCTGGGGCTCGACCTGGCACGACAACCCCAACGCCGACACCGTAGCCGCGCTCCGGGAGAGCTTCCTCGCCGCCCCGACGCCGGTGCACGTCTACGACGTGCCCGTTCCAGCAGAGATGCTGCCGCCGCTCTTCGAGCCCTACAACCGGCTCCCCCGCCTGCTGGCCCCGCTGGACGACGGCCGGATGGAGGTCGGCAACGGCAACGTGTCTGGACGGGTGCTCGACGAGGAGGGCCGGCTCGTACCCGCGAGGCTGTCGACGATCACGGTCGGGCGGCCCGGCCCCGCCCCGAGCTGCGGGCGGCCGATGAACGAGTCGACCCCCACGGCGCTCGTCCCGCTGGAGCGGCGGGTCCCTGCCCTCGACGGTCTCGTGCTGCGGCTCGGTCTGCTCGTCGGCGCCGACAGCAGCATCGAGGTCGTGGCCGAGTCCCCCACCGGCTCGGCCGTGCTGACCCCGCCGGAGGGGATGCCCATCCGGAGCGGTCCGAACGCCGTCGTCCTGGCGCTCGCGCCCCAAACCGTCACCCGCATCCGGGTCACTCTGCTCGACCCGGCCATCGGGTCCTGCCTCGACACGGTCACGGTCGCTCGGCCGGTCGCGGGGGTCTCGTGACCGCCGTCGACGCTCGCCCGCGGGTGACGACCCGACCCCAGGCGGAGCACCGGAGCTTCCCGACGCTGGACAGCTACCGCGCCCTGGCGGCGCTGGCCGTCGTGGCCACACACGTCGGCTTCCAGACGGCTGCCGGCGTGGACGGGCCGCTGGCGCCGGTCGTGTCCCGCCTCGACATCGGTGTCGCGATCTTCTTCGTGCTCTCGGGGTTCCTGCTCTACCGGCCGTGGTCGCTGGCGGCGCTCCGCGACAGCCCCGGCCCGGCCACCGTCCCCTACCTGTGGCGCCGTGCCCTGCGCATCGTCCCCGCCTACCTCGTCGTCGTGATCGCCGCCAGTCTGCTCGTCCGCGGCAACGAGGGACGGGGCCTGGACGAGTGGCTCCGCCAGCTGTTCCTCGTGCAGATCTACCACCCGGGTGCGCTCGTCCCCGGCCTCACCCAGGTGTGGAGCCTCGGCACCGAGGTGGCCTTCTACCTGGCGCTGCCGCTGCTCGCCTGGCTGGCGACCCGGCGGCACCGGGGTGACCCCGCCCGCAGCGCACGCTTCCAGGCAATCGTCCTGGGCGCCTACGCGGTGGCCGGCGTCGGGTTCCTCGCGGCCGTGCGGGCGGCCGGGGTGCTCGACCCTCGCACGGCGTCGTTGTGGCTGCCGGCCCACCTGGACTGGTTCGCGGTCGGCATGGTGCTGGCGGTCGCCAGCGCCTACGTGGCGACGGTCCCCGCCTCCGGCGACACCTCGGGATGGCGCGTCCTGGCCGGAGCCGCGCACGCCCCCGGCGCGGCGTGGACGGTCGCTCTGGGCGTCTTCCTCGTGGCCACGACCCCGGTGGCCGGCCCCCGCACCCTGGACGACCCGACGGCCGGGCAGGCGGTGGCCAAGCACGTCCTCTACGCGGTCGTGGCGGGGTTCCTGCTCCTACCGGGCACCCTGGGGCCGCGCCACGGAAGGTGGGCGACGATCATGACCACCCGGCCGCTGGTCCGGCTGGGCACCATCTCGTACGGGATCTTCCTCTGGCACCTGGTCGTGCTCGACCTGGTTCTCGTGGCGCTCGGGCGGGACTTCTTCACCGGCGGCTTCTGGACGGTCCTGACGCTGACGGTCGTGGGCGCCGTCGCCGTCTCGGCCGTGAGCTGGCGGGTCGTCGAGCGGCCCGCCCTGCGGCTCAAGGACCGTGGCCCGGGTCGTCGCCCCGTGCGCGCCGACGTGACGTCGCCACGGCGGTGAGGGCGGCCAGGCCGGTCAGCGCCGCGAGGGCCACGGGCCAGGAGCCGTGGGCACTCGGCGGGGGCCACGGATCCACGGCGAGCAGCAGGCCTGCCACCGCCACGCCCGTCGGGGCCAGCAGGCGGACGACCGCCGGGCGTACCGACGCGACCACCCTCACGGCCACGAGCAGCCCTACGGCGACGACACCACCCGTCCAGGCGAGTGCCAGCGCGGCAAGCACGGTGCCCGTGCGGGTCCGGCGCGCCGGGGGCAGCGCCGGGCTCGCCGGCCGCCGCCGGTCGGGGACCACCGCGAGTGCCAGCAGCACGAGCACGGCGAACGCACCGGCCACGAGACCGCCGCGGTAGAAACGGCCAGGCGTGAACTCCATGGTCACGACGCCTGCCGGGCCCGGAGGCACCAGCCAGCCCTGCGTCCAGCCGTCCAGCCGGACGGCCTGCAGTGGGGCGCCGTCGAGCCGGGCCTGCCAGCCGTCGCTGAAGTTCTCCCGCACCTGGAGCCACGTCCACCGAGTGGACGCACCGAGCGCGACGGAGCGGACCTGCTGGTCCCAGCGCTCCACGTCGACGGGGCGGCCGGGAGACCCGGGTGGGTCGTCCCCGGCGACGACCGGCTCGAGGACGACCGACAGCGGCCACGTCTCCGCGGTCGCCTCCAGGACCACCTCGTGCTCTCCCGAGGTGAGGACCAGGCGCTCCGCGTCGTCCCCGCACGGCAGCACCGGTACGGGCCGGAGGGCCTCGAGGTCTCCGACCGTGGCGGCGACCTGGGTGGTGAGCGCCCGCCCGTCGACCACGAGCGGCGGGCCGAAGCCGCAGGGCAGGCCCGCCCCCTGCGTCCGCGGCGTCGGGAGCCGGAGGTCGTCCGCCCCCAGGACCCTGATCTCCGAGGCGCCGACGGGCAGCGGTGAGGAGCCCCCGCCGACGGGGTCGACCGACACCACGGGCTCGGCGGCCTCGAGGCGCACATCGATCGCGTCGGTCTCGACCGGCTCGGGCAGCCGCGCGAACCCCCGGTCGTCGAGGGTGATGCTCCAGGAGCTGGCCCCCGACGCGAGCAAGACCCGCGTGGCCGGGGTCGCGGCCAGATAGGGGTCCACGAGCACCTGGACCCCGCGGACCCGGCGGACCTCGCCCCAGCCCAGGGAGACCGTCGGGTCCCCGTCGGCCGGCGCCGCCACCCACCCGGTCCCCAGGTCGCGATCGACCAGGGCCTGGGCGCGTGCAGCCGGGTCGTCCACGGCGCGGCTGGTCGAGGTCGCCCTGATCCGACCGTCGTCCGGGTCGAGCAGCGCCTCGAGCATCGGGCCAGGGCGGGGACGGGCCCGGATCCGGGGCGGCTCGTAGACCGCTGGCGCGGACAGCCCGAAGCTCCGGTCCAGGACGGCGTCGTCCTCGCCGCTGCGGCGCAGACCCGGCACGCACAGCGGGCGGTCGGCGGGCCGGACACAGTCGGGACGCCAGCCGTCGGCCGTCCGCAGCGCGATCACTGCGGGGGCCTCGGCGTCCGCCTCGACGGGGTCCGGGAGCACCCCGGTGCGGCGCGGCTCGACGTCCGGCAGCACGACCTCCCGCAGGCCCACGCCCTGTCCGGCACCCCCGCCGGAGACCTCGTCGACCTCGAAGCGCAGCGATCGGGTCGCGCCGGGCGGGACCGACACCGGCTGAGCTCCCTCGGCCGGCTGCACGGGAACGGTGCCGGCACCGGAGTCGGTGACCACGCGCAGGCGCGTGGGGGCCGGCCCGAGGTCGGGCTGCACCAGCAGGTCGATCTCCACCTGGCCCAGGTCGCGCGGGGTCGCGAGGTCCACCTGCCACCACTGTCCCACCGCCGGCGCCACGTCGCCGCTCACCCACGCGGTCGACGGGTCCCCGTCCACGGCCGACCAGGCCTGGTGCTCCGGGCCACGACCCCGCGGGGCCCGGACGTCTCCACCGCTGCTCGACGCCGAGACCGCGTCGATCCCCGACACCTCGGCCACGACCTCGCGTCCCGGCATTCCCGGCACGACGAGGTCGCGCACCCGCCGGTCGAGCCGCAACGGCTCGGCAGCGGTCAGGGCCGCCGACGTGTTGTCCCGCACGCTCCCGTAGTCGACCTCGCGCAGGCGGTACGAGTCGCCGCGCACGGGACGCATCGACGGCGAGTCGGGTCGCGTGGGGTCCGCGGACAGCACGGCGGCGCGCCCGTCCAGGACCCCTGCGTCCGCCAGGGCCAGCAGCGCCTCAGGTCCCCCGTCCACGGACAGCGTGCCCTCGGTGGTCCGGCTGACCACGAGCCGCTCGTCCGGCCCGCGGACCTCCCAGACCTCGACCGCCGGCAGCGACAGGTCCAGTCGCGAGTCCACCGTCGACTGCGGGGTGTCCGCGCCACCCCCGACGGACGGACCGAAGGAGGCCACGAGCTCGATGCCGGGCGAGGCGGCCAGTGCCTCCCGTACCCGGGCCGGTCGTGGGGCCCCGGTGACCGTCCAGTCGAGGTCGTTTCGGACGACGACGGCGCCGAAGCCGGCGCGTCCGAGGTACTCGGCCAGGCCCGGCGACCCCTGACCGGCGTCGATGCGCCGTCCGACGCCGTCGAGGAGACGGGTACCTCCCGCGGAGCCGAGGGGGACCGCGTCTCGCACGGCCCACGGGGAGGTGGCATGCGGTTGGAGGGGGTCGTCGCGCGTCCGGCCCCAGTAGAACTCGGCGAAGCTCGCGGAAGGGACCACGAGGGCACGCGCCCTGGGGTGCTCCTCGGCGAGCCAGTCGGCGACCTCCGGCCAGTAGTCCGGGACCTCGGTGTATGCGCCGGGGCCCACGACCCGGCCCGCCAGCGCGGGTGTGGCGGTTCCCACGAGCGCTGCTGCCGTCACGAAGACCACCGTGCGCCGCGCCTGCCGGGGCAGCATCCCGGGCACCGCCGCCCGGGCGAGCAGGTGGGTGAGACCCAGGACGAGCGGTATCCGCAGCACCGCATCGAACTTGTGGGTGTTGCGGAAGGGCGCGAGCGCACCGTCCAGCCAGGCCTGCCTGGCGTCGGCGAGCACGCCGTCGAGGGCCCCGACGTGGCCGAAGCCGACGAGGACGCAGCCGAGGAGCACACCACCGACGAGGAAGCCGCGTTCGAGGATGCCCGGTCGGGCCAGTCCCCCGATCCCGAGGGCCGCGAGCAACAGCACCTCGGCGACGATGACGGGGGTCGTCACGAGCAGGAATCCGGCCGGCAGCGCCGGTCCCGACGTGGTCGCCAGGTAGGCGAGCCAGTGCGACACCCCGCCCAGGGTCTCGGCCACCGAGGTGTGCGCGGTGGTCGTGCCCGCGTCCTCGATCCAGTCGAGGAACGGCGGGCTGTAACGCGCGAGCACGAGCAGCGGCAGCACCCACCAGATGGAGGCGAGGGCGACCGCGAGCGTCCACCAGCCCATCAGGGCACGCCGGCGCGGCCCGGGCTCGCGGGTCAGCAGGAACCACGCGGGCAGGACCAGCACGGCGAGCGTCGCGACGGCGTTGACGCCACCGGTCAGGAGCAGGGCGACCCCTGACGCCGCGGCCCCCCGCCGGACCGACCCGCTGCGGGAGGCGTCCACCAGCGGCAGGAGGACCCAGGGCGCCATGGCCATCGGCCAGGCCTCGACCGAGAACTCCCCGAGCAGCGTCAGCACGCGTGGCGACAGGGCGTAGACCAGGCCTGCGACCAGCCGGATCCACGGCCCCCCCGCGCCCAGCCGTCCCGCCAGCCGGACCATGCCGAGGAAGGCGACGCACAGCAGGAGCGTCCACCAGAGCCGCTGGGCGACCCAGGCCGGGACGCCCGCCAGGTCCGCCAGCCAGAAGAACGGGCCGGTGGGGACCAGGTAGCCGTACGCCTGGTTCTGGAGCTGCCCGGCGAAGCCCAGCGGCTCCCATGCGTCGAGGGAGCGCAGCAGGAAGGCACCGGGGGCCTCGGTCAGGTCGAGCTTCGTGTCGGTCGCGGTCCAGCCCGGCCGCTGGACGAAGGCGACCGCCGTGAGGAGGGCGCAGACGGCGAGCAGGCGCAGCCGCCAGACCCCCCGGGCTGCCGTGAGGTCAGCGGTCACGACGGAGCACCAGCACCAGGTTCCAGGTCACGACCTCGCGGAGGGCGGGCACGCGCAGGACCCACCAGGCCCACCACGGGTGGTAGCGCGGGTAGGCGGCCACCAGGGTCGCGCCCGACGCCGCCCTGGCCCACCGCAGGCCCGCGGCCACGGTCACCGGGAAGAGTGACGTGCCGACGAGGTTCTTCGGCGGGTGGCCGTGGCGGCGGGTGTAGCGACGGGCGGCCCGAGATGCACCGAGGTAGTGCCAGGGGGCGGTCTCATGGCCGCCCCAGGGCCCCCACCAGACCGTGTACGAGAGCACGACCGCACCCCCGGGTCGGGTCACCCTGACCATCTCGTCGGCCATCCGCCACGGCCACCGAACGTGCTCCAGGACGTTGGACGAGAAGCACACGTCGACCGCGCCGTCACGGACCGGGAGCGACAGGCCGCTGCCCAGCACGCTCCAGGGGCCGGGACGGCCCCGTGCCGCCAGCTCGCCGGCATCGGCGTCGACGGCCAGGTAGAGGGCGCCGGCGTCGGTGAAGGCGTCGAAGAAGTAGCCCGGGCCCCCACCGACGTCGAGGACGAGCCGACCGGCCAGCGTGGTGTGCCGCGAGACCATCGCGACCGAGTCCGCGGCGAGGGCCCGGTAGAAGCGGTCCGGGTCGGTCTGCTCCACCCGGAAGTCACCCAGCAAGCGGATCGACCTCCCCAGCCCAGGCCGCCCGGCGACCGGGGGAGCCCCGGGGACGGCGGAGACCGGAGAGGGGTGACGGGGCACAGCCGGACGGTACCTGCCAGCGTGGCGGGCCGGCGCCGCCCGTGGGCTAACCTGGCTCGTCCGCCCTGCCGGCCTGGAGGATCCCCTGAGCTCGCTGCACCCCGGTCGACGACACGTCGTCTTCCTCAACTGGCGGGACACCATCAACCCCGAGGGCGGCGGGTCCGAGCGCTACGTCGAGCGGGTGGCGGAGGGACTCGCGGCCCGCGGGTGGCGGGTCACCGTCTGCTGCGCGCGACACGACCGCGCGCCGGCCGACCAGGTGCGTGCCGGGGTCCGCTACCGTCGCCGTGGCGGCAAGACGGGTGTCTACCCCGCCGCCCTGGCCACCCTCGCCCTGCGCCGGCTCGGCCGGGTCGACGCCGTGGTCGACGTGCAGAACGGCGTCCCCTTCCTCGCCCGGCTGGTCGCTCGACGCACGCTCGTCCTCGTCCACCACGTGCATCGCGAGCAGTGGCCGGTGGTCTACGGTCCCCTCGCCGCCCGCCTGGGCTGGTGGATCGAGTCCCGCCTCACGCCCTGGGTCTACCGGCACAGCCCGTATGTCGCGGTCTCGGAGGCCACCCGCGACGACCTGGCCACCGTCGGTGTCGGCCGCGAGCGCGTGGTCGTGGTCCGCAACGGCATCGAGCACCCGCCCGTCGGTCGTCGGGACACCGCCTCGGCGCCCCGGGTGTGTGTGCTGGGCCGGCTGGTCCCCCACAAGCAGGTCGAGTACGCCATCGACGCCGTCGCCGCGCTCCGCACCGAGGTCCCGGGAGTGCACCTCGACGTGGTCGGTGACGGCTGGTGGCGACCGCAGCTGCGGGAGTACACCGGGCGCACCGGGGTGTCGGACGTCGTGACCTTCCACGGGACCGTGACCGAGTCCCGCAAGCACGAACTGCTCTCCTCGGCCTGGGTCCTGGCACTCCCGTCCCTCAAGGAGGGGTGGGGGCTCGTGGTGCAGGAGGCCGCCCTGCACGGCGTCCCCGCCATCGGGTTCCGGGCGGCCGGGGGTGTGGCCGAGTCGATCCTGGACGGCCGGACCGGTCTGCTGGCCGACTCCCCGGCCGAGCTCACGGCCGGGTTGCGACGCCTCCTCACCGACCCGGCGCTGCGGACGCGCCTGGGGATGGCGGCGCGGGAGCGCGCGGCGACCTTCGACTGGGATCGGACGGTGAAGGAGTTCGCGGCGGTGGTCGAGACCGTGGCGCCCGAGCGGGCTCAGACGCGGGCGCCGTAGTCGACGAGCGGCCGGTCCACCGGCTCGGGGTTGTCGGGCGACCCGACGACCGAGACGAGGGTCACCGCGGAGCCGATGGCCACGAGGACGCCGAGCAGCAGCGCGACGACCGTGGCGACCAGCGACTGGATCATCCGGGCTCCTCGGGAACGGGGCTCAGGCCGACCGCGACTCTAGCACCGACCGGCCCCGGTGGCGCCGCCGCCCTCGCGACGCGTCGAGCACGAGCACGCCCGCGGCTGCGAGCAGCAGGCCGCCGGCCACGCCGTCGGCGACCAGGACCGGCGTGGTCCATCCGGGCGGCCCGGTCGGCGCGACCGGCCCGGGCAGGCGCAGGAGGGTCAGGGACTCTCCCCTTATCACCGGCTCAGCGCCCTCGAGCAGAGCGGGATCGACCTCGGGCCCGGGGGTCCTGCTCGCGACCACCACCCAGCCCACCCCCAGCGGGGGCAGGGTGTCGACCGCGGGTCGGCCCGTGCCCAGGGCCGCCGCCACCTGCCGTGCCCGGCGGGACTCACCCCGGACGACCCGACCGCCCACGGGCAGGTCGTCGGCGTGGACGACGGTCACCGGGAGGTACCGCGGTACCGGGTCCAGGACCGTGCTGGTCGCCCAGTCGAACCGGCGGAAGGCCCCCCAGGGGAGGGAGACGGCGTCCCCGTGGTCGGGCGCCTCGAGCAGCGCCGACCGGACCTGCTCCCAGTCGGATGGGTAGTCGACGGTCGTCAGACGCCCCCCGACCCCCCAGGCCAGGCCCGGCAGCAGCAGCAGCTGAGCCACCAGGACCGACGGGACAAGGGCCATGGCGACCCGCGGGCGACCAGTCGCGCGGGCCAGCCGGGCGGCCCCGGCAGGGACCGTGACCGCCCACAGCAGGGCCAGCGGGCCCAGGTACTTCGCGGCGTCCCGCAGCAACCCGAGTGGGGCGAGCCCGGCGTGGTCGGCCAGCAGCCCGGACACGGGGGGCAGTGCCGAGACCCACGCCACGACAAGTCCCGCGACGGCGACACCGGCGAGGCCCCAGACCCCCGGTCCGAGCCGGGCCCGCAGGGCCGGCCAGCCGAGGCCGGCCAGCACCACCATCAACACGGCCGAGGCGACGACCACCAGACCCTGGCCCCTCCCCACGGGGACGACCTCGGCGTTCCACGTCCCCCCGAGGCCGAGCAGGGTGGGCAGGAGCGCCACCGCCTCGCTGCGCGCGGCGAAGGCCTGGACCCCCGCGGGATCCGGCGGGAGCGCGTCGGCGAGCACCCCGGGCACCCACCAGGGGGCGTTCACCACGACCGCGACCCCGGCCACTCCAGCCACCCAGCGCGCCCGGGTCGACGACCCCCGGCCGTCTCCCGGCCAGGCCAGGACGGCGATCCCGAGCGACGCCGCGACGATGCCTCCTGTCGGGGTGATGGCGGCCGCCGCGAGGAGCAGCACCATCACCGCCAGGCCGGTCCGGCTCGGGTGGGTCCGGAGCGCGACCGCCGTATGCATGACCCACGGCAGCGTGGCGTACGCCGCGAGCAGCGCCCAGTGCCCCAGGACGAGGCGCTCGGCCACGTACGGGTTCCAGAGCATCACCGTGCTGGCGAGCAGCGCCGACCTCGCGCCGCCGACCGGGACGAGCACGGCGGCGCCGACCCCGGCCGCGACCAGGGCGGCGAGGAGCACGGCCTTGACCAGCACCGAGCCGGGCACCACCGTCGTGCCGACCGCCACGAGGGCATCGACCGGCACGGCGCGGGGCAGAGCGTCGCTGAGCCCCAGCGAGGCGGGGAGGAGGTCCTGCCGGGGCACCGTGACCAGGTCGTACGAGAGGAGGTGGCCGGGTGCCAGCGCGGGTCCCAGGGCGACGACCGCGAGGGTGAGGCTCCAGAGCGACGCCAGCGCCAGGTGGCGCCGGGTGGGGCTGTCCCGAGCGGGCACCGTCTCCCCGCGGTCGCGCGTCATCGGCTCTCCCCGTGGCTAGGCTCACCCCGCTCACCGGGGCGGCCAGCGTACGCGGGACCCCGTCGCACCCGCACGCACGAGGAGGAGACCGTGGCTCAGGGCTCCGGCCGCGCGTCCGGAACCCGGGGCTACCTCCTCGTCGCGGCCGGCGTCGGCGTCGCGAACGCGGCAGCGTACGGGCTCACCGCACTCGCGGCGCGTGGCCTCGGCCCGGCGCAGTTCGGTGCCTTCGCGGCCCTGCTCGCCGTCGTCCTCGTCGGCAACGTCGCGGCGCTCGCCGTCCAGGCCGTGGTCGCCCGGCGGAGGGCCCGCCACGCCGACCTGGCTCCAGCGGTGCTGGCCGGTCTGCTGGTCGCCGTCGCGGCAGCGTCCGTGGTCGCTGCCGCGACGCCCGCCCTCACCCGCTACCTGCGACTTCCCGATCCTGTCGGACCGCTGGCCGTCGCCGTGGCGGTGGCCGCCCTGGCCGCGGCGGCGGTCCCGGTCGGGCTCTCGCAGGGCGCGGAGCGGTTCGGCCTGCTCGCCGTCCTGGTCGTCTCCCAGGGGCTGCTGAGGGTGGTGGGCGGGCTGGTGGCGCTCGCGGTCCAGCCCACGGCCTCGTCGGTGCTCGCCGGGACGGCGGCCGGCCTCGCGCTGGCGGCGGTGGTGGCGTGGCTCGCGGTGCGACCACCGGGACCGTCGGTCCCGGGGTCGCGTCCCGTCCTGCACGATGCGGCCGCCGCAGGCGGCGTGCTCCTCGGATTCGTCGCCCTGACCAACGTCGACGTCACCCTGGCCAGACACGTCCTCACGCCGACGGAGAGCGGCTGGTACGCGGCCGGGGCGATCTTCACCAAGGTGGCCTTCTGGCTTCCGCAGTTCGTGCCGCTGGTCGCGTTCCCGGCGCTGTCCGACCCACTGCGCAGGCGGACCGTGCTCCGCCGCGCGCTGCTCGCGGTCGCAGCCTGCGGGTCGGCTCTCGTGGTCGGCTCCGCCGTGGCCTCCGATGCCCTCGTGGCGCTCGTCGCAGGCCCCGCCTACGCCCCGATGGCACCCTGGCTCTGGGGATTCACCGCCCTGGGCGCCCTCTTCGCCGTCGCCCAGCTGCTGGTCTACGCCCAGCTGGCCGCGGGCGACCACCGGACCGGAGCGGTGGTCTGGGTCGTGCTGGTCGCCCTGGTCCTGTTCGTGGAGCTGACGGCGACCGGGCTGGCCGGAGTCCTGGTGCCCGCGCTCGGGGCCGCAACGGTCGTCACCGCCTGGGGCGTGGTCCGCGAGCAGGCGCGCCCGGCGACGGTCGTGCCGGTGACGTAGTCCGGCGACGGCTACGGCGTCGTGGTCTCGGACTCGGTGGGCGCGGGCTCGGCCGGAGCCGTGCTCTCGGACTCGGTGGGCGCGGGCTCGGCCGGAGCCGTGGTCTCGGACTCGGTGGGCGTGGGCTCGGCCGGAGCCGTGGTCTCGGACTCGGTGGGCGCGGGCTCCGCCGGAGCCGTGGTCTCCGACTGGGTGGGCGTGGGCTCGGCCGGTCCCGTGGTCTCCGACCCGCTCGGCGAGGGTTCCGGCTCGGGGTTCGGCGACTCCGTCTCCTCGGGAGTGGTCTCCGTCGGTGTGGGAGTCGGCTCGTTCGTGGTCGGGCTGGACGAGGGCGTCGTGGTGGGGCTCGTCGGCGGGGCGGGACCGGTGGGCGACGTCGGTGTCGACGACGGCGGGGCCGTGGGCGACCCCGGTGCCGGCGTCGCGGTGCCTGCGGCCGGCACGGGGCCCGGCGGCAGCGCCGGGGTGGACCGGACCCGCCCCGACTCGTAGGCCTCGGCCCACGCGAGCACCGTCCGGACGTAGCTCATCGAGCGGTTGTAACGGAGCAGTGCCGCGACCCGGCCGGCCTCGGTCGTGAGGTCGCCACCCCCCGCGCACAGGTACCTGCCCGCCGAGAGCGCCGCGTCGAAGACGTTGTGCGGGTCCGCCACCCCGTCACCGGTGGCGTCGGTGCCGTAGGCCTTCCACGTACCGGGGATGAACTGCATCGGGCCGACCGCCCGGTCCCACACCGTGTCGCCGTCCAGGGCCCCGCCGTCGGTGTCGCGGATGGCGGCGGTGGACACGCCGTCCAGGCGCGGTCCCAGGATCGGCCGGTGGGTGCGGCCGGAGTCGTCCACCCGGCCGCCGGACGCGTGGCCGGACTCGACCTTGCCGATGCCCGCGAGCAGGTGCCAGCTGACGCCGCAGCCGGGGTGACTGCGGGCGAGTCGCTCGGCCGCCCGCTGGTACGCCTGGAGCACGAGGTCGGGGATGCCGAGGCCACCCGTCGGCCGCACGCCACCGGACCCCGTGCCGCCGGCCTCGGTCGCCTCCTGCTCGGGTGCGACCGTCTCCTCGGCGCTGGTGAAGCTGACCACCGTGACACTCGCCGAGGGCAAGGCCGTGACGTCGGCGGCGACCCGGCTGGTGGGGTAGTCCTCGGCGGTCACGGGGGCGGGCGGCGCCGGCCGCGTGGTCATCTCCACGAGCACGTCGTCGGGCGGCACGACCCCCACGTCGGCCTCGAGGACCCACCAGGCCACCGCGGTGGGGGGGAACACGGCGACGGCAGCGGCCACCCCTGCGGCCAAACCGCGACGCCAGTCCCCACTCATCACCACACCTCACCCACGGCCACGGGCCCTCCGCGGGGTGTGACCAGTCACGACGATCCCACGACCCGGGCCTCCAGTAAACGGGGAGAACGCCCTGACTGTCAGCCGATTCCGGGGTTCCACCGGCGTCAGTGGCCCGCCTCCTGCCAGGTGCGCCCGACCCCCACGGAGACGTCCAGAGGGGCCCGCAGCGGGTAGGCCGCGCCCATCTCGCGGCGGACGAGTGCCTCCGCGGCCGCCCGCTCACCGGGCGCCACCTCGAGGACGAGCTCGTCGTGCACCTGCAGCAGCAGCCGGCTGGACAGGCCCTCGGCGGTGATGGCCTGGTCAACCCCGAGCATGGCCACCTTGATGATGTCGGCCGCCGACCCCTGGATCGGCGCGTTGAGCGCCATCCGCTCGGCCATCTCGCGACGCTGGCGGTTGTCGCTCGTGAGGTCTGGGAGGTAGCGGCGCCGGCCCAGGATGGTCTCGGTGTAGCCCTCGAGCCTGGCCCGGTCGACCACCTCGCGGAGGTAGTCGCGGACTCCCCCGAATCGCTCGAAGTACTCGTCCATGAGCGTCTGCGCCTCGGCCACGTCGATGTGGAGCTGCCGGGACAAGCCGAACGCGGACAGGCCGTAGGCGAGGCCGTAGTTCATCGCCTTGATCTTCGCCCGCATCGCCCCGGTCACATCCTCCGGCGGGACCGAGAAGACCCGGGCGGCGGTGACCGCGTGGAAGTCCATGCCCGACGCGAACGCCTCGACCAGCCCGTCGTCGTCGGACAGGTGGGCCATGATCCGCATCTCGATCTGGCTGTAGTCGGCCGTGAGCAGCGCCTCGGCCCGCGGCCCGACGACGAACGCCTCGCGGATCTGGCGCCCCTCCTCCGTACGGATGGGGATGTTCTGCAGGTTGGGGTCGGTCGAGGAGAGCCGGCCCGTGGCGGCGATGGTCTGGTTGTAGGTCGTGCGGATCCGACCGTCGTCGTCCACGCACTTGAGCAGCCCCTCGACGGTCACCCGCAGCCGGGTGGCGTCCCGGTGCCGGAGCAGGGCGGCGAGGAAGGGGTGCTCGGTCTTGGCGTGCAGCTCCGCCAGGGCCTCGGCGTCGGTGGTCCACCCGGTCTTGGTCCGCTTGGTCTTGGGCATCCCGAGCTCGTCGAAGAGCACGACCTGCAGCTGCTTGGGCGAACCCAGGTTGACCTCGTGGCCGATCGCGTCGTAGGCGTCCTGCGCAGCCTGCTTGACCTGTTCGGCGAAGCCGCGCTCCAGCTCGGCCAGGTGCTCGACGTCGACGGCGATGCCGACGCGCTCCATGCGGGCGAGGACGTCGACGAGGGGCAGCTCGACCTCGTCGAGCAGGCGGCGACCGCCCTTGGCGGCCAGCTCTCGGTCGAGCGCCTCCGCCAGGTCGAGGACGGCCCGGGCGCGCACCACGTCGGCCCGGGAGAGCTGCTCCTCGTCGCCGCCGTCGAGGGAGAGCTGCACCTCCTGGTCGGCGCCCTCCTCCCGCAGCTCACGGCCGAGGAACCGCAGGACCAGGTCGGCCAGGTCGTACGAGCGCTGCCCCGGAAGGGCCAGGAACGCGGACAGGGCCGTGTCGGCGGCCAGCCCGGCAAGCGGCCACCCGCGCGCGCAGAGGGCGTGCTCGGCGCCCTTGGCGTCGTGGAGGACCTTCGCCCGGCCGCGATCGACCAGCCAGCCGGCGATCGCCACGTCGTCGGCCGGGTCGAGCGCTGCGGGGTCGAACCAGGCGCCGGCCCCGTCGGAGCCGGCGAGCGCCACCCCCGTCACCTGTCCGGTGCCGCGCCCCCAGGACCCTCGTACGGAGACGCCGGTACGGCCGGTGGAGGCGTGGGCGGCCAGCCAGGCGGCCAGCTCCCCGGGGCCGGGGAGGCTGATGTCGACCTCGAAGCCCTCCTCGGCCTCGGGCTGGGCCGACTCCAGCGTCTGGTAGAGGCGGTCGCGCAGCACCCGGAACTGCAGCGTGTCGAACACCCGGTGGACCGCGTCGCGGTCCCACGGGCGGGCGACCAGGTCGTCGGGGCGGACCTCCAGCGGCAGGTCGCGGACCAGGTTGTTGACCTGTCGGTTGGTGAGCACCTGCGACAGGTGCTCACGCAGGGCGTCACCCGCCTTGCCCTTGACGGTGTCCACCTCGGCGACCAGCCCGTCGAGCGACCCGAACTGGTTGAGCCACTTGGCCGCCGTCTTGGGGCCCACGCCGGGCACGCCGG
>DASTQL010000179.1:0-9536 GCA_035761805.1 Jiangellales bacterium | reverse complement strand
CGGCATGGTTTGGCACCTCGATGTCGGCTCGTCGCATCCTGGGGCTGGAGTAGGTCCCAAGGGTTGGGCTGTTCGCCCATTAAAGCGGTACGCGAGCTGGGTTTAGAACGTCGTGAGACAGTTCGGTCCCTATCCGCTGCGGGCGCAGGAGACTTGAGGAGGGCTGTCCCTAGTACGAGAGGACCGGGACGGACGAACCTCTGGTGTGCCAGTTGTTCTGCCAAGAGCACGGCTGGTTGGCTACGTTCGGAAGGGATAACCGCTGAAAGCATCTAAGCGGGAAGCCCGCTCCAAGATGAGGTCTCCCACAGGGTCGACCTGGTAAGGCCCCCAGCAAGACGACTGGGTTGATAGGCCGGACGTGGAAGTCTGGTAACAGACGGAGCTGACCGGTACTAATAGGCCGAGGACTTGACCACACACACATTTGCTGCGCGCGTCCACTGTGCGGTTCCCGAGATACGGTCGGGACCGGCCACACATCTCCATAACGTTCCGGCGGCCACAGCGAAGGGGAAACGCCCGGTCCCATTCCGAACCCGGAAGCTAAGCCCTTCAGCGCCGATGGTACTGCCCCGGAGACGGGGTGGGAGAGTAGGACGCCGCCGGACACACACCCACTCGAGGGCCGCCCCCACCACAGGGCGGCCCTCGACACATTCACACCACCTGACACCATCACCGGCACAGGGGACCACCGCGCACGGCGTACCGGCGGGAGGAGCACGGTGATGATGGCGGACGAGCGGGCGGCGGACGGTCACCGCGGTGACGGCCGACCCGACGGTCGCAGCGGGGGGCGGGGCGCAGCGCGCCGCGCCGGCGGCCGGGCGCCCACCACGCGCACGGAGCGCCCCCGCGATCCCGCGGTCGACGAGGGGGTGACCGGCCGGGAGCTCGACCCCGCCGTCCGCGACGAGCTCCGGACGCTGCCGGGGCAGATCGCCGGCGCGGTGTCCCGCCACCTGGTCATGGCCGGTCGCCTCCTCGACGAGGATCCCGACCTCGCCTACGAGCACACCCTGGCGGCTCGCCGTCGAGCGGCGCGGGTCGGCGTGGTGCGGGAGGCCGTCGGCGTGGCGGCCTACACGTCGGGGCGCTACGCGGAGGCCCTGTCCGAGCTCCGGGCCGCCCGGAGGATCACCGGGTCGGCGGACTTCCTGCCGATGATGGCCGACTGCGAGCGCGGCCTGGGGCGCCCGCGACGTGCCCTGGACCTGGCTGCAGACCCCTCGGTCGCACGGCTCGACACGGCCGGCCGGGTGGAGATGCTCATCGTGGCGGCGGGCGCTCGCCGCGACCTCGGCCAGCTGGACGCCGCCGTCGTGTCGCTCCAGGTGCCGGAGCTGCGTGCCCGAGGCACGGGCGGATGGGTCGCCCGCCTCCGTTACGCGTACGCGGACTCGCTGCTCGCCGCCGGGCGCGACGACGACGCGCGACTGTGGTTCATCCGGGCCGCGGAGGCCGACGTCGACGAGGAGACCGACGCCGCCGAACGGGCGGCGGCGCTGGACGGCATCGTGCTCACCGAGGAAGTCGAGGAGCCGGTGCCCGGCGGCGACGAGGGGTGAGGAGCACCTCGTCCACAACCGTGCCCGTCCGGCGACGCTGTCCACAGCCGCCCTTCGCCGTCCGCGACGGGGACATGCCCGCGGCCACGCTGAGGGCCACGCCCCAGGCCGGGGACCCAGCGCCCGAGGGAGCCGTCCATGACCAGCTCGCCCGCCGCGAGTCCGGAGCACCGCAACGAGGTCCTGCTCGTGGGCCGCGTCGCCGCCGAGCCGTTGCCGACCGAGCTGCCGAGCGGAGACCTCGTGGTCACCGTGCGTCTCGTGGTCGAGCGGCCGCGACCTCCGGCAGGCCGGGGCGCGCGGGCCAGGGTCGACACCCTCACCTGCGCAGCGTGGACGTCCGGGCTGCGACGCGCCGTGGCCCGGTGGTCCGAGGGGGACGTCGTGGAGGTGGCGGGAGCACTGCGCCGGCGGTTCTGGCGTGCCTCGGGGGTGCCGCAGAGCCGTTACGAGATCGAGCTGACCGCGGCGCGACGGCTCGTCCGCGGGTCGGAGTGAGGTCAGCCGAGTAGCCGCATCAGCAGGCCCGTGCGCGGCTTCGGCCCGAACGACGTGGACTTGCGCGGCATGCGTTCCCCGCCGGCCGCAACGGCGAGCACGGTGCCGAGCCCCGGCGGTGGCAGCAGCACGGCCACCCCTCCACCCCGGCGGGCGCGGTGCACGGCCTCCTCGGCGTCGTGGTGGAAGTCCACCCGCTCGTCGGCGTCGACGACGCCCCACAGGACCCTCATCAGGAGCTCGTGGGCGAGGCTCGCGTCCAGCTCCCGCCAGGCCGGCGACCGGTCCGCCGGGAGGGCACGCCGGACGAGGTCGGGGTCGGGGCGCGTGAGGACCGACCACGCCGTGCCGTCCCCCACGGCAAGGGCGGGTCCATGGCGCCGAGCGGCGGTGACGGCGGCCAGCGGGTCCTCGTCGGCACCCAGGCGGTGGACCGCGTGGAAGCCCGCACGGGCGCGTCGCCAGGCGTCGGCCGTGGGCAGGCCCGCCACCGACCGGTGGATCGGGCCGAGCAGGAGCGGGTGCCGGTGCGCGTCCACCACCAAGGCCAGACCGTGGGAGGCGCCGGGCCGACCCCCGCTCGCCGGATGGTCGCGCAGGGCGAGGTAGGCCGCGTAGCGGTGGTGCCCGTCGGCGATCAGGGCCTGCCGTCGGCCCAGGTCGTCCGACACGACGCGCAGGTCCCCGGCCGCGGTGACCCGCCAGACGCGGTGGACGGAACCGTCGTCGGCCCAGGACTCGACGTCGGGTGGCTGTTCGACGGTGCGGTCGACGAGGTCGCTGGCCGGACCGTCCCCCTCGTAGGTGAGCAGGATCGGCTCGAGCTGCGCACCGGTGGCGACCATGAGCTCCGTCCGGTCCCGCACCGGTCCCGGGAAGACGTCCTCGTGCGGGAGCACCACGGCCTCCGCCGGCTCGTGCAACGAGACGGCTCCGACGAGCCCCCGCGTCAGGGCGGCGCCGAGGCGCTGCTCGTACACGTAGAGGGCAGGCCGCTCGTCCTGGACCAGGACCCCGGCGGCCCGCCACGTCTGGAGCTCGCGGGCCGCGTGCTCGTAGGCTCCCTCGCGAGCCGCTCGCCGCGGCAGCACCAGGCGGACCACGTTGTACGGGTGCGCGGCCTCCCACCGGGCGACCCCGTCCCGGCCCACGACGTCGTAGGGAGGGCAGGTGACAGCGGCCAGGTCCCCCACCCGTCCGGGGTCGAAGCGGAGGGCACGGAACGGCAGGAGCTCCAGCCGCCGGCGCCCGTCACCGGAGGTGCCTGCTCCGGTGGCTGCAGTCATCCGCGGCATCGTACGGGGGGCGGGGGGCGGCGCCGGGGGCCCGGCACCGGCAGGGCAGGATCGCCCCGTGCACGTCACGCACGGGCAGGCCGACGAGTACCGGGCGCTGTGGGACCGCTACGACGTGGCGCTGCTGGACCTCGACGGCGTCGTCTACGTCGGCGAGGACGCCGTCGAGCACGCGGATCGTGCTCTCGCGGACGCGCGGGCCCGGGGGATGCGGCTCGCGTTCGTCACCAACAACGCGTCACGACCGCCCCTGGCGGTCGCCGAGCACCTGGCCTCCCTCGGGGTTCCCGCCCACGAGGACGAGGTGGTGACCTCGGCCCAGGCCGCGGCCCGGGTCGTGGCCGAACGGGTGCCCCCCGGGTCCGCGGTCCTCGTCGTCGGCGGCGCCGGCCTGGAGGTCGCCCTGAGGGAGCGCGGGCTGGTGCCGGTCCGCTCGGCGACCGAGTCGCCCGCCGCGGTGGCGCAGGGCTACCACCCGGACGTCGGGTGGAGAGACCTCGCCGAGGGCGCCTACGCCCTGGCCACCGGCGTGCCCTGGGTGGCCTCGAACACCGACCTGACCCTCCCGACCCCGCGCGGACCGGCACCGGGCAACGGCACCCTCGTCGGTGTCCTCCGCACCGCCACCGGCAGGGAGCCGGTGGTCGCCGGCAAACCCGAGCCGCCGATGCACCGGGAGGCGATGATCCGGACGGGGGCGCGGCGCCCGCTGGTGGTCGGTGACCGACTCGACACCGACGTCGAGGGCGCCACCCGGGCCGGGGTCGACAGCCTGCTGGTGCTGACCGGCGTCACCACGGCTGTCGAGCTGGTCCGGGCCTCGCCGCCGCAGCGGCCCACGTACGTCAGCGCCGACCTCCGGGGCCTGGCCCGGCCCGGTCGTGCCCTGAGCGTGGCTGCGGGGGCCGATCGGCGCGGGTCCTGGTCCGCCGTCGTGGAGTCGGGCAGGCTGCGGCTCGTGCAGGTCGGCGAACCGGACGACGACGGCCTGGACGCCCTCCGGGCCGCGTGCGGTGCGGTCTGGTCCGAACCGGAGCCCGGTACGGTCGACGGCGTCGAGGACACGCTGTCGCGCGCCGGGGTACTAGCGTGAGCGACGACGAAGGAGGCGGACCATGCTCGAGGCCGTGCGGGGCTACGTGACCCTCGCCAGCGGCTTGACCGAGGCATCTCGGCGCAAGGCGCTCGACACCGCGCGCGCGGTGCTGTCCCAGGCGCCAGGCCAGGACGGGGCCCCGGCGCAGCGTCAGGTGCAGCAGCTGGCCGACGAACTGCTCACGACGGCCAGGTCCAACCGCGAGCTGCTCCGGCAGCTGGTGCGCGGGGAGGTGCAGCGCGCCGCCCACGCGCTGGGACTGGTGCGCGAGGCCGAGTTCTCGGCGCTGTCGGCGCGGGTCGAGCGAGTCGAGCGAGCTCTGGCGGCCACGCCGTCGACGGCCGGCCGGCGGGCCGGATCCAAGCAGTCGGCGGGCAAGCGGCCCGCTGGGACGACGTCGGCCAAGCGAGTCCCCGCGACGACGTCGGCCAAGCGCGCTGCGAAGAAGACGTCGGCCGTGCCCGACGCGGGGCCGGCCTCGGGCGCATGAGCACCGACGACCCCCGTGTCCAGGCGGCCCTCGCCCGGCTGGCGACCCTCGACGGACTCCCGGTCGAGGAGCACCCCGCGGTCTACGACGAGGTCCACCGAGCCCTGCAGGACATCCTGGCTGCATCCGCCGGACCGGACGGTTGAGCCGGGTGGCGTCGCGCCGCCGACTCGACGTCGAGCTCGTCCGACGTGGCCTGGCCCGCTCCCGCGAGCACGCGGTCGAGCTGGTCGGTGCCGGCAGGGTGACCGTGGCCGGGAGCCCAGCGACCAAGCCGGCCACGGCCGTCGACCCCGCCGCCGCCATCCTGGTCGCCGAGGCGGAGGCCGGCCCCGACTACGTGTCCCGGGGCGGGACCAAGCTGGCGGGCGCGCTGGACACCTTCCAGGCTGCCGGACTGGTCGTCGCCGGCCGCCGGTGCCTGGATGCCGGGGCGTCCACCGGCGGCTTCACCGACGTGCTGCTCCGGCGCGGTGCCTCGGAGGTGGTCGCGGTCGACGTCGGCTACGGCCAGCTGGCCTGGTCATTGCGGTCGGACCCGCGGGTCACCGTGCTCGACCGCACGAACGTCCGGGACCTGACGACCGACGCCGTCGGAGGACCCGTCGAGCTGGTGGTCGGTGACCTGTCCTTCATCAGCCTCACGTTGGTGCTCCCCGTGCTCCGTGCCGTCGTCTCCTCGGACGCCGACCTCGTCCTGCTGGTCAAGCCCCAGTTCGAGGTGGGACGGCGCCGGGTCGGCCGGGGGGGTGTGGTCCGGGAGGCGGCCCTGCGCCGCGCGGCCGTGCTGGACGTGGCGACGACGGCGGCGACGCTCGGCCTCGGCACCGCCGGTGTGGTGGCCAGCCCGCTGCCCGGGCCGTCCGGCAACGTGGAGTACTTCCTCTGGCTGCGCCCTGGAGCGCCTGCACCGGACCCCCACCGGATCGACCGCGCCGTACAGGAGGGTCCGCAGTGAGCCATACGAGGTCGGTCCTGCTCGTCACGCACACCGGTCGACCGGAGGCACGAGCCGCGGCCCACGAGACCGTCGCCCTCCTTTCCGAGGCCGGCATCGCCGTGCGCGTGCTGGCCGAGGAGGCCGAGGACCGTCTCCGGGTCGGTGCCCAACCGGTCGAGGCGGCGCCCGGTGCGGCGGAAGGGTGCGAGCTCGTCGTCGTGCTCGGGGGGGACGGCACGATCCTGCGCGGGGCCGAGATCGCCCGGCCGACCGGTACCCCGGTGCTCGGCGTGAACCTGGGGCACGTCGGCTTCCTCGCGGAGGCCGAGCGGGACGGGCTGGCCTACACCGTGGACCACGTCGTCCGCCGCTCGTACGAGGTCGAGGAACGGCTCACCGTCGACGTCTCGCTCCACCAGGACGGCGAGGTCGTCGCCACGGGGTGGGCGGTCAACGAGGTGTCGTTGGAGAAGGCGGCCCGCGAGCGCATGCTCGAGCTGGTCGTCGGCGTGGACGGGCACCCCCTCTCGCGGTGGGGGTGCGACGGCGTCGTGGTCGCGACCCCCACCGGGTCCACGGCCTACGCGTTCAGTGCCGGTGGGCCGGTGGTGTGGCCCGAGGTGGAGGCCATGCTGGTCGTGCCGATCAGCGCGCACGCCCTCTTCTCCCGACCTCTGGTCGTGTCCCCCGACTCCGTCGTGGCCATCGACGTCGTGGCGCGCAAGCCGGGCGGGGTGATGTGGTGCGACGGTCGCCGCACGGTCGACCTGCCGCCCGGGGTGCGGGCGGAGCTCCGTCGCGGCGCCCTGCCCGTCCGGCTGGCCCGCCTGCACCGGCCGCCGTTCACCGACCGCCTCGTGGCGAAGTTCGCCCTCCCCGTCGAGGGTTGGCGTGGTTCCCGCTACGGCGGGGACGCCGACTCCTCCGCGTAGGCTCGCCGGCGTGCTCGAGGAGATCCGCATCCGCGGGCTCGGCGTGATCGAGGACGCCGAGCTCGAGCTGGGGCCCGGGTTCACCGTCCTCACCGGCGAGACGGGGGCGGGCAAGACCATGGTGCTCACCGGCCTCGGTCTGCTGCTGGGGGGACGCGCGGACCCCGGTGCGGTACGGGTGGGCGAGACGCGTGCTCTCGTGGAGGGGCGGGTGGCCCCGCCGGCGGGATCGGCAGCACTCGTCCGGGCGGTCGAGGCCGGCGGCCAGCTCGACGACGGCACCCTCCTCCTCGCGCGCACCGTCGCCGCCGAGGGGCGTTCGCGTGCCCACGTCGGTGGGCGCGCGGTCCCCGTGGGCGTCCTCGCCGAGCTCGCCGAGGACCTCGTGGCGGTGCACGGGCAGAGCGACCAGCTCGGCCTGTTGCGGCCAGCGCGCCAGCGGGAGGTGCTCGACCGGTTCGCCGGCGCGGCCGTGGCGGCTCCGGCGGAGCGCTACGCGGACAGGTACGTCCGCCTCCGGCAGCTGGAGGCGGAGCTGGCCGAGCGGACCGGGCGCGCCCGGGACCGTGCCCGGGAAGCGGACCTGCTCCGCTTCGGGCTGGCCGAGGTGGAGGCGGTGGACCCGCAGCCGGGGGAGGACGCCGCCCTGGCCGCCGAGGACGCCCGGCTGGCGCACGCCGACGCCCTGCGCGAGGCGGCGCTCACCGCGCGGCAGGCGCTCACCTCCGACGACGGCTCGACGACCGACGTGAGCGGGCCCCTCGCCGCGGCCCGCCGGGCCCTCGATCTCCAGCGCGAGCACGACGAGTCCCTGGCCTCGCTCGCCGACCGGCTCGCCGAAGCGGCCTACCTGCTCGACGACGTGGCTGGGGAGCTCGCCTCCTACGCGGCAGGTGTCGACACCGACCCGCTGCGGCTCGCCGAGGTCCAGCAGCGCCGGGCCGCCCTGACGGCGCTCGTGCGCAAGTACGGCGACACGGCAGACGAGGTGCTCGCCTGGGCCGCACGGTCCTCCCGCAGGCTGCTCGAGCTCGAGGACGACGGTCCACGGATCGAGGCCTTGTCGGCCGAGCGCGCCGGGGTACGGGACGAGCTCGCCGGCCTGGCCGGCCGGCTGTCCGCCGCCCGGGCCGCAGCGGGTGAGTCGCTCGGCCGGACGGTGACCGGCGAGCTGGCCGCCCTGGCCATGCCGCACGCCCGGCTCGAGGTCGTCGTCCGGCGACGGCCCGACCCGGACGGCCTCGTCGTAGGTGGTGAGCTCGTCGCCTTCGGCCCCACCGGCGTCGACGAGGTCGAGCTGCTGTTCTCCTCGCACGCCGCCGCCCCAGCCCGCTCCCTCGACCGGAGTGCGTCCGGGGGCGAGCTGTCCCGGCTCATGCTCGCCCTCGAGGTCGTGCTCGGTGGCGCCGACCCGGTGCCGACGTTCGTCTTCGACGAGGTGGACGCCGGCGTCGGTGGCAAGGCCGCGGTCGAGGTCGGGCGGCGCCTCGCCAGGCTGGCGCGCGCGGCCCAGGTGCTCGTCGTGACGCACCTTCCCCAGGTCGCCGCCTTCGCCGACCGTCACCTGCTCGTGGTCAAGGACGAGCGAGGCAGCGTCACCAGCTCCGGTGTCCGCGCACTCGACGAGGCCGGTCGCGTGCGCGAGCTGTCCCGGATGCTCGCCGGACTGGAGGGGTCGGCAACGGCGGAGGCGCACGCCGAGGAGCTGCTCGCCACGGCCGCCGCGAGCCGCTCCGCGGCCGACGGCGACTGAGCCGTCCGCACCCGGACGGCGCGCGGCGGTGGTCGCCGGTCGCGCAGGCGCGACGTGGCAGGATGCGGCCGGTGAAGTTCCCCGTACCAGGACGCCGCAGGTCCGAGGACCTGCCGGGCGTGCGTGGCGTGGTCCGGGTGGACAGGCGGACCAAGAACCTGACGAAACGACTGCGCCCCGGCGAGATCGCGGTCATCGACCACGTCGACATCGACCGCGTCAGCGCCGAGGCGCTCGTGGCCTGCCAGGCCGGCGCGGTGGTCAACGTGCAGCCCTCGGTGAGCGGACGCTACCCGAACCTGGGACCTGGGATCCTGCTCGACGCGGGAATCCCCCTCGTCGACGACGTGGGCGAGGAGCTGACCGGCAGGATCCGGGAGGGCGAGACCCTGCGGCTCGAGGGCGCGGTCGTCTACCGCGACGGCCACGGCGACCCGGTGCCGCTGGGGCACGGCACCGTGCAGACCCAGGAGTCGGTCGCGGCGCTCATGGAGGAGGCCCGGGCCGGGCTGTCCGTCCAGCTCGAGAGCTTCGCCGCCAACACCATGGAGTACCTCCGCCGGGAGCGTGAGCTGCTCCTCGACGGCGTCGGTGTGCCCGACATCGGGACGGAGATCGAGGGTCGGCACGTCCTCATCGTCGTGCGGGGGTACGACTACAAGGAGGACCTGGCCGCACTCCGGCCCTACATCCGTGAGTACCGGCCGCTGCTGATCGGGGTCGACGGCGGTGCCGACGCCCTCCTCGAGGTGGGCTACCGCCCCGACCTCATCGTGGGCGACTTCGACTCCGTCTCCGACGAGGCGTTGCGGAGCGGGGCGGAGCTGGTGGTGCACGCCTACCGCGACGGTCGGGCACCCGGTCTGGAACGCCTCCACCACCTGGGACTGCCGGGGATCGCGTTCCCCGCGACCGGGACGAGCGAGGACGTCGCGATGCTGCTCGCCGACGACAAGGGCGC
>DASTQL010000178.1:0-2378 GCA_035761805.1 Jiangellales bacterium | reverse complement strand
GGCAACGAGATCCAGCTGACCGACGCCCTCCAGGAGCTCGCCGTCTCGGACAAGCCCGGCGGCGGCGTCCACGGGGTCGTCTTCCGCGGCCGCCGCTACGACACCGGTGACCGACTCGACTACCTCAAGGCGGTCGTCAAGCTGGGTCTCGTGCACCCCGAGCTGGGCAAGGACTTCGGCGCTTGGCTGGACACGTTTGTCGAGGAGCGCCTCGCGGAGGAGCGCGCGGAGCAGGCCTCCGCCCGGCCATGATCTCGGTCGAGCAGCACCTCGGGCGGATCCTCCAGTCGGTCAGGGCCCTCCCGCCGTTCGACCTCGGTGTGCTCGAGGCCCAGGGCTGCGTCCTTGCCGTCGACGTCGCCGCACAGGGACACCTCCCCGGCTTCACCAACTCGGCGATGGACGGGTATGCCGTGCACGCGGCGGACCTCGAGGGCGCCAGTGCCGAGAGCCCCGTGGTGCTCCCCGTCGTCAACGACATCGCGGCCGGCAACACCAACGCGCTGTCCCTGGCCACCGGACAGACCATGCGGATCATGACGGGGGCGCCGATGCCCCGCGGCGCCGACGCCGTGGTGCCGGTCGAGCAGACCGATGGCGGCGTGGTCCACGTCGCGCTGCGCAGTGCCCCGGCACCGGGCCAGCACGTGCGCCACGCGGGCGAGGACGTCAAGGCCGGCGAAGTCATCCTGCGGGCCGGCACCCTGCTCGGGCCCGGCCAGATCGCCCTGCTCGCCGCGGCCGGCATCGCCCGGGTCCGGATCGTGCCCAAGCCCCGGGTCGTGGTGCTGTCCACCGGCGACGAGCTCGTCGAGCCCGGCCGCGAGCCCGGCTTCGGCCAGATCGTCGACTCCAACTCCGTCATGCTGACCGCCGCGGTGCGGGCCGTGGGCGCCACGCCGTTCAGGGTCGGGGGAGTGCCCGACGACGCGCGGCAGCTCATGGAGTCACTCGAGAGCCAGCTCGTGCGGGCCGACGTCATCATCACCACCGGCGGGGTCAGCATGGGCGCGTTCGACACCGTGAAGGAGGTGCTCTCACGGGTGGGCACCGTGCAGTTCGACAAGGTGGCCATGCGCCCGGGCATGCCCCAGGGGTTCGGGACACTCGGCGAGGAGCAGGTGCCCGTCTTCACCCTGCCCGGCAACCCGGTCAGCGCCCTCGTCTCGTTCCACGTGTTCGTCGCCCCCGCCCTGCGCGCGATGGCGGGGCGGCCGGAGAAGGCCTGGCCCCCCGGCTTCGTGCCGGCCGTCGCCGCCGAGTCCTGGGGCTCGGTCGAGGGGAAGATGGAGTTCACCCGCGTCGTCTTCGACGGCGACCGGGTGCGGCTGGCCGGCGGTCAGGGCTCGCACATGCTGGGCGCGCTGGCCGCGGCCGAGGCGCTCGCCGTGGTGCCGCCCGAGGTCTCCGAGGTCTACGAGGGCGACGAGCTGATGTGCCTGCCGCTGCTCGGGACGGACGCGCCATGAGGGAGGGCAAGAGCGATCGCCTGACCCACGTCCGCGACGACGGCTCGGCCCACATGGTCGACGTCTCGGGCAAGCAGGTCACTGCCCGCCAGGCCAGCGCGAAGGGTCGCGTCCTGCTCTCGACCGCCGCGGTGGCAGCCCTGCGCGCGGGCAACGTCCCCAAAGGCGACGCCCTGGCGGTCGCCCGCGTCGCCGGCATACAGGCCGTGAAGCGCACCCCCGACCTGATCCCGCTCGCGCACCCCATCGCGGTGCACGCTGTCGAGGTCGACCTCGAGGTCGTCGACGAGGGCGTGCAGATCGCGGCCACGGTCCGCACGGCCGACCGCACCGGCATCGAGATGGAGGCACTGACTGCGGTGAGCGTCGCAGCCCTCACGGTCATCGACATGGTCAAGGCGGTCGACCGCCACGCCCGGATCACCGACGTCAGGGTGACCGCCAAGTCGGGCGGCCGCTCCGGCGACTGGGAGGAGCCGTCGTGACGACGCCCAGAGCTGCCGTCATCACCTGCTCGACCCGCGCGGCAACGGGTGTCTACCCCGACCGCGGTGGGCCGCTGATCACTGCGGCGCTGCGCGAGTGGGGCTTCGACGCCGCGGATCCCGTGGTCGTGGCGGACGGCGAGGCCGTGTCCCGGGCCCTGGCCGCAGCCCTGGAGGCCAGGCCGGCCGTGGTGATCACCACCGGCGGCACGGGACTCACGCCGACCGACCGGACCCCCGAGGCCACCGCCGAGTTCATCACGCAGGAGGTGCCCGGCATCGCTGAGGCGCTGCGTGCCGCCGGGATCGCCGGGGGCGTGCCCATGGCGATGCTCTCGCGGGGGGTGACCGGCCTCGCCGGCTCGACCCTGGTCGTCAACCTGCCCGGCTCGACGGGTGCGGTACGGGACGGCCTGGCCGTGCT
>DASTQL010000177.1:0-23295 GCA_035761805.1 Jiangellales bacterium | reverse complement strand
GCCTCGTCGTCGAACGTGCCCGACCCGGCCGGCGCCAGCCGTGCGGCGACGTGCTGCCAGAGCCGCTCCGGCCGTCCCCGCACCGCGGCGCCGGCGCGGGTGAGAAGCAGCCTGCCCTTGTACTTGCGCAGCAGCCCCATCGCCTGCAGGGACTGGCGGAAGCCCAGCAGCGGTGCGGCGTGGACCTCGCGGTTGTTCTTGCCCACCCAGTCGCCCATCGAGGGCACGAGCCGGGAGGCCTCCTCCACGTCGACCGGCTTCAGGTAGCCGGCCGACGTCAGCTCGATCCCGCCGTCGCCCGCTCGGTCGAGAAACCACAGGTGCGCGCGCAGGGCCGCGGCCATCTCGTCCGGCGTGGGCTCCCGTGCCGGCGAGCCGAGGGTGGTCAGGCGCGCGGCGAGATCGTCTCCGACGTCGGTGAAGCTCAGCCGGTTCACCATGTCGACCAGCCGTGGGTGCACGCCGTACTCGCGGAGGACGAGGTAGGGCCCGCGCAGGGCATGGTTCACCTCGTCCACGTCGAAGTGCGCGGGATCGTCGAGCACCTCGGACAGCTCGCCGGCGTCGGTGATACCGCCGCAGTCCTCGGGAGGGGCGGCGCGGCGGCCGTCGACGCAGGTCGCGGTCGGGGTCTGCTCCGCGACCGGGAGGACCTGCTCCAGGCGGAGCGTCAGCTCCCAGGAGTCGCCGTAGTCGTAGACGTAGCGCAGGACGTCGCCCGGTTCCTGCATCGTCTCGTCGAGGCGCACGCCGGACGCGGGGGTCCCGTCGTCCTCGCCCTCCTCGACGTCGTACGGACAGAGCAAGAGCTCGCTGTGCAGGTCGAACGGCCCGCCGCCGAGTGCGAAGCGGTGCAGGTGCGAGTCCGTCCAGTCGAAGGCCGCCTGCAGCACCTGGTGGACGACGTCCAGCGTGACGTCCGAGCGGATGTCCAGCCTGCGCCAGATCGGCGGTCGGGCGTGGTCGAGGTCGACGCGCATCCGGAAGACCGCCACGTCGTGCCGGGGTGGCCTGCGCAGGCGGGGTCGCGTGGGGCGTTGCGGAGCCCGTCCCGCGAGCAGCGGCAGGTCAGCGGCGAGCTGCCGCAGGTCGTCCAGCTCCATCCCGGAGATCGCCGCCTGGAATCGGCGCAACAGCTCCTCCGGCTCGTTCCCGTCAGCCGACATGGCGGCAACAGTACGGTCGCCCCGGGTGCCATCATCGTGCGCATGGTGACCGTTCCGGCGCTCGTGGAGCTCCTGAGTGACCGGGACCGGGAACGGCGGTCACGATCATGAAGTGGTGGACTCCGGTGATCGGTCGACGCTCCTCCACCACCTCCCCCTTCCGTCTCGGGACGAGGTGCGCCGCCTGGCGCAAGCCTTGGGAGGCTTCATCGCGGCTCTGTCGCAGGTGCCACGAGCCGCCGTGAAGGACCTGGTCCCGGTCGAGCAGCCCGCACTCGACGACTACCGCGACGAGGCAGCGGAGCTCTCCCGGGCACTGCATCCCGAGCTGGGAGCGCCCAGCGGAAGGCGGTCGCCTCCTTCCTCATGGCCGACCTGCCGCCGTCACCCGTCAGCGCCGGCAGGGATGGCGTGGCCGCAGCCGGGGTGTGGCGGACGGCGGCCAGGATGGTCGGTTCGCTCGTCCCAGCCGCCGGGGCAACGAAGGCGAGGTCGACGTCGCTCCCGGCTGTCGGCCTCACCGCGTGCGATCGACCCGAAGCGGACCACCCTCGGCCTGGCCACCGACCGGTGTACGCACGGTGTCGGTCAGGGCGGCTCGACAGATGGGCACATGATTGCCGCCAGGGCCATCGGGTAGTCAGCGACATGGTCGAAGCCCTGGTCTTCGGTGCCGTCGCCTCGAGCGCCCTGGTGATCGGGGCTGTGGTCGGCGCCCGTGTCCAGTTCCCGAAACGGGTGCTGGCGGTCCTGCTGTCCTTTGCGGCCGGATCGCTGATCACTGCCCTGGCGTTCGAGCTGTTCGAGGAGTCGAAGGAGCGCGGGGGGCTTGGGCGCGCTGTACTCGGGCTCGGCGCCGGAGCTGTGGTGTTCACCCTGCTGAGCGCCTGGCTGGACCGGGCTGCGGCGCCAGGTGCGCGGGCCGGGGACGACGGCAGCGAGAAGCTCGACACCGACGCCGCCGCCGTCGGACGCTCGCCGTCGCCGGCGTCGACCTCGGGGGCGGCGGGCCTCGCCCTGCTCGCCGCCGTGACGCTGGACGGAGTTCCCGAGAACATCGCGCTGGGCGTCTCCCTCGGCCAGGGGACCGGCGGGCTGGCTCTGCTCGCCGCGATCTTCGTCTCCAACTTCCCCGAGTCCCTGGTGGGGAGTGCGTCCATGCGTGAGCAGGGGCGTTCGAACGCCTTCGTGCTCGGCACGTGGTCGGCGTGCGCGGTGCTCCTCACCCTCGCCGTCGCCGTGGGTGCCGGCCCCCTGTCCACCGCGTCCGAGGAGACCATCTCCCTGCCGCTGGCCTTCGCCGCCGGAGCCGTGATCGCCTCACTCGCCGACACGCTGATGCCCGAGGCGTACGAGAACGGTGGACCTGCCGTCGCACTCAGCACGGCCGCCGGTTTCTCGCTGGCGTACGCGTTGTCCCTGATCTGAGGCGGCCGAACCGCAGTGTCCGGGGCGCCTGCCGGCGGCTCGACCGGCTCCGTCCGGCGAGCGTGTCAGCGCGCCCATCCCCCGGACGGGAGGAGCGCTGGGTCTACGGCCGCGCCGCCTCCCTCGAGCGGGACCGGCCGGCGAGGGTGCCGGGCAGTGCGGTCCCAGCGTCGTTCCGCGGACTCAGGGCGCGCGCCACGACAGAGGGACGGAGCAGGGCCTGAGGCGGGTCGACCAGCCCGGCGACACGGAGGAACGCCCGCCCCAGCCGGGGGTCGCGCGCCGCGCCCGCCTGGAGCCGAGCCACGTATGCGCCGAGTACGCGCATCCCGACGGTCCGCCGGCCCTCCACCCCCGGGAACGAGAGGTCGCCTCCCGCCGCCATGTCCCACGGGACGTCGACGATCCGGCCGACCTCTCGCAGGAACTCGAGCGGTCGTGGACCTCCCGGCTCCGCCAGGTGGCGACGCAGGGCGAGTCCTTGCAGCGCCACCACGCTCATGCCCTGACCGTAGATCGGGTTGAACGTGGAGACCGCGTCCCCCATGACCAGCAGCCCGTCGGGGAACCGGCGCAGCCGTTCGTACCGGTGCCGCACGCTCGCCGGGTGCCGGAAGGCGACCGCCTCGTCGAGCGGCTCCGCGCCGCGGACGGCCTCGTAGACGTGCGGGCACTGCAGCGTCGCCGCGAACTCGTCGAAACCCGCGACGTCGGTGGGCGGGTGGTCGCCGAGCACCCCGAAGAGCGTCAGCAGGCTGCGCCCGCCCTCCACCGTGGCAAGGGCGCCACCACGTGGGTGCTCGGGGGCAGCGCCGACGAGGATCCCCAGGTCGCCTCCCAGCGCGTCGCGGTCGAGTCGGTACGTCCGGGTGGCGTAGCCGACCCCGATGCCGATCCTCTCCACGGGCGGGCGCCCGTAGCCGAGCGCCTCCAGGGCGGCCGGGACCCGCGTGTGGCGGCCGGTCGCGTCGACGACGAGGTCCGCCGCCAGCGTCTCCTCCGCGCTGCCGTCGGCCCGGCGGATGACGTGCACCCCGGTGACGGCTGCGCCGTCGGGCGTCGTCACCAGTCCCGCCCCGTCGCACCGGTCCAGGACCGTGACGTTGGCCATGGTCCGCACGCGTGCTCGGAGGCTCGCCTCCAGAGCCGGCCTGCTGACGTTGACGATCAACAGGCCAGACGCGCCTCGATGCAGGACGTGACCCCCGAGGTGGGCGTGGACGTCGCCGAGCATGTCGCCCACGGGGGCGCCGAGCGCCGTCAGATCGGCGGTCAGCCCGTCGAAGAGTCGCTCGAAAGCCTCGAGGCCACCCGCCAGGAGCGCGTGGATGTGCCGTCCCTGGGCCACACCCCGCCGGTGCTCCGCGCTCTCGGGGAGCTCGTCCCGCTCGACGACGACAACCTCGTCGTAGCCGTCCGCGAGCACTCGTGCCGCCACCAGGCCGGCGACACTGCCGCCCAGCACCACCGCACGCCCGCGCCCGCCACGTCCACTGCTCATGGCACCCTCCTCGGTCCTCTGGAGGGTGCGCCCGCCAGCTGCTCGGATCCCAGGTCAGGCGGTGCTCACTCCTGCCCGGTCCTGCCCGTACACCTCGCGGTCCCAGAGCCAGGCGACGATCCGGTCCACTCCCTGGGCCAGGTGACGGCGGTAGGTGCTGAAGGGCAGGCCCAGCACGGCGGCCGCGGATTCCTGGGTGGCCGCCGGGTGCAGGTACGTCCGGTCCACCGCCCGGAGCAGCTTGTCGTCGCGGGGATGGTCGGCCAGCGTGGCCGCCGCCTCCCGGAGCAGCGCCTCCAGCACCTCGCCCCCTGCCCGACCACCGACGGCTCGCTCGACCACGAGTCGGGTGCGGACGAGCGAGTTGCGCCCGAGCAGGTCGCGTCGCCCGAGGTCCTTGAGTCCTTGGCGTACGGCGGACGCGAAGTCGGAGTGCGAGAGGACGACGAAGGCGGCGGCCCCGTCCGGCGTGTCAGTCGTGGCCTCCCTCGCCAGCGCGCGCTCCGCCCAGAGCTCCGTCCACGCCTAGATGGGGACCTGGCGGAAGTCATGGGCGAACAACCCGTACCGGCGCCCGCCGACCGTGAAGTCCGCGCCCGTAGCGCGTGGAATGTCGGCGGCCCGGAAGTACGCGTCCCAGCGCTCCGGCTCGGCGAGGGTCAAGAAGTCCCAGGCCAGGCCGGGCGTGGCGAGCTGTCGCTGCAGCGTGAGGACGGGTGCGGCGTTCATCGTCGGCGAGGGGCTCTGGTAGGCCTCTCGGTCGAGCAGGAAGCGGCACTGGCTGACGACCTCGCCCGGTCTCGGCGGCGCGCACCGTTGCGCGTACTCCCAGGCGGCTCGGGCCCCCGGGTCGGCGGCGAGATCGCTCGGGGACGCCCGGCTCAGGTCGACCGTCGCCAGCACACCCATGAGCCGGCCGTCGTGGTGCCGGACGACGAAGAACCCGTCCGGCTGCCGGTCGAGCCAGCGGCGGGCGATGCCGGCGGACTCCTCGCCCTCCCACCTCGAGACCAGGTCGAGAACCGCCTCGTGGTCCGCCCCGTCGACCCGGTCCGGGTAGTACGTGCCCCACGAGCTCCAGTCCACCGGTGAGCTGGCGATCCGAGCCCCTCGGAACAGGAACTTCAGGTCGAAGATCGCCCGTTGCTGACTCCGACCGGTGCTCTCACGGAGGCGGGCAAGGCTGTGCCGCCGGACCTTGTCGAACACCTGGCGGTAGCCGGCGGGATCGCGCCAGCGCAGGTCGGCGTCGAGGACGTCGCGAGCCAGGTCGTGCGGGTACAGGCCGTCCGGCGCGGCGTCGATGAAGGACAGCTCGCGCAACCATGCGAAGACGTCGTGGACGTCCTCGCCCTCCAGCACGTACCGGAGGAGGGCCTCGTCGGTCGAGCGGGCGACCGCACACACCTCCAGGGCATGCCGGTGCCGCGCATCCGGCACCGTCTCGACGAAGCGTGGCAACAGCGCCTGCACCACGTCCAGCGGGAGGTCGTCGGTCGAGGCGTCACCTCCACCGGTCACGACGTCGGCGACCAGCGCGAGCGCCAGGGGGTGCCCGTGGGTGACCCGGAGGATGCGGTCGTGCAGCTCCGGCTCGACCCCCGCCTGCTCGAGGAGGCGCCGGCTCGCGTCCGGGTCGAGGTTGCGTAGGGAGACCTGGCGCATCAGGTCGCCCCAGCCCGACTCGGCCCGCCACGCGGGGCTCGGGCGGTCCCTCCCGGCGAGCACGGTCAGGGTTGACGCGGGTAGGCGCGGCAGGAACCGCGTACGGAACCAGTCGTCCAGCGGCGCCAGGCGTTCGTAGCTGTCGACCAGCAGGACCAGCCGGGCACCACCCCCGAGGAGGCTGATCGGACCGTCCCCGGCGGGGACGTCGAGGAGGGCGTCCAGCGCTTCGGCCACGCCGACCGGCGACGGGTCGACGTCTCGCCCGTCCAGGCGTACGACCGTGGCGCCGGCCTCGACGCCCACGTCCGCGAAGGCGTCGAGCAGGGTCGTCTTGCCGACCCCGCCGGGCCCGTGGAGGTGGAGCACCGACAGCGGGCTGTCCCCGGCGTCGTCCACGGCCGCGCGTACGAGCTCGATCTCCGCGGAGCGGCCGACCAGCCGTCGACGGCGGCGGGCGGCGAGGACGTCGCCCAGCGTCGTCGGAGGGCGTCGGCTCGCGCCCGTCATGCCTGCGACGTTATCCCCGCCTCGAGTCGCGGGACAGGGCTGTTGCCGGGGACGGTTCGGCTGAGTTCGGGGTTCGGCAGGCTTTGTCGGCCGCTTGAGCCTGCCGAAGCCCGAACTCTGCGTGTCTCGGGCGGGCGGCTGTCAGGGCTGGGGGAGGAGCACCTCGGCCAGCCCCTGCAGGGCCTCGGGGACCACGCGGTAGTAGGTCCACACGCCCCGGCGCTCGCCGACCACCAGGCCGGCCTCCGCCAATCGCTTGAGGTGGTGGCTGACCGTCGGCTGGGACAGCCCCAACGGCGCCGTGAGGTCGCAGGTGCACGCCTCTCGGCCCTCGCTCGCCATCAGCAGCGACAGCAGGCGCAGCCGTGCCGGGTCCGCGACGGCCTTGAGGCGGAAGGCGAGCTCCCGCGCCTGGGCGGTGCCCAGCGGGGCGACTGCCAGTGGGTCGCAGCAGGCGTCGACGGCCTGGGGCGACTGGATCACCGGGAGAGCGCGAGCCACGCGGACCATCATGACCGATATATCGACAGGCGTCAATCATTGACAACTGTCGATGTCTGAGGCACTCTCGCTCCGACCGAGCACATCGACATCCGTCGATATTCACGAAGGGTGCCCAGCGTGACCACGACCTCGCAGCGGCTGATACCGCCCGTGCCCGTACCCGCGCGCGCCGACACCGACCTCCCCGTGGTCGTCGTCGGCGCCGGACCCGTCGGCCTCGCGGCGGCCGCGCACCTCCTCTCGTACGGCCTCACCCCCCTCGTCATGGAGGCCGGGGAGCGGGTCGGTGCCGCGATCCGGGACTGGGCCCACGTGCGGACGTTCACCCCCTGGCGCTACCTGGTCGACGGCGCGGCGGAGAAGCTCCTCGCCCCCACCGGCTGGGTGCGGCCCGACGGCGACGACCCGCCAACCGGCGGCGAGATCGTCGACCGCTACCTCGAGCCGCTGGCTGCGGCACTGCACCCCCACGTACGGACGGGCACGCGCGTGGTCGCGGTGAGCCGGCTCGGCATGGACAAAGCTCGCAGCAGCGGGCGCGAGCAGGCGCCGTTCGTGGTGCGGGTGCGCGACCAGGACGGCGAGGTCTCGGAGATCACGGCTCGGGCCGTGGTCGACGCGTCCGGGACCTGGGGACACCCCAACCCGCTGGGCGTGTCGGGTCTGCCGGCGCGCGGCGAGGAGGAGGCCGTGGCGGCCGGCCTCGTCGTGAGCCCGCTCCCGGACGTCCTCGGCCGCGACCGGGAGCGCTTCGCCGGGCGGCGGACGCTCGTCGTCGGCAGCGGCCACTCCGCGGCCAACACGCTGCTCGACCTCACCCGGCTGGCCGAGGAGGTACCCGGGACCGAGGTCGTGTGGGCGATCCGCCGGTCCGACGCCGCCCGCGTGTACGGAGGGGGTCAGGCCGACCAACTCCCCGCCCGGGGCCGGCTGGGCACCGACCTGCGCGCCGCCGTCCGGGGTCGGGGTGTCGAGCAGGTCACCGGCTTCTCGACCACCGAGCTCAGGGTCGCGGCGGACGGAGAGTCGGTCGACGTGGTCGGCGCCACGCCGGACGGGGAGCGGGTCGTCGCGGGTGTGCACACCGTCGTGGCGGCCACCGGGTTCCGGCCCGACCTGGCGATCCTCGGGGAGGTCCGCGTGGACCTGGACCCGGGCCTGGAGTCCCCCGTCGCCCTGGCACCGCTCATCGACCCCGCCTTCCACTCCTGTGGCTCCGTCCAGCCGCACGGGCACCGCGAGCTGGCCCAGCCCGAGCCGGGCCTCTACCTGGTCGGCATGAAGTCGTACGGCCGGGCCCCGACCTTCCTGGTCACCACCGGGAACGAGCAGGTGCGGTCCGTGGCCGCCGCGATCGCCGGCGACCTCGAGGCCGCCGACGAGGTACGCCTGGTGCTCCCCGAGACTGGGGTGTGCTCAGTGGACCTGACTCGCGGAGAGGGATCGCCCGCGGCAGGTGTGGAGTCGGTGGCCGGCCACGCCGTGGTCGGCGCCTGCTGCTCGTGAGGAGGGCTCCCGCCTTCCACGGGTGGCGGATGGTCGGCGTCCTGGCGGTCACGGAGACGGTGTCCTGGGGCGTCCTCTACTACTCCTTCGCGGTCGTGCAGGTGCCGATGAGGGCGGAGCTGGGCATGTCGCCGGCGACCATGGCCGGCGCGTGGTCGCTGGCAGTCCTGGTGGCCGGCGTGGCGGCCGTGCCGGTCGGGCGGTGGCTCGACCGGCGCGGCGCGCGCGGCCTGATGACCGCCGGGTCCGTGCTCGCGGTCCTGATGGTGGTCGCCTGGTCCCGCGTGCAGACGGTGACCGGCCTCTACCTGGTCTTCGCCGGCATCGGGCTGGTGTCGGCCGCCGTCCTCTACGAGCCGGCCTTCGCCGTCGTCGTGCGGTGGTTCGCCGCCGACCGGGCGCGAGCCCTGCTGACGGTGACCGTGGTGGCCGGCTTCGCGTCCACGGTCTTCCTGCCGCTCTCCCAGGCCCTGATCCGCGCCGTCGGGTGGCGCGATGCGTTGCTGCTCCTCGCGCTCGTCCTCGCCGTCACGACCGTGCTCCCGCACGCGTTGGTGCTGCGGCGCGACCCGGCCGACCTCGGGCTCCATCCGGACGGTGCGTCGTCGCCTCCGTCACCGCAGCCGGTGGCCGGCCCTGGTGACCGGCTGGGCCGGACGATCGCGTGGGCGGCCGTCGACCGGCGGTTCCGCCTGCTGACCCTGGCGTTCACGGCCAACGCCTTGGCCGTCGTCGTGGTCGCCGTCCACCTGGTGTCCCTCCTGCGCGAGCTCGGGCACCCGGCGATGGTGGCGGCCGCGGCCGCTGGGTGTCTTGGAGCGATGTCGGTCGCGGGCCGGTTGCTGGTCACCCTGGCAGCCCGGGGCCGGCCGACGGGGCACGTCGTCGCGGTCGCGTTCGGTGCGCAGGCGCTCGGCGGGGTGGTGCTGCTGCTCGCCGGCGGCACGCTCCCCGGTGCCGTCGCTTTCGTGCTGCTCTTCGGCATCGGTTTCGGCGTCGGCACCATCGCGAAGCCGGCCATGCTCGCCGAGGCCTTCGGCACCGTCTCGTACGCGACGTTGTCGGCGCTGCTCGGGGTCGCCCTGACGGCCGCGCGGGCGGTCGGCCCGCTGGCTGCCGCTGCCGTTCGGACGTGGACGGGCAGCTACCAGCCGGTGGCGGCCGGACTGGTCGCGGCCTGCGCGGTGGCGGCCTTCGCTGTAACCCGGGGCGTCCAGTCCACTGCGTCACGCACGCCTCGCATCCACCTGCGCTGATGACGTCGAACCCGGCGTTCCGGATAGATCCGGGTTCGGCATGATCATCCGGCCTGCCGACCTGCGAAACCCCGATCTCTGCGGGGACCGGGAGGGCGAGCGTCCACGATCAGCGGGGGACAAGGGCGGGGACTCCGGCAGCGGCCAGCGCCGCCGCGGCGACCGTCAGGTGGTGCAGGTAGAAGGTCTGCCACGTCCGCTGATACCCGCCCGCCACCGAGACCGGTACCCCCACGTCCGTACGCGCCCGCAACCGCAGCACGACCACCGCGCACAGGACCTCGCCGGCCGCCAGGACCGCCGGCTGCAGCCCCTCGATCCACGGGGCCGCCACCGCGATCGCTGCGTAGGTGGCGAGCAGCAGCCCGGTGGCGACGCGCAGCACGGTGACCGCGTCGCCCTGGGTGGTGAAGGTGCGGATCCCGTAGGCCGCGTCGCCCTCCCGGTCGGGCAGGTCCTTGAAGACCGCCACGACGAGGCCGAACACCGTGGCCGCCGCAGCCAGCACGGCCACCGCCGCAGGCACCGGGCCGAAGCCACCGGCGAGGTGCCACCAGACACCCAGGGTGAGCACCACCCCCCGTACCAGGAGGATCGACAGCGCGGCCGGGACGGGGAACCGCTTCAGCCGCACCGGCGGTACGGAGTAGGCGGTGCCGACGACGACCCCGATGGTGACCGTGATACCCAGGGGCACGGAGAGCCACCAGCCGAGGACCAGGGCGACGGCCCCGCAGGCCAGGCTCGCCGCCAGGCCGCCCCGGCGGCTGAGCGCCCCGGAGGGCAGCGGCAGGTGCGGCTTGTTGATCCGGTCGATGTCGACGTCGAGCACCTGGTTGAGCCCGGTGATGTAGACGTTGGTGGCCAGGCACACCACGAGGACGAGGGCGAGCTCCGCGACCGCCCCGGCGTCTACGGCGGACCCCACCCAGCGCAGGACCCAGAGGGTGACGACCGTGGCGGAGGTGGCCAGCACGGTGTGGGGCCGCGTGAACTCCCAGGCCGTCCGCCCGGGCGACGTCACCCCGGGTCCCCCATGCCGGGGGGCAGATGGCGCGCGTGCACGACCATCAGCCGTCGGGTGCAGCGGGTGAGAGCCACATAGAGGTCGTGCGCACCCCGGGGCGAGGCCTCAAGCACGTCCATGGGTTCCACGAGCACCACGACGTCGAACTCCAGGCCCTTGACCTCCTGGACGTCCAGGACCACGACGGGCGCGCCCGCACTGTCGGTGTCCGCGGCGACGATGCCCTCGGCCAGGTGGGCCGCCAGGGTCGCGCGCAGCTCGCCCGAGCGGCCGCGGGCCGTGACCACGGCGAGCCGCCCGTCGTCGAGCCTCGCCAGCTCGGACCGTACGGTGTCGGCGACGACCTCGGGCCCGGTCTCGGCGACCCGCAGCAGGACCGGTGCGTCCCCCGACCGTACGGCGCGCGGCGGGGTCGCGGGTTCACCGGCGGTGGCGAGGACGGCTGTGGCGAGGTCCATCACCTCGGCCGGCGTCCGGTAGTTGACCGTCAGCTCGGCGACCTGCCACCGGCCCGGCACGTGGGGTTCCAGGGCCTCGGCCCAGTCCGTGGTCCCGGCCGGCGAGGCGGACTGGGCAGTGTCGCCCACGACCGTCATGGACTTGCTCGGCACCCGGCGCACGATCGCCCGCCAGGCCATGGGTGAGAGCTCCTGCGCTTCGTCCAGGACGACGTGGCCGTAAGTCCAGGTCCGGTCCGCGGCCGCCCGTTCGGCGACCGGGAGCAAGGGGCCGGTCTCCGTGAAGCGGTCGGTCAGCGCCTCCGCCGATACGAAGCCGCCGGCGCCGCCGGTGATCTCCAGGACCCCCTGGGCATAGCGGACCTCGGCCGCCCGTTCGGTGGCCCGCCGGCGGCGCTCCGCCCGGTCGGCGTCCTCCGACTCGCCGAGCAGCTCCGCGAGCTCGTCGAGAAGCGGGATGTCGGCGGTGGTCCATGCCGATCCCCGGTCCCGGGCGAGCGGGGCGCGGTCGTCGGCGTCGAGCCACGGGGCGGCGTGGGCCAGGCGCTCGGGCTCGGCCCACAGGTCGGCCAGCAGGCGCTGCGGCGTGAGCGGCATCCAGCAGAGGTTGACCTCGCGCCGGACGTCGGGGGAGTCGCGCAGATCCGCTTCGAGGGCCGGTAGGTCGTCGTCCTCGACCGTCTGCCCCCTCGCGTGACCCAGCCGTCCGGCGAGGTCGGTGAGCACCTCGCGGACGAAGGCCTCCCGCGCCGCGTTGTGCGGCCTGCGGGACCGGCGAGCGCGGGTGCGGGCCGCCGCCACCACCTGGGGCTCCAGCAGGACCGTCTCGCCGTCGACCGACAGCGGGACGGGTCTCGGCGGCACCCGCTGACGCGCGGCTACCGCGCGACGCATCGCCTGGGCCATCCGCAGGTCCCCCTTGAGCACCGCGGCCGCCGGCTCGTCGTCCGCGCGGGCCTCCACTCCCGGGACGAGCTGGGCAGGGGTGAGCATGACGACCCCCGTCTCACCGAGCGCCGGCAGCACCTGCTCGATGTAGCGCAGGAACGCCCGGCTCGGGCCCACGACCAGGACGCCGCTGCGGGCGATCCGGTCCCGGTGCGTGTAGAGCAGGTACGCGGCGCGGTGCAGCGCCACCGCCGTCTTGCCCGTCCCGGGACCGCCCTGGACCACCAGCACGCCTGCCAGCGGTGCCCGGATGACCTCGTCCTGCTCGGCCTGGATCGTCGCGACGATGTCGCGCATGCGTCCGGTGCGCCGCTCCCACAGGGCGGCCATCAGGGCACCCTCGCCGCTGAGTGCGAGGTCGCCGTCCCGCTCGGCGGCCTCGAGGTCCAGCAGCTCGTCCTCCACCGACTGCACGTGTCGTCCTCGTAGGGTCAGGTGCCGCCGCCGGACGACGTCACCCGGCTGCGCCGGCGTGGCCCGGTAGAAGTCCTCGGCGGCGCGGGCCCGCCAGTCGACGAGCAGCTGCCGCTGGTCGTCGTCGGAGAGCCCGACCCTGCCCACGTACCGGGTCCGACCGTCGGTCAGGTCGAGCCGGCCGAAGGTGAGGCGTTCCTCCGCGGAGCCGAGACGCGCCAGCCGGTCCTCGTAGAGAGCGGCCATCGCGTCTCGCTCAGAGCGGTTCTGCGGGTTGCCTCCCACTCGGGAGCGGCGCACCCGGTCCAGCTGGTCCACGGTCCGGGCGCGGAGCTCGTCCAGCCGGCCGTACAGGGAGTCGACGACCACCTGCTCTCGACCGACCTCGTCCACGCCGCCCTTCCCGTCGTCGCGCTCCCTCGGGGTGACCGAACGACGGTACGCGGCGGTGGCCCGGTCCCGGTACCGGGGACCGCCCGTCGGACACGTCGCCACCTGAGGCGCTGTGGCAGGGTGTCGTCGTGGCCGAGTCGACCCGTCCGCGCCGGATGTCCCGCCGCATGGCCGCCATGCGGGAGCGGCTGGAACGCCGTCGGGCCATGCTCGAGGCGGAGGCGGAGTCCGAGCTGGCCATGCTCGACGAACCCGCCATGCCCCCCCCGGAGGCGGAGCCGGTCCGGGTCGTGGTCGAGCAGGCTCCGCCGAGCTACGACGCCGATCGCGATCACCCGGTGCCCTGGGCCATGAGAGCCGCGGCGGACTGGTCGTGGCGGCTCCTGGCCGTCGCGGCCGCGGTGGCCCTCATCGGCTGGATTGCCCTGCGCCTGCGTCTCATGGTCTTCCCGCTCGCCGCCGCGCTGCTCATCGCGGCCCTGCTCTCGCCGGCCACCAATCGGCTCCGGCGTCTCGGATGGGGCCGAGGACCCGCGGCCGCCACTGTGTTCCTGGGCTTCCTGGCCGGCATCGTCAGTGTCCTGTTCTTCGTCGGCGGCGAGATCGGCCAGCAGTTCGCCGAGGTCGGCGAACAGGTCACCCAGGGCCTGCAGGAGATCCGTACCTGGTTGGCCGGGCCGCCGTTCAACCTGACCGACGCCCAGTACGACGAGTGGCTCGAGCGCATCACCTCGGCGGCCCAGGAGAACCAGGACGCGCTGACGTCCGGCGCCCTCTCGACGGCCACGATCGCGGTCGAGGTGCTCACCGGTCTCGTGCTCACCCTCTTCGCGCTGATCTTCTTCCTGTACGACGGGGAGCGGATCTGGGGCTGGGTCGTGCGGCTGCTCCCGCGCAGCGCCGAGCACACCGGGGACCGGGCGGGCCGGCTGGCCTGGCGCACCCTCACGGCCTACATCCGGGGCACGGTGCTCGTGGCGTTCTTCGACGCCTTCTTCATCGGGATCGTGCTGCTGATCCTGGGCGTGCCACTCGCGCTCCCGTTGGCCGTCCTGGTCTTCTTCGGTGCCTTCGTGCCCCTCGTCGGAGCACTCGTCACCGGGGCCATCGCCGTCCTGGTCGCGCTGGTCACCAACGGGCTGGTGACCGCCCTGCTCGTGCTCGGCGGCATCCTCCTCGTCCAGCAGCTGGAGGGTCACATCTTCCAGCCGTTCGTGCTCGGGCGCATGGTGCGCCTGCACCCGCTCGGCGTGGTCATCGCCGTGACCGTGGGGGCACTCGTCGCCGGCATCATCGGTGCCGTCGTGGCCGTCCCGATCGTGGCCGTGGCCAACGTGGTGGGCAACTACCTCGCCCATGACCACGACCGCTACAACCACGTTCCCTCGGCCCCGGGCCCCGGGCAGCCGGCGGGCCCCGAATGACCACGTTCACCACCCGGGTCGTGCCATCACCAGGCGCGGACGCCTCGTGAAGACGCCATGAGCCTGGTGGTGGGTCGGTGGTCCTCCGCGGACCTCGCGATGGCTGCGGCGGTCGTCGGCTGGATCACCGTCGTCCTGCTGGCTGACACCAGCGCGTCGCTGCCCCAGCAGCGGGTGCTCGGCTTGCTGACCTGGGCGGGGCTCGTCCTGGTGCTGCGCCGCGAGGAGCGGCTGGTCAGGGTCCAGACCGCGGTCGTCATCGCCTTCGCCACGGCGGTCGAGTACACCTTCTCGCCGCTGCTCGAGGTCTACGTCTACCGCTTCGACAACGTGCCCTGGTACGTCCCTCCGGGCCACGGCCTCGTCTACCTCGCAGCGCTGGGGCTCGGGCGCACGCCCCTGGCGCGCCGGCTCGCGCGACCGCTGGTCGTGGGAACCGTTGTGCTCGGGGGCGCCTGGGCGGTGCACGGCCTCATGGCCGAGCGCACCGACGTCCTGGGGGCCCTCTGGTACGCATGCCTGGTCGGCTTCCTGGCCAAGGGCAGGGCGCCGCTCCTCTACGTCGGGGCCTTCGTCGTCGTCTCGTACCTCGAGCTGCTCGGCACCGCCCTGGGAACCTGGGAGTGGCAGCCGCGGGACCCGACCGGCCTGGTCCCGATCGGCAACCCGCCGAGCGGGGCCGCGGGTGGCTACGGCTGGTTCGACCTGGCGGCCGTCTCCGTCGCGCCGGCTCTACTCGCCCGCTGGGCCCGGCTGCGACGGCGATCCGGCTACCTCGGCGAGGGGGTCAACAGGCCGAGCACCTCGGCGTGCAGCAGCCCGTTGCTGGCCAGGGCGTTGGCGCCGAGCGGCCCGTCCTTGCCGTCCAGGTCGGTGAACCGCCCCCCGGCCTCCTCGACGATGACCGAGACCGCCGCCATGTCGTGCAGCGCCAGCTCCGGCTCGGCCGCCACGTCGACCGCACCCTCGGCCACCAGCACGTACGACCAGAAGTCGCCGTACCCGCGGGATCGCCAGCAGGTCCGGATGAGCTCCAGGAAGCGGTCCAGGCGACCGACGGACTCCCACCCGCCCAGGGACGAGTAGGACAGCGACGCGTGGTGCAGTCCCGCCACGGCGGACACGCGGCACCGCGTCGCACTGGTGAGCGAGCGCCCGCACCAGGCGCCGCTGCCGCGTGCCGCCCACCAGCGCCGGCCGAGGGCGGGTGCGCTCACCACGCCGGCCACCACCTCGTCCTCCACCATCAGGCCGATGAGGGTCGCCCAGACCGGGACCCCGCGCAGGTAGCTCTTGGTGCCGTCGATCGGGTCGATCACCCACCGACGCGGGCCGTGGCCCGTGGCCCCGAACTCCTCCCCGATGACGGCGTCCCGCGACCGTGCCCGCGAGAGGGTCCGGCGGACGGCGTTCTCGACCGCGCGATCGACGTCGGTCACCGGCGTGTCGTCGGGCTTGGTCTCGACCGCGAGGTCCAGCGCCCGGAAGCGTTGCATGGTGAGCGAGTCGGCGTCGTCGGCGAGCACGTGGGCGAGGCGTAGGTCGTCGTCGTGGGGCACGGGGCGCAACCTAGCGCGGCGCAGCCCGCAACCTGCGTCAGCCTGTGCCAGAGTGATCGCATTGGAAGGAGACGTCGTGCCGGAGACCGTGCTGGGCCTGCCCCTGCACCCCCTCGTCGTGCACGCGGTCGTCGTGCTGGTCCCGCTGTCGGCCCTGGGTGCCGTCGCCGTGGCGCTCGTGCCGCGCTGGTTGTCGCCGTACTCCTCGTTGGTCGCCCTCGGGGCCCTGGGCGGTGCTGTGACAGCGTTCGTCGCCCGCGAGGCGGGTGACAACCTGGCCGACAGCCTGCAGCTCGGCGGCCCGGTCCTGGAGCAGGTCGAGCTGCACGGGCGCTACGGGCTGTGGACCTTGCTCTCCTCGATCCCGTTCGCGATCCTGGCGGTCGCGACGTACGTGCTGCAGCGGCAGCGCGGGCCCGACGGCGTCACGAGGGTGGTGGCCGCCCTGGCCGCCGTGGCCGGTCTCGTCGTCACGGGTGCTGCGGTGCTCGCCGGCCACAGCGGGTCGACCGCAGTCTGGAACCCCGGCAGCCTCTGACCGATGAGGGCCGTCACCGGCGCCCGCGGGAGTCGGCCGGGTGATCAGTAGATGTGCAGCTTCGCCAGCAGGCCGAACGTGTCGTCGACGGATTCGAGCAGGTCCTTGTTGTGCTTGATCATTCGGGTTCGCATGTAGACGCGCAGCCATTGCCGGTACATGAATGACTCATAGCGATCGAGCATCTCCTCGACCGACAGGTTTCGGTTGCCGATGTGACCGGCCAGGAAGAACGCGCACTCAAAGCCCAGCGAGATCGACTGGAAGTACGGCGAACCGATCGCGGAGTCCCCGAGGAGGAAGGCCGGCGTGGTGGCCAGCGGGTGTTCGGCACCTGACGCGCGCCATTCCCGGCTCGTGACGTTCCGGGCCCCGTACAGGTACAGCGGGATCCGCACGATCTCCAGATCACCCACGAGCTCGCCGTGGGTCTCGGCCCGGATCTTGTCGATGAATCGGTCCATCGACACCGCTACCGACGGGAAGTGCTCGCGAAGCCACGCGCCGTCGAAGGCCGGCGGCATTGCCTCGAACTCGTGCTGGCTGATGCCGATGATGCCCGTCACGTGACTGATCGACCCGTCATAGAAGGTGCGGTGGACGGCGGGGATGAACTTGTACTCGGCGTTCTCCAGGTTCTTGTAGTACTTGCAGTACTCGTTGCAGGCGTAGTGCCGGCTGTACAGGAAGGTCACGACCAGGGCGTTCTCGAGACGGACCCGCATCGTGTTCCGATCGCGCCCGGACTCGTCCGAACCCGGGATCAGGGTGTCGCGCAGGATCGACCGGCTGCCGGTGCAGTCGACGAGGGTGTCATCGGGCTCCACCATCGCGATCGCCTGCTCGGCAGAGACGGCGCCGGCGATACGTTCCACGGTCCCGGTGCGGCGGGCGTCGATCAGCTCGCTGAGCGATCGCTCGATCGTGTTCAGGGGCACGAACCCGCGCGTCCAGTCTCGCAACAGGGACATCAGGTCCGGGGCGACGGTGCGGCGGTACGCCAGTCTGGTCTCGAGCTCGGTCGAGTCGAAGATGGCCTCGACGTTCTCTCCGTCGATCGGATCGGCCTCGTAGCTCTCGATCGAGTCCGCGACGAGATATGGGGCGAGCGACACCATCCGAGTCCGGGTGAACTCGGGTCGCCGCTCGTAGAGGCGGACCGCCTGGCCGTCGATCGATTGGAGGAGCGCCGTGAGGAAGAGGCCGACGGGTCCCGAGCCGACCACATGGACCCGACCCCCGGGACGCGGGGTCCGCGTGGGCTCGTGTCCTGGTGACCGGACCGGCATGCTCCACCTACCTGGCTGGGGCCGGCTGATCGCGGCGCATCCGGCAGATGGTAGGAGGTCGCTGCCCGTCCGCGCCAGACGCGGTCCCGCGGATCCGCGGTGGACCGGCCCGCGCCGGACCGGCTCCTGCAGCTCCCGGCCCATGGACGGCTGGGGTCCCCTCCAGCATCATCACCCCCCAGCGGGAGGCACTCGGGACGGTTGACCGCGGCCGGGTCAGTCGCCGCGCTGGCGGTCCCGGCTGGCGAGCAGCCGACGGTACGACGCGACCCGGGCCGGGTCCAGGGTGCCGGCCGCCACCGCCTCGTCGAGCGCACACTCCGGCTCACCGTCGCCGTGGGTGCAGCCGCGCGGGCAGTCGGCCGTCACGGCGTCGAGGTCGGGGAAGGCCGTGATCAGGTGCTCCGGCCGTACATGGGCGAGCCCGAACGAGCGGATGCCCGGGGTGTCGATGACCCAGCCTCCACCGGGGAGCTGGAGGGCCACCGCGCTGCTCGAGGTGTGCCGGCCCCGGCCGGTGACCACGTTGACCGAACCGGTCGCCCGGTCGGCTCCGGGGACGAGGGCGTTCACGAGCGTGGACTTGCCGACTCCCGAGTGCCCGACGAGGACGCTCGTCCGGCCGGCCAGGTGCCGCTGCAGCGGGGTAAGGTCCCGGCCGATTCCCGCCACCACCCATGGCACCCCCAGCGGGGCGTACATCCCCAGCAGGTCCTCGAGCGGCCGCAGGTCGGCCTTGGTGAGGCAGAGGAGAGGGTCGAGCCCGGCGTCGAAGGCGGCTACGAGGCAGCGGTCTACCAGCCGCGGGCGTGGCTCTGGGTCTGCCAGCGCCGTGACCACGACGAGCTGGTCGGCGTTGGCGACGATGGCCCGCTCGACCGGGTCGTCGTCGTCCGCGGTCCGGCGCAGGAGGGTGCTCCGGGAGGCGACCCGCACCACTCTCGCCAGGCTCCCCGGGTCCCCGCTCACGTCTCCGACGAGGGACACCCGGTCGCCGACGACGACGCCCTGGCGGCCGAGCTCCCTCGCCTTCATCGCGGAGACCTGACGCGGTGGACCGTCCTCCTCGACGCGGCAGCTGTAACGGCCGCGGTCGATGGTGAGCACGGTCCCGGTGACGGCGTCGTCGTGGCGAGGTCGCTGCTTGGAGCGGGGACGGGTCCCGCGGCCGGGGCGCACGCGGACGTCGGACTCGTCCAGGTGGCGTGCGCCTCCCCGGCGGGTCATGCCGCCGCGCCCCCGGCGAGCATCGCCTGCCACAGGCCCACGAAGTCGGGCATCGTCTTGCCCGTGGTCGCGACGTCCTCGACCAGGACGCCAGGCACCGCCAGTCCCAGGACCGCTCCCGCCTGGGCCATCCGGTGGTCTGCGTAGGTGTGGAAGGTGGCCCCGTGCAGCGGTCGGGGGGCGACGGCGAGGCCGTCCGGCGTCTCGACCACCTCACCCCCGAGTGCGACCACCTCGCGGGCCAGCGCCGCCAGGCGATCGGTCTCGTGGCCGCGCAGGTGGGCGATGCCGCGCAGCCGGGAGGGGCCGTCCGCGAGCGCGGCGACCGCGAGGAGGACGGGCGTGAGCTCGCCCACGTCACGCAGGTCGAGATCGGCACCCAGGACCCGCCCGGTGCCCTCGACGGTGAGCCCGCGCTCGTCCAGGCGGCAGCGGGCGCCCAGTCTCGGGAGCAGCCGGCGCAAGGCGTCGCCCGCCTGCGACGTGCTGGCCGGCCACCCCGGCACGCGCACCACGCCACCCGTGACCAACGCTGCGGCGAGGAAGGGTGCAGCGTTGGACAGGTCGGGCTCGACGTCCATGTCCCGCGCCCGCACCGGGCCCGGGCGGACGACCCAACGGTTCGCTTCCGCGTCGTCGACCTCCACTCCACGGTCCCGCAGCATCTGCACGGTCAGGGCCAGGTGCGGGGCGGAGGGAACGGGCCGGCCGGCGTGCCGGACCTCGACGCCCCGACGGAAGCGGGCACCCGCGAGCAGCAGGGCCGACACGAACTGGCTGGACGAGGAGGAGTCCACGGTCACCGCACCGCCCTCGAGTGCGCCGGTGCCGTGGACCGTCAGGGGGAGCGAGCCGCGACCCTCGTCGTCCACGGAGGCGCCCAGACGGCGCAGCGCGGCGACCAGGGCGCCCATCGGGCGCTCCCGCGCCCGGGGGTCGCCGTCCAGGCGGACCGGCCCGGTCGCGAGGGCGGCCACGGGAGGCACGAAGCGCATCACCGTGCCGGCGAGCCCGCAGTCCACCGAGGCGGGTCCCTTCAGGACCGCCGGCCTCACCACCCAGTCCGTACCGTCGTCGGCCACGTCGACGCCGAGGGCCGTCAGGGCCGTGGCCATCAGGACGGTGTCACGGGCGCGGAGCGGGGCGCGGACCCGGGACGGGCCGTCGCCGAGCGCCGCCAGGACCAGGGCACGGTTGGTCACCGACTTGGAGCCGGGCAGGGCCACCTCGGCGCACACCGGCCCGCGAGCCGTCGGTGCGGGCCACAGCTGTCGACTCACCCGGCCGAGGGTACGGGGCGCCCCGCGCGTCAGTGCACCAGCGCGGCGGCCTGCCGGCTCACTTCGGCCTTGGCGGTCCGAGTTGCCAGCCGCGCCTCGCGCCGGGCGGTCCGGGCGGCGCGGCGGGCGTCCTTGGCGGCCCTCCGGGCCCGCCACGGGAGCCCCGGCCGGCCCTCGGTGTCCACGGCCGCGATCAGCAGGCCACCGCAGAGCGCGACACCGGCAAGGAACTCACGGCGCTGGCGGTGTCGTTCCTCCTTGTCATCGGCCTCCCAGAACCGGTGCTCGGACAGCGTGCTGGCCGCCTCGGAGGCGGCGAGCACAAGCGCAGCCAGCCGGGGGAGGCGTCCGGTGGCAAGCGCGAGTCCGGCCCCGAGCTGGACGGCGCCGTTGACCCGGACGAGTGAGCGCGCCTCGGTGGGCGCCTGCGGCACGTAGCGCTCGAGCACCGGCGCCAAGCGGTCGGCCACCGGCTTGGCGCGGGCGGCGAGGGCATCGGGGTCACGCAGCGCCCGGGCCCCCTCGACCACGAAGACGGAGGCGAGCATCGGGCGGGCGAGCAGTCGGACCAGGCTCATGTGGACTTGATTACCACGTCCCGCCGCCTGTCAACCCCCAACCGCGCCGGCCGCTGTCGGTGCGGCGTGGCAGGCTGGCCGGGATGTGCGGGAGGTACGCAGCCAGCCGCGGACCGGACGACCTCGCCGAGGAGTTCGAGGTCGACCGCATCGACCTGCGCGAGCAGCTGGAGCCGGACTGGAACGTCGCGCCGACCAAACCCGTGCCCGCCGTGCTGGTGCGCCGCAACCGCGACACCGGTGACCTGCAGCGCCGTCTCTCGGTCGTCCGGTGGGGGCTCGTCCCCTCGTGGGCGAAGGACGTGCGGATCGGCAGCCGGCTGATCAACGCCCGGGTCGAGAGCGTCCACGAGAAGCCGGCCTTCCGCCGGGCCTTCGCCGTCCGGCGCTGCCTGCTCCCCGCCGACGGCTACTACGAGTGGTACGGCGAGGTGCGCGGGCGCAAGCAGCCGTTCTTCATCCGGCCGCGCGACGGCGGCGTGCTCGCGATAGCCGGACTCTACGAGATCTGGCGTGACCCCGCGGTGGCTGGCGACGACGACCCGGGTGCGTTCGTGTGGTCGAGCACGGTGCTGACGACGACCGCCGAGGACTCCCTGGGCCGGATCCACGACCGCATGCCCCTCACGGTGGATCGGGACCACTGGGAGCGCTGGCTGGACCCCGGCGCGGGGGAGGACCCGGGCGACCTGCGGGCGCTCCTCGTGCCGGCGGTCCCGGGCCGGCTGGAGGCCTACCCGGTCGCCCCGCTCGTCAACGACGTCCGGGCCAACGGGCCCGAGCTGGTGCGGCCGTTGGCTCCGGACCAGCCAGCTGGGGATGCGGCCCTCTTCTAGCCCGGCCGGGGTTAGCGTTGCTCTCCGTGACCGAGCAGCGGTTGGTGCCGACCCCGCTCGGCCCCGCTCGGCTCCTGGTCGACGCTGCCGTCCGGCCCCGGCGCACCCTCGTCCTCGGGCACGGGGCGGGGGCCGGGGCCAGCGCCGTCGACCTCATGGCCCTGGCCCAGGTCCTGCCGCCGCGGACGGGCACCACGGTGGTCCGGGTGGAGCAGCCGTGGCGCGTGGCCGACCGACGGCTGGCCCCAGCACCCTCGGTGCTCGACGAGGCCTGGCGGGCGACCCTGCCCCAGGTGGACACCGAAGGACTGCTGGTCGTGGGCGGGCGCAGCGCCGGGGCCCGGGTCGCCTGCCGGACCGCACGGGACGTGGGTGCGGCGGCGGTGCTGGCCCTGGCCTTCCCCCTCCACCCGCCGGGGCGTCCCGAGCGGTCGCGGCTCGGCGAGCTGGAGCGGCCGCGTGTGCCTGTGCTCGTGGTGCAGGGGGAGCGGGATGCCTTCGGGCGGCCCCACGAGTTCCCGCCCGGTCCCTACCAGGTGGCCACGGTGCCGGCGGCCGACCACTCGTTCGCGGTGCCGCGGTCGGCGCCGCTGAGCCGGTCGGAGGCGCTCGAGGTGCTCGTCGACCAGGTCGCCGCCTGGATGCGTGACCTCCGGGAATGACCGGCGCACATGCCGACGTTCCCCCTCCCGGACCGGCCGGACGACCCGAGGAGGCCCCCACCGTGCTCGCACAGCGTGACGCCAGGCGACCGGTCGGTGCCGAGGTCCTCGGTTGGCCGGCGTGGACGCCGGGACGCGACGAGGGCGGGGCACGGCTATCCTCGCGGGCGATGAGTGCGGAGGAAACCCCAGAGCAGCGTGCCGAGCGCTTCCAGCGCGACGCGCTGCCATACCTGGACCAGCTCTACTCCGCGGCGCTGCGGATGACCCGCAACCCCACCGACGCCGAGGACCTCGTCCAGGAGACCTTCGCCAAGGCATTCGCCTCCTTCCACCAGTTCCGCGAGGGCACCAACCTCAAGGCCTGGCTGTACCGGATCCTCACCAACACCTTCATCAACTCCTACCGCAAGGCGCAGCGCCAGCCCCAGCAGTCGGCCTCCGAGGAGGTCGAGGACTGGCAGATGGCGCGGGCGGAGGCGCACACCTCCTCCGGCCTGAAGTCCGCCGAGGCGGAGGCCCTCGAGCGTCTGCCGGACTCCGACGTCAAGGACGCCCTCCAGCAGATCCCCGAGGACTTCCGGATCGCGGTCTACCTCGCCGATGTCGAGGGCTTCGCGTACAAGGAGATCGCCGAGATCATGGGGACTCCGATCGGGACCGTCATGTCCCGGCTGCACCGCGGTCGACGGCAGCTCCGCGAGCTGCTCGAGGACTACGCCCGCCAGCGTGGCCTCGTGCCCGTGGCGAGCGGGGAGGGAGAGGCATGAGCTGCGGACGGCCGCACGAGGTCGACTGCGTCGAGGTCCTGGACCGGATCTACGTCTTCATCGACGACGAGATCGACGGCAGCGGCGACCGGACCCTGACCTCCTCCCAGATCGAGCAGCACCTGCACGAGTGCGCGCCCTGCCTGCGCAAGTTCGACCTGGAGCGGGTGGTCAAGGAGCTGGTGGCCCGCTCGTGTCGCGACGAGCACGCGCCCGTCGAGCTGAGGGCCAAGGTCCTGACCCGCATCGCCCAGGTCCGGGTCGAGATCACCGAGGCCTGAGCCCCCTGACGACGTCGACCCCGGCCGGTCTGGGTCGGGGTCGACGACGTACGGACGCCTGGTCAGGCGTTGGGG
>DASTQL010000176.1:0-5752 GCA_035761805.1 Jiangellales bacterium | reverse complement strand
GTCGAGCGTGTCGGACAACCCTGCGAGGACTCCCTCCGGCGGGTACGGGACGAGCACGGTACGGCGGTCGGGCACGGTCGCGACACTACCGGCGGCCCCCTGGGACGACTCGTGGCACGATGCCCGGCATGGCCAGGTTCAGCGTGACGGCACCTGACGGCACCCGGGTCCGGGCCTGGACCAACGACGCCGACGGTCCCCCGTTGCTGGTGTGCAACGGGTTGGGGACCAACCCCTGGGCGTGGCCGGCGCTGCACGACCCGGCCTGCGGGTTCGCGGCCGCGACCTGGTGGCACCGTGGCACGGGCGGGTCGGAGCGCCCGGCGGACCCGTCGCGCGTGACCGTGCGCGACCACGTCGACGACGCCGTCGCCCTGCTCGACGAGCTGGAGACCGACCGCGCCCTCGTGGCGGCCTGGTCGATGGGGGTGACGGTGGCGGCCGAGCTGTTGATGCGCCACCCCGACCGGGTCGCGGGACTGCTGGCGGTCGCGGGCGTGCCGGGCGAGAGCTTCGCGGCGATGCTGCCGCCCGTGCCCGGTCGCTGGCGGGACCCCGTCGCCGCCGCACTCGCCCGCGGGCTGCACGCCGCGGGGCCGGCGCTGTCACCCGTGGCCTCGGTCCTCGGCCGCTGGTCGGTGGTCCCGCGCGTGGTCCGGCACAGCGGCTTCATGCTCCCCCGGGCGAACCCGGACTTCACCGAGCGGGCGGTGCGCGACTTCCTGCAGGTCGACGTCCGCTGGTACGCGCGGCTGGCCTTGGCAGCGCGTGACCACGCTCCCGTCGAGCTGTCCGAGGTCCGCGTACCGGTGACCTACCTGGCCGGCCGGTGGGACCTGCTCACGTCGCCGGAGTCGGTGACCGCGGCCGCGCGGCGCACCCCGGACGCCCACGTGGACGTGCTCCCCGGCTCGCACTTCCTGCCGCTCGAGCACCCGGCCGGCGTGCACGACCACCTCATCGCCCTGGCCGGCCGGGCCGGTGTCGCGCGGGTGGTCGCATGATGCCCCTGTGCAGGGGCGTCGTCGCCATCGCTGTCGCCGCAACCATCGCCCTGCTCGCGGCCTGCGGCACCGGCGACCAGGGCAGCCTGCCGAGCGAGCCACCGGCCACCACGGAGGTCGAGCCGTCGCCTACGGCCGAGCCCACGACGGAGGAGGCGACCCCCTCGCCGAGCCCGACCCCGACCGTGGAGCCCGGGCCGGTGGTGCCGGCCGGCTTCAGCGACCTGGCGACGGGGTTGAGCTCGCCCTGGGGTCTGGCCTTCCTCCCCGACGGGTCGGCCCTGGTCTCCGAGCGCGACACGGCCCGGGTCGTCCGGGTCACGGCGGCCGGTGCGGTCACCGAGGTGGGGGGCGTCCCCGGCGTCGTGCCGGGGGGCGAGGGCGGGCTGTTGGGGCTGGAGGTTGGCCCGGACCCGGAGGACCCCGGGTACGTCTACGCGTACTTCACGGCCGCGTCGGACAACCGGCTGGTCCGGATGCCGTGGGACGGCTCGGCGGTGGGGCCGCCGGAGGTCCTGCTCGAGGGTGTCCCCAAGGCGCGCAACCACGACGGCGGGCGCATCGCCTTCGGCCCCGACGGCCGCCTCTACATCGCCACCGGCGACGCCGGCGAACCGTCCCGCTCGCAGGCCCTCGACTCCCCCGCGGGCAAGATCCTCCGGCTGGAGCCGGACGGCGGGATCCCGGCGGACAACCCGTTCCCCGGCTCGCCGGTGTGGTCCCTCGGGCACCGAAACGTCCAGGGCCTGGCCTTCGACGACGAGGGCCGGCTCTGGGCCGGGGAGTTCGGCCAGAAGACGTACGACGAGCTCAACCTGATCGAGCCGGGCGCCAACTACGGCTGGCCGGAGGTCGAGGGGCCCGGCGACGGCGGCGGGCGGTTCGTGGAGCCGGTCGCGGTCTGGAACCCGACCGGCGATGCCTCGCCGAGCGGCATCGCCTGGGTGCGCGACACGGTCTTCCTCGCCGCCCTCGCCGGCGAGCGGCTGCTGCGCGTCCCGGTGCCCGGCGGGACGGCCGGCGAGCCCGACGAGGCCGCGGTGGGACAGTTCGGCCGGTTGCGCACCGTCGAGCCGGCGCCCGACGGCAGCCTGTGGATGATCACCAGCAACACCGACGGCCGCGGCGACCCGCAGCAGGGCGACGACCGCATCCTGCGCGTCACCCTCGCCCCGGAGTAGACCCGCCTTGGCCCCGAATGACCACGTTCACCACCCTCGTGGGGGGATCACGAGGCGTCGGCGCCTGGTGGTGGCACCACCAGCCTGGTGATGGGTGCCCGACTGAGGCCTACCCTCGGGACGTGGCGACGGGGCGGGACCGCGGCATCGCCGTGGCGATCAGCGTGGTGCTCGTGGTGGTCGGCGGCCTGGGCCTCCTGCGGGCCGTCGGCGGGGAGCGCACCATCACCGAGGTGCTCCCGGCGGCTGGCACGGTGGTGGTGACCACCGGATCCGGCGACGTGGACCTCGTGGCGACCGACCGTGAGGACGTGTCGGTACGGCTGGAGGCGAGGCAGACCTGGCCCCGCCGGGTGACCCTGGAGACGGACGAGAGCGGCGGGACCCTCACGCTGAGCACGGAATGCTCCGGGGTGGCGCTGCCCCTGAGCCAGTGCTCGGGGAACATGGTGGTCGAGCTACCCCCCGACGTCGCCGCGCAGGTGGAGACGGGGTCGGGCGAGGTGCGGCTGGGCGGCGTCACCGGTGACGTGGCGGTGCAGACCGGGTCCGGCGACGTCGTCGTCAGCGGCGCATCCGGACGGCTGACGCTCCGGACCGGGTCGGGCGACGTCGAGGTGGACGGACTGGGCCGCAGCGGCGGCACTCTGCGCACCGGCTCGGGCAGCATCGAGGTCATGGCGGAAGACGAGCCCGACGAGCTGGCCGCCGAGACGGGGTCCGGCAACGTGCTGATCGTGCTGCCGGGCGACACGCCCTACGCCGTGGACGTCGAGACCGGCAGCGGGGAGGAGGACATCCAGGTGGCCACCGACCCGGACTCCGACCACCGCATCGTCGCCCGGACCGGGTCGGGCGACATCGAGCTGCGGGAGCGCTGATGCGCAACCGCCACCCGGGCTACGAGGCGCCGAGGCGCTCCAGGATCAGCTCTCTGGCCCGGCCCGCGTCGGCCTGGCCACGCGTGGCCTTCATGACCGCCCCGACCAGGGCGCCCGCCGCGGCCACCTTGCCGTCGCGGATCTTCTGCGCAACCTCCGGGTTGCCGGCGATCGCCTGATCGACGGCCGCCCCGAGGGCCGAGTCGTCGGACACGACGGCGAACCCGCGTGCCGCGACGACCTCGTCCGGCGATCCCTCACCCGCGAGCACCGCCTCCACGACCTGGCGGGCCAGCTTGTCGTTGAGCATCCCCTCGGTGACCAGGACGTCGACCCGCGCGACCTCGGCGGCCGTGATCGGGGCGTCCTCCAGCCCGTGCCCCGCCTCGTTGGCCCGTCGGGCCACCTCGCCGAGCCACCACTTCCTGGCGGCGGCCGGCGACGCACCAGCCGCGACGGTCTCCTCGATCAGGCGGAGCGCTCCGGCGTTGACGACGTCGCGCATCTCCAGGTCGGAGTAGCCCCACTCGGCCTGCAGCCGCCGACGGTGCTCCGCCGGGGGCTCGGGCAGGGTCGCCCGCAGCGCTTCGACCCACTCCGGGGGCGGCGCCAACGGGACCAGGTCCGGCTCCGGGAAGTAGCGGTAGTCCTCGGCCTCCTCCTTGGACCGCCCGGGCGTGGTCACCCCGGTGTCCTCGTGCCAGTGCCGGGTCTCCTGGCGGACCCTCTCCCCCGCATCCAGCAGCGCCGCCTGGCGACGGATCTCGTACGTGACCGCACGCTCGACCGACCGCAGCGAGTTGACGTTCTTCGTCTCCGTACGCGTGCCCAGCACGGTGGACCCGGCGGGCTTGAGCGACACGTTGGCGTCGCAGCGCATCTGGCCCTGCTCCATCCGCGCCTCGGAAACCCCGAGGGCCAGCACGAGGTCGCGCAGTTGGGCGACGTAGGCCCGGGCCACGGCCGGCGCCACGGCGGCGGGCACCTCGACCGGACGACTGACGATCTCGATGAGCGGGATCCCGGCGCGGTTGTAGTCGACCAGCGAGTAGTCGGCGCCGTGGATGCGGCCGGTCGAGCCGCCCACGTGCAGGGACTTCCCCGTGTCCTCCTCCATGTGCGCCCGCTCGATGCCGACCCGGTACGTCGCTCCGACGTGCTCGATCTCCAGCCACCCGTCGTACGCGATGGGCTCGTCGTACTGCGACACCTGGAAATTCTTTGGCATGTCCGGGTAGAAGTAGTTCTTACGGGCGAAACGGCACCACTCGGCGATGCGGCAGTTGAGCGCCAGCCCGATCCGGATCGCGGACTCGACGGCCACGCGGTTGACCACAGGCAGCGAACCCGGCAGGCCCAGGCAGGTCGGGCACACCTGCGAGTTGGGCTCCGCCCCGAAGCCGGTGGCACACCCGCAGAACATCTTCGAGGCCGTGCCCAGCTCGACGTGCACCTCGAGACCCATGACGGGATCGAAGGCCGCGACCGCCTCCTCGTACGAGGGGAGGGCGAGCGTCCCCGTCGTCACGGGGCGACCTCGTCGACGGCGCGTTCGACCCCGCCGGCGTCGAGGCGTCGCTCGCGCAGCTCGCGGACGAGGATCGCGATGGTGGTGGCGATGGCCAGCGCGTTGACGACGGCGTCGAGGAGCTGCAGCTTGTCGCCGTCGCGGCGGGCGTGGTGCACGGCGCGGAAGACCGTGACGGCGGCGAAGGCCTGCCCGGCCAGGCGGCCCAGGCCGCGCAGGGTCTGCGGGTTCATCGGACGACCTCCAGGTCGGGGGCGCGGGACAGCAGCGGGCCGCCCCACCGGTCGGTGAGTGCCGCCTCCACGGCGGCCCCCACCCGGTAGAGGCGGTCGTCGGCGAGGACGGGGGCCATGACGTGCAGGCCGACCGGCAGGCCGTCCTCGTCGGCCAGGCCGCACGGGAAGGACGCCGCCGCGTTGCCGGCGAGGTTGGCCGGGATCGTGCACAGGTCGGCCTTGTACATGGCCAGGGGGTCGTCGGCCCGCTCCCCGATGGGGAAGGCCGTCGTCGGGGTCGTCGGCGAGACCAGGACGTCGACGTCGGCGAAGGCACGCTCGAAATCCCGCGCGATGAGCGTGCGGACCTTCTGCGCCTGGCCGTAGTAGGCGTCGTAGTAGCCGCTGGACAGCGCGTAGGTGCCCAGCATGATCCGTCGCTTGACCTCGGCGCCGAAGCCCCGGCCGCGGGTCAGCGTCATGACCTCCTCGGCGCTGGCCGTGCCGTCGTCGCCGACCCGGAGCCCGTAGCGCATGCCGTCGAAGCGGGCCAGGTTGGAGGAGGCCTCGCTCGGCGCGATCAGGTAGTAGGCGGGCAAGGCGTAGTCGAAGTGCGGGCAGGAGACCTCGACGACGTCGGCGCCCAGCTCGACCAGGAGGCCCACCGCCTCGCGGAAGCGCGCCTCGACGCCGGGCTGGTAGCCCTCGCCGCCGAGCTCCCGGACGACGCCGACGCGCAAGCCGCGCACGTCCCCGTCACGGGCCGCACCGACCACCGGTGGGGCCGGGGCGGCGACGGACGTGGAGTCGAGCGGGTCGTGCCCGCCGATGACCTCGTGCAGCAGGGCCGCGTCGAGCACGGTGCGCGCACAGGGCCCGCCCTGGTCGAGGCTGGAGCTGAAGGCGACCAGCCCGTGGCGGCTCACCCCGCCGTACGTCGGCT
>DASTQL010000175.1:0-4429 GCA_035761805.1 Jiangellales bacterium | reverse complement strand
GCAGGCCGCCCGGCTTCGTCGCGCGCTGCAGCAGGTCGAGCAGGTCGGACTTCAGCCGCGGCAGCACGGCCTGGGTCTCCGGGTCGCCGAAGCGCGCGTTGAACTCCACCACCCGCAGCCCCCGTGTGGTGAGCGCGAGGCCGGCGTACAGCAGGCCCTGGAACGGCGTGCCGCGCCGGGCCATCTCGTCGACCGTGGGGACGAGCACGCGCCGGGTGACTTCCGTGACCAGGTCGTTCGGTGCCCAGGGCAGCGGAGTGTAGGCGCCCATCCCGCCGGTGTTGGGCCCGGCGTCGTCGTCGAGGGCACGCTTGAAGTCCTGGGCAGGCTCCAGCGGCACGACGACGTCGCCGTCGGTGACGCAGAAGAGGCTGACCTCTGGGCCGTCGAGGTACTCCTCGACGACGACCCGGCCCGTGACCGCGGCGTGCGCCAGCGCGGCGTCGCGGTCGCCCGTGACGACGACCCCCTTGCCGGCGGCCAGTCCGTCGTCCTTGACCACGTACGGGGGGCCGAACGCGTCGAGCGCCGAGGCCACCTCCTCGGGCGTGTCGCACACCCGGGCCATGGCGGTCGGCACCCCGGCGGCCGCCATGACCTCCTTGGCGAAGGCCTTGGAGCCCTCGAGCAGGGCGGCCTGCGCGGACGGGCCGAAGCAGGCCAGCCCGCGAGCCCGTACGGCGTCGGCGGCACCGGCCACGAGAGGGGCCTCGGGGCCGACGACCACGAGGTCCACGGCCAGCCGCTCGGCGAGACCGGCCACCGCCTCGGGCTCGGCGAGGTCGACGGCGTGGCTGCCCACGACGTCAGCAGCGATCCCGGCATTGCCCGGGGCAGCGTGCACCTCCGAGACGCCCGGGTCGCGCAGGAGTCCGCGGACGAGGGCGTGCTCACGGGCACCGGAGCCGACGACGAGGGTCTTCACGGGCGCCGAGCCTACGGGCTGGGCCGGACCGAACCGGAGGCCCGGTAGAACGCGGAGACCTCGTCGCGGAAGGCGCGGCGGCTGCTGTCCCAGGTGTAGAACATGTGCCCGCCGTCGAAGTGGCGCACGGTAACCCGGTCGGCGGTCTCCGGGTCCAGCCGCATGAGGTTCCGCAGGCGGTCTGACGCGTGGTACGGCGTGACCAGGTCGTAGCGCCCGTGGGTCAGGAAGACCCGGACGTGCGGGTCGAGGCTCATCCCGTAGCGGAGGTCGTCGGTTGCGCCGACCTGGCTCTCCAGCGCGTGGCGCTCGAGGTCGATGCGCCACTGCTTGTTGACCTCCTCGCTGAGCAGCTCGTACGTGCGGTCGGTGCGCAGCCCGAGCTCGCCGCGCAACCGCTGGTTGATGCCGCTCGCGAAGACGGGGGCGATGCCGGCGAGCGACGGGTCGGGGCCGGCGAAGGTGTCGCGGTCGGGGAACGGGTCCCGGATGGCCACGGAGGCGTCGTACAGGGCGAGCACGCGGCCCTCGTCGCGGAGCAGCTCGCGGACGAAGGACTCGATCCCGATCCGGCCCTCGGCCAGCCGGAGCCGCTGCTCGGATACGCCGATCAGCCCGGCGGCCCTGCGCAGCACCCGGTCGCGGTCCTCCTCGGCCATGCTGGCTCCCCTGACGAGGAACACCGTGTACTCGCCGGTGGCGAACTCCTCGGCGTCGGCGAGCACCCGGGGGAGCCGGGTCCCGCGCGGGTGCGCGGTCGACCGGCCGTGCAGCGACGCCGCGGCCGCCATCGTGGGCAGCACGTCGACCCACGGCAGGACGTCGTAGTCGGACGGGTCGAGCAGGCTGAACTCCAGCGCGGGCGAGATCATCAGCGCCCCGCTGAGTCCCACACCGTACGTCTCGGTCAACAGGCGGACCATCTTGGCGGCGCGGAAGCCTCCGTAGCTCTCGCCGGCCACGTAGACCGGTGATCCCCAGCGGCCGTGCTCGGAGAGCCAGCGCATGACGAACTCGCCGAGGGACTCGAGGTCACGCTTGAGCCCGAAGAACGCCTTGGGATCCGGTTCCTTGTCCTCGCCCTTGCGGGGCTCGGTGGTGCGGCCCGTCCGGGGTTCGACGACGCGGCTGAACCCGGTGCCGACGGGGTCGACGAAGACGAGGTCGGTGAAGGCGAGCCAGGACTCCGCGTTGTCGACGAGACGAGCGGGCGGCGGGAGGATCCGGCCGTCGGGGCGGAAGCTGACGCGCCGCGGGCCGAGCGCGCCGAGGTGCAGGTAGACCGACGACGCGCCGGGCCCGCCGTTGAAGACGAAGGTGACGGGCCGGTCCTGGCCGGCGCTGGGGTCGCCCGCCACGTAGGAGACCGAGAAGACCTCGGCCACCGGCTTCTCGTCCTCGCGAAGCACCAGCCAGGCGGCACGGCTCGTGACCGCGACGTCGCCGTCGGGTCCGGGCCAGGTCTCCTGCCGCTCGACCGGCACCGGCGGAGTGTGCTCGCGGCCCGGCTCCCCGCGGGTGTCGGGTGTGCGTGCGGGTGCGTCGCGGCCATGCGGTTCCGCTCCGGACCCGCCGCCTTCCGACCCCGCCTCGCCCCCCGGCGTCGGCTGCCCGGTCACGCCGACCCGGTGTCGTAGTCGTCGGCGACACCGAGCGCCTCGTCGAGGATCGCCAGACCCTCCTTGGCCTCGGCCTCGCTCACGGTGCAGGGGGGCACGACGTGCAGCCGGTGGTAGTTGGTGAACGGGAGCAGCCCCCGCTCCTTGCAGGCGGCGGTGAGGGCGCCCATGGCGGGCGACGAGCCGCCGTACGGAGCCAGGGGTTCCTTGGTCGCGCGGTCCTTGACCAGGTCGAGCGCCCAGAAGACGCCCAGCCCCCGGACCTCGCCGACACACCGGTGGCGGGCGGCCAGCTCGCGTAGGCCGGGACCGAGCACGTCGTCACCGATCCGCCGGGCATTGTCGACGATCCGCTCCTCGCGCATGGCGTCGATGGTCGCGACAGCTGCCGCGCAGGCCAGCGGGTGCCCCGAGTAGGTGAGGCCGCCGGGGTAGACCCTCTCCCGGAAGGTGTCGTAGATCTCGTCGGAGATCACGACCCCGCCCAGCGGCACGTAGCCCGAGTTGACGCCCTTGGCGAAGGCGATGAGGTCGGGCCGCACATCGTAGTGGTCGAAGGCGAACCAGGCACCGGTCCGTCCGAAGCCGGCCATCACCTCGTCGAGGACCAGCACGATGCCGTAGCGGTCGCAGATCTCGCGGACGCCGGGGAGGTAGCCGGGTGGCGGCGGCATGATGCCCGCCGTCCCGGGAACCGTTTCCAGCACGATCGCGGCGATCGTGGCCGGCCCCTCCATCTGGACGGTGTGCTCGAGGTGCTCCAACGCGCGCTCGCACTCCTCGGCCTCGCTGCTCGCGTGGAACTCGGAGCGGTAGAGGAACGGACCGAAGAAGTGCACCGTGCCCACGGCCCACTGGTCGTTGGGCCACCGGCGGGGGTCGCCGGTCATCGTGACCGCGGTCTGGGTGCCTCCGTGGTACGACCGGTAGCGGGTCAGCACCTTGTGCCGCCCGGTGTGCAGCCGGGCCATCCGGACGGCGTTCTCGATCGCCTCGGCGCCACCGTTGGTGAAGAACACGTGCTCCAGTCCGGCAGGAGCCAGGCCGGCCACGAGGGCGGCGGCCTCCCCACGCTTGTCGTTGGCGTGCTGCGGCGCGATCGTGCAGAGCCTGGCCGCCTGCGCCTGGATGGCCGCCACCACCTTGGGGTGCTGGTGCCCGATGTTGGTGTTGACCAGCTGGCAGGAGAAGTCGAGGTAACGCTTGCCGTCGTAGTCCCAGAGGTAGGACCCCTCCGCCCCCTGCACGACGAGGGGGTCGAGCGCCCCCTGCGCACTCCAGGAATGGAAGACGTGGGCCCGGTCCAGGTCGTGGATCCGGCGACCCTCGGCGGGGTCCGGCGTCGGTTTCGTGGCGGCGGCAGTGCTCATGAGCGGCACCGTAGCCCCGACTCCCGTACCCAGGGCGACCAGCGCCTCACGAGCCCGGGTCACGCTGTCCTTCCGACGCTCGCCGGGCCTGGCCTTCGCGCCGCCACTGAGGTGACCGTTCATCAGGCGGCCCTCCCCCGCGGTGGCGGCGGTCGGTCACCCTCGTTCATCCCGGTACCCGGAGCGCTCAAGGCCGGCGCCGCTCCGCCACCCGGCGCCGGTCCGCCACCCGGCGCCGCTCCGCCACCCGACGCCGCCCCATCAGCCATCCGACGTCCCGGCGATGGCGCCGATTCGTCGGCGTGGTCACCCGCCCGCCTTGACCCACGACGTCGGGGATGCCGCGGATCGTCGGGAGAAACGAACGCCCGCTTGCCTGTCCCGGGGACAAGCGCCCAGCCCAGCCGTGTCTTCAGGTCATGATGGAAGGCACAGAGGTGGTCGAGCTCGTCCAGTCGAGTGTGGCGCGTGCGAGCCCAGTCCTCGCGGTGGTCGATCTCCACGCGGGTGCGCCA
>DASTQL010000174.1:0-27053 GCA_035761805.1 Jiangellales bacterium | reverse complement strand
GTCAAGGGCCTGATCAACGATCCCCAGCTGCCGTTCTTCCTGCAGTGGGAGTCGGACTGGTCCGACCACCCCTCCCGCGGAGGCTCCGACGTGGACCTGGCCCGACTCGAGATCGCCGGCGACCCGCAGCGGGTCGCGGCGTGGCTCGGCGAGCCCGAGAACCATCCGTTGGACGACGTCGACGTCGACTGGATCGCTCCCAACGGCACGCCGGGGATCATGGCCGTGCACTTCCTCACGCCAGTCGGCGTCGTCCGGATCTGAGTGGCCCACGCGGGCCCGAAATGACCACGTTCACCACCCTGGTCGGGCCATCACCAGGCGCCCAAGCCTCGTGATCCCACCAGCAGCCTGGTGGTGGCCCGTGGCCGGCGCGACCGCCGCCGCCATCGCCGAACAGGGTGGAAGGATGTCAGCCCCGAACCCTGCTCCGGGCCCCGTCACGACGAGGGCATCCGCCTCGCGATGCGAGCCGGGCCGGAGTGCTCGCCGCGGCGCGACTGAGGGCGTGCTGACGCGGGCGCTGGGACCACCGCCGCTGAGAAAGGGCCATCCCGAGGCTCGTCGGGCCACCGCCAGGCGCCGACAGGCGCCGACACCTCGTGAACGCCCGACCAGGGGTGGTGAACGTGGTCAGGAGACGGCGGGTCGGCACCTGTCGCCGCTAGGCGTCGCGACGCTCGAAGAGCACCCAGCTGGCCGCCAGGACAGCGCCGACCGCACCCGCGAAGACCAAGCCGCCCGCCCACCGCCCGAGGGCGGCCGTTCCCCCGGCCGCCTCGGTCGCCTCTCCAACGTCGACCACCGTGACCAGTGACGTCCCCGCCGAGAAGGGCAGGTACGGGACGATGTCGCGCAGCCAGTCCATCGCCGGCACCAGGGACAGCGCGCTGATCAGCGGCTCGACCACCAGGGGCACGACCAGCAGCACGACCAGAGCGCCCGGGATGTTGCGGAACAGCAGGGCGAGAGCCGCCCCGAGCCACCCCCAGAGCACGACGAAGACCACGTAGCCCAGAAGGATCTCGCCATCGGGAACCGACACGACGGCACCGCGGGAGACCACGGTCACCACCCAGTTGAGCGCCAGGCCCGCGACGGCGGCGCCGGCCCCCACCAGGGCCACGACCACCAGCTTGGCGGCGACCAGGGCCGAGCGGCGCGGCAGGGCCAGCAGGCTCGGCTGCACCGTCCCGTGGCGGAACTCGTGCCCGGTCGCGAAGACTCCGAGGATGCCGACCAGCACCGCGGCGAAGGGCAGGGGGCTGAACTGCGACCCACCGGTCACGCCGACCGCGACCAGGGCTGCGTCCACCGGCTCGTCGCGCGTGGCCAGCGCGAGGGCCACCGCGACGAGCGCGCCGAGCAGCAGGGCGAGCCCCACCAGCCAGTAGGTCGAGCGGATCGTCCGAACCCGGACGGCCTCGAAGGCCAGCGCGTCGCTCATGCCGCGCTCCCGTGGGTCGAGACACCGCGGTACTCCTCCGCGGCACCGGTCGCGGACAGGAAAGCCTCCTCCAGCGAGGCGGTGCGGGTGACGAGCTGGTGCAGCACCACCCCGTACGAGGCCGCGAGCTCACCGACGGCGGCGGCATCGGCTCCGCCGACCACGAGCGAGCCGTCCGACAGCGAGTCGACCGTGGCCCCGTCGTCCGCCAGCAGGTCGGCGAGTCTCGAGGCCTCCGGGCTCCGGACCAGGACCGTCGTCCGGGTGAAGCGGCCGACGAAGTCGCTCACCGGCCCCGAGTCGATCAGTCGCCCCCGGCCGATGACGACCAGCTCGTCGGCCATCTGAGCCATCTCCGCCAGCAGGTGGCTGGAGACGAAGACGGTACGGCCCTGCGCCGCCAGCGACTTGAGCACGTCGCGCAGCCATTGGATGCCGTGCGGGTCCAGGCCGTTGGCCGGCTCGTCGAGCACCAGGGTGTGGGGGTCGCCGAGCAGCGCGCAGGCCAGCCCCAGCCGCTGGCTCATGCCCAGGCTGAATCCCTTGGGCCGTCCTCCGGCGACGTCCGAGAGCCCGACGAGCGCCAGCACCTCGTCGACTCGCGCGGAACCGATGCCGTTGGCCGCCGCGAGCATCAGCAGGTGGTTGCGGGCGCTGCGGGTCGGGTGGAACGCCTTGGCCTCCAGCACCGCTCCGATCTCCCGCATGGGCCGCGGGACGTCCCGGTAGCGCCGCCCGTCGAACCGGGTCTCCCCGCCCCCGCGGTGCAGGTCGAGCATCAGCCGCATCGTCGTCGACTTGCCGGCGCCGTTGGGCCCCAGGAAGCCGGTCACGACGCCGGGGCGCACCTCGAAGGACAGGTCGTCCACGGCGACCTTCGGCCCGTACCGCTTGGTCAGCCCGACGGCAGTGATCACGCAGCCCCCGTGAGGTAGGTGGAGCAGGGCTGTCCAACCTAACGGTGCGTGCCAGGAGGTCCGCCCTCCAGGGGGACGAGAAGGTCCTCGTCCGCACGTCGTACGCCGAGGAGGACAACCGATCCGGCCCGTCCCGCGTCTGAGATGCATACGAGGTCAACCGGACCCGGGGAGGGGTGACGGTCATGAACAGCGAGACGAGCGGCCGCGTGCAGGGGCGGGGCTGGGCGAGACGGGTCACGGGGGCGGTCGCAGCGGGGTTCCTGGCCGCGCTGCTCGTGGCGCCGGCGGCGGCCCAGGGGGCACAGGCCGCGACGCACCAGCCGTACTGCGGGATCGTCTGGGGGTCGCTTCCGAAGTCCGCGGCGTCCACCCGGGTGTCGACGCTCACCGACGTCCGGGCCGGCCGGCACCGGTGCTTCGACCGGCTGGTGCTCGACTTCTCGGGTCGGGCCGGTGACTACAGCGTGCGCTACGTGAACCGGCTCGTAGGCATCGGCGCGACCGAGCCCGTGGCCGTGCGTGGGGGTGCGCGGCTCGCGATCGAGTTCGAGGTCCCGTACGGCGAGGACGCGCCGTCCTTCTTCCGGGACTACCGGCCGAGCAACCGCCGGGAGCTGGTCCGGGTCGACGGGTGGCGGACCTTCCGGCAGGTCGCCCTCGTGGACCTGCACGAGAGCCAGGCGACGATCGGGCTGGGCGTGCGGGCCCGGCTGCCGTTCCGGGTGTTCACGTTGACGGGTCCGGGCAGCGGGTCGCGGCTGGTGGTGGACGTCGCGCACCGGTGGTAGGTCGACGAGGCGGCAGGGGCCTCTCCTCCGGCGGTGAGCCGGGCGAGGGGCCGCTGCGCCGACCCGCGAGGGCCGCTGCGCCGACCGGCGAGGGGGCCGCTGCGCCGACCGGCGGCTCTGTGCCGCGGAAGTTGGGCACGCGCCGTGGTGAATTCACCTGGCTCGGCACCCATTTGTGCGGCCGCCGTGATCATTGGGGCGGGGCCTACAGCTGCAGCGCCTCCCGGGCGAGGCGGCCGGCCTCGGCGCCGTACCGGCCACCGAAGAGGACCGCGTGGACGAGCACCGGGTGCAGCTGGTGCAGCGCGACCCGGTCCCGCCAGCCGTCCGCGAGCGGCGGATCCGCCGCCGCTTCGTACGCCGCCAGCATGCCGTCCAGGTACGGCAGCCCGAAGAGCGCCAGCATCGCCAGGTCGGACTCCCGGTGGCCGCCGTGGACGGCCGCGGCGTCCACCAGCAGGGCGTCGGCCGTCGTCCACAGGACGTTCCCCGCCCACAGGTCGCCGTGCACGAGCGACGGGGGCTCGTCGGCCCCCGGGAGTTCCCCGATCCGCTCGAGGGCGCGCTCGACGTCGGCCGCGTCGTCGGCCGCCAGCGCGCCCCGGTTCCTCGCCTCCCGTACGTAGGGGAGCACGCGACCCTCGGCCCACAGCTGCGCCCACGACCCGTACGGCCCGGAGGGGAGCGGCAGCGACCCGATGAAGGCGGGACCGGTCGGGTCGCCGAACGTCCTGGCGCCGACGCGGTGGGTCGCGGCAAGCCGGCGCCCGAAGGCCTCGGCGGCCTCCGCGGAGGGGCGGCCCGGCTCGACCCACTCGAGCACGAGGCAGTCGTCGGCGACTGCGAAGACCTCCGGGACACCGACCCCGCCGTGCTGGTGCGCAGTGCGCAGCCGGTCCAGCCCCCGTGCCTCCGCGGCGAAGAAGCCGGACGGCGAGCCGTCCCGCGAGGTCTTGGCGAAGGCCGCGCTCCCGTCCGCCAGCTGCACCCGGTAGGCGGCGCAGATGCTGCCGCCTGCGACCGGGTGGACCCCGGCGACCGGGCGACCGAGCAGGTCGGTGAGTCGGTCAGCCTCCATGCCGTGTGGACCCTTCTGCCCCCCCGTCGCCGACCGTCCGGGTGAGCTCGGCGACCAGGCCGTCCGCCGCGCGTTCGACCAGGTCCAGCACGTGCTCGAAGCCGTCGGCGCCGCCGTAGTACGGGTCGGGGACCTCGAGGTCTCCCTCCCGTACGGCGGCGGGGTCGTACGAGCGGAACATGCGCAGGTGCCGGCGCGCGGCTGCCCCGGAGGCCAGTGCGGCGAGCGTGGCGAGGTTGTCGTCGTCGAGGGCCAGCACCAGGTCGGCCCGTCCGAACCAGTCCGACCCGAACCGGCGGGCCCGGTGCTCCGTCCCGTCGTAGCCGCGCGCCCGGAGGGCGGCCAGCGCCCTCGGGTCGGCGCCGGAGCCGACGTGGTAGCCGGCGGTGCCCGCGGACTCGACGCTGACCCGGTCGGCGAGTCCCGCGGCGGCGACCCGGTCGCGGAGCACGGCCTCGGCCATCGGCGAGCGGCAGATGTTGCCGAGGCAGACCAGGACGACACGGAACGGCTGGCTCATGACCCCCATCCTGACCCGGCCGCGAGGCACGGGTGGGGTCAGGTGTCGAGCACCTCGCCCACGGGGCGCCGCGGGCTCGGACCCACCGGCGCGCCGTAGCCGAGCCGCATCACCATCTGCGGGTGCCCCACACCGGTGGTGGCGTCCCGGACCCGCCAGCGGTACTCGAGGATCTCGAGCGGCTCGTTGCGGAACGACGCCTGGACGTCCTCGAGGGTGGCCACGAGGAGCACCCGTTGCAGTGCCTCGCCGGCGCGGAGCCAGTCGGTGCGGCTGTCCCCGTACGTGGAGAGCACCGCGACGGTCGGCTCCTTCTCGTAGGAGGCGGTGTCGCGCGGCGGCAGCCGGTGCTCGGGGTCGAAGTCCCGGACCGCGTGGCCGCCGTCGGCGGGCTCGGGGCCCAGCGCGCTCACCGCGATGCCGTCGGGCGCGCGGTCCGGGTGGACCCAGGTGCCGAGCTCGGCGGTCCGGCGCTGGTCGTCGGCGATCTGGGCGGCGGCCTCGTCGGCGATCTCGAGCACGCGGGCCGCCTGGGTGGGGTCCAGGAGCGTGAGCACGGCGCCCTCGGCTGCTGCGGCGTCGATCAGCCGGCGGATCAGGCGGGAGCCCAGCTTGCGCTCGTGGAAGGGGCCCCGGTTGGTGCGGCGGTTGGGGATGGCGGCGTAGAGCCAGTCCTCCTCCTGGGTGGCGGGCTGGCCCGGCACGACCCGGATGCGAGCCAGCAGGCGTGGCTCGTCGGGGTCCGGGCCGAGGCGCACGACCGGCTCGCGCCCGAGGTGGCGCAGGGCCAGCCGGGCGTTGAGCAACGATGCCCCGCAGGAGACCACCAGGAAGCGGCCCAGCGGGTCCGCCACCCGCAGCACCCGGACCGAGTCGGCCCGCAGCTCCAGGCCGTCCTCGACCTCGGCCCATCGCCAGGGCTGGGTGTTGAGGACGCTCGGGGCCCGGTGCGCGGCCTCGACGACCGTCCGTAGTTCGGCGCCGGTCAGGCGCGTCGTGATGGCCATGTAGCGAAGGTGCGCCCTCGTCGCATCGGGCAGGCAGGGTCCAAGGTCCCGGACCGAGCACCCGCGCGGCCTCCTACCGGCGGGTCCGGGTGCGCGCCCCGCCACCCCAATGATCACGGCAGCCGCGTCGATGGGTGTGTGCCGCGGTGAATTCCCCTGGCTCGGTGCCCAATTGCGCGGCTGCCGTGATCATTGGGGCCACCAGATACCGTGTGACGTGCCCGTACGACGGAGGAGCCTGCCGTGACGATCAAGGTCTTCCTGCTCGACGACCACGAGGTGGTCCGGCGCGGCCTGCACGACCTGCTCGAGGCCGAGGACGACATCACCGTCGTGGGTGAGGCCGGCACCGCTGCCGAGGGCTCGCGGCGCATCCCCGCCCTCCGGCCCGACGTCGCCATCCTCGACGCCCGGCTGCCCGACGGCAGCGGCATCGACGTGTGCCGAGACATCCGCAGCGTGGACCCGTCGATCAAGGCGTTGATCCTCACCTCGTACGACGACGACGAGGCGCTCTTCGCGGCGATCCTCGCGGGAGCGAGCGGCTACGTGCTCAAGCAGGTACGCGGCGACGACCTGGTCGACGGCGTCCGCCGGGTGGCTGGCGGGCAGTCGCTGCTCGACCCGGCGGTGACCGCTCGGGTGCTGGAACGGGTCCGGTCGGGCAAGTCGGTGCCGCAGGAGCTGGCCTCGCTGACCGAGCAGGAGCGGCGCATCCTCGCGCTCATCGCCGAGGGGCTGACCAACCGGCAGATCGCCGAGCGGATGTACCTCGCCGAGAAGACCGTCAAGAACTACGTGTCCAGCCTGCTGGCCAAGCTCGGGCTCGAGCGGCGGACCCAGGCGGCGGTGCTGGCCTCGAGGCTGCTCGCCCGGTAGGCCAGCCGCCGGTGGCGGACCGGGTGATCGGCGTGGGGCTGTGGTGGCGGGACGCGGGACCCTGGCCGCACGGTGATCTTGCCGGACGCTGCGCTCCGCCCGAGCAGCGCCTCGCCTCGCCCATCGGGCGCGGTCCTGCGGGTGACGTGGTGCGTCAGGTGAGAGGGACGCGCCAGGTGAGCAGGGTCCCCCCGCCCTCGACGGTCCCGATCTCGAACGACCCACCGCACTCCTTGGCGCGCTGGCGCAGGTTGGTCAGCCCGCTCTCGCGCCGGTCGCCGGGGATGCCGGCACCGTCGTCGCGGACGGTCGCGACCAGCCAGCCACCGGTGACCGCGACCCGGACGTCGACCCGGGTGGCCTGGGCGTGCCGGGCGGCGTTGGACAGGGCCTCCTGCAGCACGGCGAGCAGGTGGGAGCGCACCTCCTCGGGGACGGCGTGCTCGACCGGGCCTTCCACCACGAGTGCCGGGACGTAGCCCAGCCCGCGTGAGGAGTCGGCCACGAGGTCGGCCAGCAACCCGCGCAGGTCGCCGTCGCCAGGCCGCCGGTGGAGGGCGAAGATCGACGCCCTGACGTCGCGGATCGTGGCGTCGAGGTCGTCCACGGCCGCCTCGATCCGCTCCCGTACCTGCGGCTTGCCGGTGAGCCGGATCGCCCCCTGCAGCTGGAGGCCGGTCGCGAACAACCGCTGGATGACGAGGTCGTGCAGGTCGCGGGCGATCCGGTCCCGGTCCTCGAGCACGGCCAGCGCCGCCCGGTCCTCCTCGGCCTGGGCCCGGTCGAGGGTCAGCACCGCCTGGGCGGCGAAGCTGCGGACCGGCTCGAGGTCGGCCGGCCCGAAGGCCCGCTGCCCCTCCGGGTGCGGGTGCGTCGACACCACCAGGAGCATGTCGCGGCCCTGCGGGCCGGTCACTGGTACCAGCAGTGCGCTCCCCTCGCCGAGCCCACCGGGGTCGCCGAGGTCCGGGACCGCCCGCGCCTCGCCCTCGGCGAGCACGTCGGCGAGGAGTCCGGTGCCGGACAGCACGGTGCCGACAGCGGGTGCGCCGCCACCACGGGCCCCGGCAACCGACTCCGCCACGGCGGCCGCCTCCACGACCAGCCGCCCGTCGTCGTCCTCGACCACGACGGCGGCCAGGTCGGCCTCGGTCACCTCCCGCGCCCGGGTCGCGACGAGCTGGAGGGCCGCCCGCCGGTCCACGCGGCCGAGGATCGTCGAGGTGATCTCCGCGCTGGCCTCGACCCACCGTCGCCTGCGTTCCGACTCCGCGTAGAGCCGGGCGTTGGCCACGGCCGCACCCGCCGCGGCCGCGAGGGCGACCACGACCTGCTCGTCGGCCTCGGTGAACTCGGTGCCGCCGGCCTTCTCGGTGAGGTAGAGGTTCCCGTAGACGCGGTCGCCCGCTCGCACCGGGACGCCCAGGAAGCTGCCCATCGGCGGGTGGTTGGCCGGGAACCCGGTGGAGGCCGGGTGCTCCGCCAGGTCCGCGAGGCGCAGCGGCCGGGCGTCGTCGATGAGCAGGCCCAGCACGCCCCGGCCGAGCGGGGGATCACCGATAGCCGCCCGTTGCCGGGGCGTGACCCCGACGGTGATGAACTGCGAGAGCCTCCGCTCGGGTCGCCGATACTCTGCCCCCTCCCCCGTAGGTGGATCGCCCGCGCCCCCGTCCGTACGGGAGCGGCCGGCGCCCTCTCCCGAACGGGAGCCATCGGCCGACCCGACCGCATGGACACCGGCGTCGGCCGCCAGCACCCCCAGCGCACCGTAACGCGCACCGACCAGCCGGCAGGCGGCGGACACGATGCGCTCGAGGACCCGAGGCAGGTCGAGGTCCTCGCCGACGGCGAGCACCGCGGCGAGCAGCTCCTCGACGCGTTCGTGCGGCAGGTCGACGCCGGTGGTGGTGAACGGCGTGGACACGCTGGCATGGTACGTGGGACCTCCGGCCCTGGACGCGGGCCGAGCGGCACGTGCCCGCCTCTTGACGGATCGGGGACCGTGGAGGGTGGAAGAGGACGATGCGAGGAGGTGCGCACATGTTCGGCACACCCACCGGACGCCCCGTCGTCGTCGCCGTCGACGGCTCCCCGTCCGCCGACCGGGCCCTGGCCTGGGCGGTCCGGGAGGCCCAGGCGGAGCGGCGCGCCCTGCGGGTGGTGCACGTCTGGGACGCCTCGGCCGGTGCCTTCGGCTACATCCCGCCGGACTTCGACGCACTGCGCACCCTCGCGGAGGAGGTCGTCGACCGGGCCGTGACCGTGGCGCGCGAGCAGGCGCCCGACCTGAAGGTCACCGGCGTGCTCGCCCACGGCGCCCCCACGCCGACGCTGCTCGACAACGCCAAGGACGCCTCCGTCCTCGTGCTCGGCAGCCACGGCAAGGGCGGCTTCGCCGGCCTGCTGCTGGGATCGACGTCCATCGAGGCCAGCGCACACGCAACGGTCCCCGTCGTCGTCGTCCGCGGCGAGCGCACCCCCGCGTGGGAGGGACCCGTGGTGGTCGGGCTCGACGGCTCCGAGCGGTCCACGGCGGCGCTGGACTTCGCCTTCGAGGCGGCCTCCCGCCGCGGCGAGGACCTCACGGTGATGTATGCGTGGAACCTGCCCAACCCGTACGTGCCGGACGTCATCACCGTCCTCGCCGACGAGAGCGCCGTCTCGGTCCAGGCCCGGCTGACCATGGCGGAGACGCTCGCCGGGTGGCGGGAGAAGTACCCCGACGTGGCGGTGACCGAGGTCGCGGTCCGCGGGCACCCAGTCGACGCGCTGGTCGATGCCTCGACCCGGGCCGGGCTGGTCGTGGTCGGCTCGCGCGGTCGTGGCGGCTTCCGCGGCATGCTCCTCGGCTCGGTGAGCCAGGGCGTGCTGCGTCACTCCGCCTGCCCCGTGGCTGTGGTGCGCGCTCCGGAGTGACACCGGCCGGGCGGGGCGCGCCGGTCGCTAGGCTCGCCCGGGTGACCGTCGTCCTCCAGGTCCTCGTCAACGCCCTGGGACTGGCCGTGGCCGTTTGGGCGGTGCCGGGCATCGAGCTGACCGGCGACGACGATGCCGACCGGGTGGTCACCCTGCTGCTGGTCGCCCTCGTCTTCGGACTGGTCAACCTGGTCGTCAAACCGCTGACCCAGCTCGTGGCGCTGCCGCTCTACCTGCTCACGCTGGGGCTCATCGCCTTCGTCGTCAACGCCCTGATGCTGTGGCTCACGTCGTGGCTGGCCGGGGTGCTCGGGCTGCCGTTCGCCGTCGACGGCTTCTGGGCCGCCCTCCTCGGGGCCCTCGTGGTCAGCTTCGTCGGCTGGCTGGTCGGCTCGCTCGTGGACCGCTGACCACGCCTCGGCCACGACACGCCGAGCGGTGGTGACTACCCGGTCAGCGGGGGGTGGGAGCCCTTCCTGGGCACTGGGCACGTGCCGTACGGTGGACCCGCATCCCTGGAGGACTCGTGCCGGTCGGTCCGGCTGTCAGGTCGTTTGTCTCCTCGGAGGTGTCGGCGGCGGCGAGGTGAGGTTTGTCCATGACGGGCGGTCCGGTGACCGGCTCGCTCGTACCTGGGCAACCCTCGGCCACGCCGCTCTGGTACGACGGGTTGCTCGGTGGCCACCGCTACGACGTGGTCTACGAGGACGCGCACGGCTACCCGCTGATCGCCTTCGCGGGAGGGCAGTGGTACGACGTCACCACCTTCACCCCGCGCCCGGTGTCGGTCCGGCACGCCGTGCGGCGTGACACGGCCTGGGCGGGGGCGGTCGTGCAGACGGTGTGCCTGTGGATGCGCAACCACCCGCACGAGGAGCGCTCCTTCGAGCTGGCCACGGAGCTCGCGCTCGCGGTGGGGGAGCTGGCCCGCAGCGCGCCCCGCTGACGGCGAGGAAGCCGCTCAGTCGGCCGACCCGTCCGGCTCGTACCCGACCCCGTCGACGCCCCTCACGTCGGTGGGCTCACCGAGCAACGAGGCGGCGAGCCACCGGACGAGCAGGTCTGCGGTCGTCGCCTGCTGCTCCGCCCGGGGGAGGGCACCCGAGTCGCAGCCGAATCCCCAGAACGCGGAGGAGTCGGCGAACCCGCAGTGCCACCCGCCCTCGACCACCGCGAGCAACGTCGGGGCCGGGCTGGCCGCGAGGAGAGCCCGGGTCGTGTCGGGCGGGACGATGCGGTCGGCGGAGCCGGCCACCCACAGCGACGGCACGTCCAGCCCGGCCGCTGCCAGGGAGGTCGCCGGGACGGTCTCGGCCGCGGCCAGGGTGGCGACGGCCCGGACCCGCGGGTCGCGCACGGCTGCGATCACGGCTGCGCCGCCGCCCATCGAGTGGCCCGCGACCGCGAGCCTCCGCTCGTCGACCCTGCCCGCCAGCGGACTGCCGCTCGTGTGGCTCTGCTCGACCAGCCAGGTCAGCGAGCGCCGCAGGTCCTTCGCCAGGCGCGAGTGGCTGGGCCAGAAGCTGCTCTCGCTGGCCGGTGCGACGACGACGAAGCCCTGCGCCGCGACCGCCTCCAGCAGGCGGGCATAGCGCTCGGGGCCCTGCAGGTACGCGTGTCCGAAGGCCACCGCCGGGTGGTCTCTCCCCACCAGGGGATAGGTGACGCGGGCCCGGAAGCTGCGGCCGTCGACGTCGACGGTCACGGCCGCCGTCGTCACCTCGAGCGGCTCCGAGAGCCGCGCCCGGGCCGGTGCGATGCCGACCTGCGTCAGGGCGAGCGTCGCCAACGCGGTCACGGCGATGAGCCGGACGCTACGTCGCGGGCGGTGGGCCGCCCGGGCGGCGAGGGGCACGACGAACGGGCCTTCACGCAGGGGGTGGATCCCGGCGAGGCTACCTGCGACCGGCCCGTGCTGGCGAGACCCCGGGGACACAGTGAGGTGTAACATTGCACAGATGCTCGCCACGACCGCCTCGGACCGGCCCACCCGGGCACCGGACGTCGTGGTCGTGGGAGCCGGGATCGTCGGCACCGCCTGCGCCTTCGCCGCGGCCCGGGCCGGCCTGTCCGTCGTCGTGGTCGAGGGGGGCGCGATCGCCGGGGGGACGTCGGGTGCCGGAGAGGGCAACCTGCTGGTCTCGGACAAGCTCCCGGGACCCGAGCTCGACCTTGCGCTGCTCTCCGCCCGGCTCTGGCGCGACGACCTCGCCCCGTGGCTCGGCCCGCGGCTGGAGTACGAGGCCAAGGGCGGCCTGGTCGTGGCCCCCACGAGCGAGGCGGCGGCGGAGCTGGGCGAGACCACTGCCGCCCAGCGGGCCGCCGGCGTGGCGGTGACCGACGTCGCCGCCGCCGACCTCCCCACGATCGAACCGTACCTGGCGCCCGACCTGGCCGGCGGCGCCCACTACCCCGCCGACGCGCAGGTCCAGCCGATCGCCGCGACCGCCCTCCTGCTGCGCGAGGCACGCACCCTCGGGACCCGGGTCCTCACCGGCACCCGGGTCACCGGGCTGCTGCGCGCCGGCGACCGGGTGACCGGCGCCCGCACACCGTCCGGCGACCTGCCCGCCGGCGCGGTCGTCAACGCCGCCGGCCCCTGGTCCGGCGAGGTGGCCGCGCTGGCCGGGGTAGACCTGCCGGTCCGCCCGCGCCGCGGCTTCGTCCTGGTCACCGCGCCACTGCCGCACGTGGTCCGCCACAAGGTCTACACGGCCGCGTACGTCGGGGACGTCGTCAGCGACGAGGCGGCGCTCCAGTCCTCCGCGGTGGTCGAGGGCACGCCAGCGGGCACGCTGCTCATCGGCGCGAGCCGGGAGCGCGTCGGCTTCGACCGCACCCCGGCGGTTCCGGTGCTGAGACGCCTCGCCGCCCAGGCGGTCGGACTGTTCCCCGTCCTCGCCGCGATCCCCGTCCTCCGCACGTACCTCGGGTTCCGGCCCTGCTCGCCCGACCACCTCCCGCTCCTGGGGCCGGACCCCCGGGCCCCCGGGCTGCTGCATGCGACCGGTCACGAGGGCGCCGGCATCGGGCTGGCGCCGGCGACCGGTGCACTGGTGGCCCAGCTCCTGACGGGCGAGCACCCGGAGCTCGACCTCCACCCATTCCGCCCCGAGAGGTTCGCCGCGTGACCGAGTCCTTCAGCTTCGACGGCACCGTGGTGACGTTCCGGCCCGGGCAGACGATCGGGGCCGCGTTGCTCGCGACCGGCACGCGCTCGTGGCGGACCACGCGCCGGAAGGGCCGGCTCCGGGGGCTGTTCTGCGGGATCGGTGTGTGCTTCGACTGCCTGCTCACCGTCGACGGCACCCCCGACCAGCGCGCGTGCATGGTCGAGGCCCGGGACGGCATGGAGGTCCGTACGCAGCAAGGAGTGGGCCGTGCCGGGCTCGCCACCTGACCCGTACGACGTCGCCGTCGTGGGTGCGGGTCCTGCCGGGCTCGCCGCCGCCACGACCGCGGCGGACCACGGATGCGCCACCGTCCTCCTCGACGATGCCGGCCGGCCCGGCGGCCAGTTCTGGCGCCGCGCACCCGGGACAGCGGAGGCAGGGACCGACCCGACCGCCGACCGGGCCGGGCTCGGCCGGGTCCTCGCCGGCCTGCTGGCCGACCTCGGCCGGGTCGACGTTCGCACGCGGCACGAGGTCTGGAGCGTCCAGGCCGAGCCCGCAGGCTTCGTCGTCAGGGCGCAGGTGGACGTGGGCGAGGTCGCCGTCCGGGCCAGGACCCTCGTGCTGGCACCGGGCGCCCACGACCGGCAGCTGCCCTTCCCGGGCTGGGACACGCCCGGGGTCGTCGCGGCTGGAGGCCTGCAGGCCCTGGCCAAGGAGCACGGCGTGCTGCCCGGCCGCCGTGTCGTCGTGGCCGGGACGGGTCCCTTCCTCCTGCCCGTCGCGGGGGCCGTGATCGCCCGCGGAGGCACAGTCGTGGCCGTGGCCGAGGCGGGGGACGGCACCGGTTGGCTCCGCGGCCCTGCCGCCCTGCTGGGCACCCCCGGCAGGGTCCGTGACGCCGCGGGCTACGCCGCCGTCCTCGCCCGGCACGGGGTTCCTTTCCTCCGCCGTACGGGGGTCGTCGAGGCGGTCGGTGACCACCGCGGGGTGACTGCAGCGGTCCTGGCCCGGCTGGACGGGGCCGGGCGTCCCGACGGCGGGTCACGGCGCACCGTTGCCTGCGACGTCGTGGCCACGGGCTGGGGCTTCACGCCACGGCTGGACCTGCCGCTGGGACTCGGCTGCACGACCCGCGTGGACCGGGACGGCTCGCTCGTCGTCGCCGTGACCGCGCGGCAGGAGACCAGCGTGGTGGGCTGCTTCGCCGCCGGCGAGGCGACCGGGGTGGGCGGCGCGGAGCTGGCCGTCGTCGAGGGGAGGCTCGCGGGCCTCGCCGCCGCGATCCGGCTGGGGAACGCGCCGAGCGACCCGCCCCCGGCCCGGCTGCTGCGGCGCCGCCGGGCTCTCCGGCGCTTCGCCGCGCTGCTGCACGCCGCCCACCCAGTGCCGCCGGGCTGGCCCGCGTGGTTGGACGGGCGCACCACGATGTGCCGCTGCGAGGAGGTCACGGTGGCCGACGTCGACGAGGCCGTCACCGACTTGGGCGCCACCGATCCACGCACGGTCAAGCTGCTCACCCGCTGCGGCATGGGGTGGTGTCAGGGCCGGATCTGCGGCGAGCCGCTCGCCCGACTCGTGGCCGCCATGACCTGCACCCCCTACGACCCGACGTCCATGGCGACCCGGCCCGTCGCCGTCCCCTTGACCCTGGGCGCCCTGGCCACGGGCCCGAGCTGACCCCACATCGCCAAGGAGTCCACCATGACCCGCCAGCCCTGGCACGGCGTCCTCGTCGCGACCGCGCTGCCCTTCCACGGTGCGGGAGACGACCCGCTGGCCGTCGACCTGGACCGCTACGCCGAGCACGTCCGCTGGCTGGCGGCCGAGGGCTGCGACGGCGTCGTGCCGAACGGTTCCCTCGGCGAGTACCAGTCGCTCACGGCCGGCGAGCGCGCCGCCGTCGTACGTACGGCGGTGGACGCCGCCCCCCAGGGGTTCACCGTCATGCCGGGGGTGGGTGCCTACGGCGCACGCGAGGCCCGCTCGTGGGCGGAGCAGGCCGCGGGAGCGGGCGCCCATGCGGTGATGGCCCTGCCCCCCAACGCGTACCGCGCCGAGGAGAACGCCGTCGTGGAGCACTACCGCGAGGTGGCCCGGGCCGGATTGCCCGTGGTGGCCTACAACAACCCCGTCGACACCAGGGTCGACCTGACGCCGCAGCTGATCGAGCGGCTGCACGGGGAGGGGCTCGTCGTCGCCGTCAAGGAGTTCACCGGCGACGTCCGGCGCGCCTACGAGATCGCCGAGCTCGTCCCCGGGCTCGACCTCCTCGTCGGCAGCGACGACGTGACGCTCGAGGTGGCCCTGGCCGGTGCGGTGGGCTGGGTCTCCGGCTACCCCAACGCGTTGCCCCGCTCCTGCGTACGCCTGTGGGAGCTCGTCCGCGGCGGCGAGGTCGCGGCGGCGCTGCCGCTCTACCGTGAGCTGCACCCGTTGCTGCGGTGGGACAGCAAGGTGGAGTTCGTCCAGGCCATCAAGCTGTCCATGGACCTCGCCGGGAGGTACGGGGGGCCGTGCCGGCCACCACGGCAGCCGCTCGGCGCCGGGGCCGAGCGGGCCGTCCGCGAGGCCACCGAGAAGGCCCTGGCCGGCGGGCTGCGGTGACCCACCGGTGAGGTCCACCCGCGTCCTGCACGCCGTCGACTCGCACACCGAGGGCATGCCCACCCGCGTCGTCACCGGCGGGGTCGGGGTGCTCCCGGGGGCCACCATGGCCGAGCGCCGGCAGTGGTTCCTGGAGCACCGCGACGACCTCCGGACCTTCCTCATGTACGAGCCTCGCGGCCACTCCGCGATGAGCGGGGCGATCCTGCAGCCGCCCACCCGGCCGGACGCCGACTGGGGGGTGCTCTACATCGAGGTGAGCGGCTGCCTGCCGATGTGTGGGCACGGCACGATCGGCGTGGCGACGGTGCTGGTCGAGACCGGCATGGTCGAGGTCGTCGAACCGGTGACGACCGTGCGCCTGGACACGCCGGCCGGGCTCGTCGTCGCCGAGGTCGCCGTCTCCGACGGTGCCGCCCGCTCCGTGACGATCCGCAACGTCCCCTCCTTCGTGCACGCGCTCGACGTGCCCGTACGGGTGCCGGGCTTCGGCGAGGTCGTCCTGGACATCGCGTACGGGGGGAACTTCTACGCCATCCTTCCGGCCGAGCGGATCGGCCTGGCGGTCGACCGGTCCGCGAAGCAGGCGCTGCTCGCCGCCGGCCTGGCCGTCATGGCGGCGGTCGACGAGCAGGTGGCGCCGGTCCACCCCGCCGACCGGGCGATCGCCGGCTGCCGGCACGCGCAGCTCGTGGCCGCCGGCTCGGACTCGCGGCGGTCGCGGCACGCCATGGCGATCCACCCCGGGTGGTTCGACCGCTCCCCGTGCGGCACCGGCACCAGCGCCCGGATGGCCCAGCTGCACGCCCGGGGCGAGCTGGCGCTCGGGGCGGACTTCGTCAACGAGTCGCTCATCGGCACCCGCTTCGTCGGCCGACTGGTCGAGCAGACGGAGGTGGGTGGCCGCCCGGCCGTGGTGCCCACCATCACCGGCCGGGCCTGGGTGACGGCGACCGCGCAGTTCCACCTCGATCCCGAGGACCCGTTCCCGGCCGGGTTCCTGCTCTGACCCCCGTTTCCCCGACCACAGCCGGTGACCCCTGACCCCCGACCCGGAGCCCTACCACGATGACGACGACGATCCAGTCCCGCTCCCCTCAGGATCCCGACGACCTGGTCGCCGACGTGCCGGCCGCGACGGCCGGCGAGGTTCGCGAGGCCGCCGCCACCGCCCGTACCGTGCAGCGGGACTGGTGGGACAGCGGCGCCGCGGCGCGGGCCACGGCGCTCGGCGCCGCCGCTCGCAGCCTGCGCGAGCGGGCTGACGAGGCCGCGGCCCTCGTGGTGCGCGAGGTGGGCAAGCCGGCCGGCGAGGCTCGCGCCGAGGCGGGCCGTGCCGTGGCGATCCTCGACTACTACGCCCAGGCCGCCTACGGGGCGTGGGGCGAGACCTACCCACCCAGCGCCGGAGGGGTGCTCTGGACCGAGCGGCGCCCCCACGGCGTTGCCGGGTTGGTCACGCCGTGGAACTTCCCGCTGGCCATCCCGCTGTGGAAGGCCGCTCCCGCGCTGGCCGTCGGCAGCGCGGTGCTGCTCAAGCCCTCGCCCGAGGCGGTGGCCTGCGCGACGTGGCTGGGTGAGCTGATGGCCGGGACGCTGCCCGACGGGCTGCTCCAGGTGCTGCCCGGGGGCGCGGAGACGGGAGACGCCGTGGTGCGGGCGGCCGACGTCGTCAGCTTCACCGGCTCGGTCGCGGTCGGCTCCGAGGTCGCCGTCATGGCCACGCGGCGGCGGATACCGGTCCAGGCCGAGATGGGCGGTCACAACGCTGCCGTGGTGCTGCCCGACGCCGACCCGGAGGTGGTGGCCGGACTTGTCGCCGGTGCCGCGATGGGCTTCGCCGGCCAGAAGTGCACCGCGACCCGCCGGGTGGTCGTCGTGGGCGGTGACGCCCGGGTGCGCGAGGTGACCGAGGCGCTGGTCGCGGCCGTCGGAGCGCTCGAGCCGGGCGACCCCTCGAAGGCGGGTGTGACGGTGGGACCCGTGGTCACCGAGGCCGCGCGGGACCGGGTCGTCGACGCTGTGGGCGCGGTGCGGGCCTCCGGTGGACGGGTCCTGGCCGGGGGCCGGGCGGACGGTCGCCGCGGCTGGTTCGTCCTGCCCACGCTGGTCGACGGGCTCGACCCCGGCCACGAGGTCTCGCAGCAGGAGGTCTTCGGCCCGCTGGCGGTGGTGCAGGCAGCCCGCGACCTGGACCACGCCGTCGCCTTGGCCGACGGGACCCCGTACGGGTTGGTGACCAGCATCCACGGCCGGGACGCGGGTCCGCTGCTCGACGTGGCCCGCCGGGTGCGAACCGGGTTGGTCAAGGTCAACGCGCCGACGACCGGGGTGGACTTCTACGCACCCTTCGGCGGTGAGGCGGCGTCGAGCATCGGGCCCCGGGAGCAGGGGAGGGCGGCGCTCGACTTCTACGCGTCGACCCGCACCGTCACCTTCGCCCCGCCCGGGGGCTGACGGTGGTCGACCTGCCGTCCCTCGCCGACCGGGCCAGCCTGCGCGAGCAGGTCCGGACCGCCCTGCGGGCCGCGATCGTCGCGGGCCGGCTCGCGCCGGGCGAGGTCCACTCGGCGCCGGCCCTGGCGGCGAGGTTCGGTGTATCGGCGACCCCGGTGCGGGAGGCCATGCTCGACCTCGTCCGTGAGGGCCTGGTCGAACCGTTGCGAAACAAGGGGTTCCGCGTCACCGAGGTGTCGGAGCGCGACCTCGACGACATCACCGAGGTCCGGCTGCTGCTCGAGCCGCCGGCTGTCGGCGAGGCGGCCCGGCGGGCGACCGCAGATGACCTGGCGGCCCTGCAGCTGCTGGCCGAGCGGATCGTCCAGGCGGCACGGGTCGGGGACCTGGCGGGATACCTGGAGGCCGACCGGGCCTTCCACGTGGCCCTGCTCGCCCTGGCCGGCAACCGGCTGCTCGTCGACGTGGTGGCTGACCTCCGCGGCCGCACGCGCCTCCACGGACTGGCCACTCTTGCGTCCGCCGGCGGCCTCGAGGAGTCCGCCCGCGAGCACCTCGCGCTGCTCGACATGGTGCGAGCCGGTGACGCGGACGGCGCCGTCGCGTTCACCCGTAGGCACCTGCGACACATCCGCGGCCGCTGGGCGGGTCGCCCGGAGGCCTGAACGCCGCGCCGGCTGCCCGCCGGGGGAAGCCCGGCTGCGCTTCCTCCGAACGGCTGGGATGTTCCTGCCGGAAGTGGCGGCAAGATCCGGGCCGTCGGGTCACACCCGGTCCACGGCGATGGTGAAGCCGGCGGCGCGGAGCCGCTCGACCAGGACCTGGCCCATCGCGGTCGCCGGGGTCAGCACGCCGGCGGCGGCCGGCAGCCGGCCGAGGTCGAGCGCCAGCGCGAGAGCGCTCTCCCCGAGCATCACGGACGTCGCGGCGTAGCCGGGGTCGCCCCGCGCGGCCACCACGGCGACGTACCGGGCTCCCGTCGTGGTGCGCGCGTGTACCTCCATCCGGAAGCGGCCGCGCCGGCGGGTCTCCTCGTCCGGGCCCTCCCCGGGCTCGGGCAGCAGCCGGTCGAGGACGGCCCGGGTCGGGCCGAACGCGAGAGCAGCGGCACCGGCCGCGAGGGCACCGGTCATCCCGGCCGCGACAGCTGCGCCACGCAGGCCGGTGCCGGTGCGCACCACCTCCTGGTACCGGAACCCTCGCCCGTACCTCCAGCCCTGCAGGGCGTTGCTGCGGTGGACGACCCGGGTGTTGTGGCCGGCCATCACGAAGGGAGCCGTCCAACCACCGAGCTCCGGGTGGTGCCCGACGCCCAGGCCGTCGCGTCGTCCGCGGTCGCCCGGTGCGGTCTCGGGATCCGGGCTCAGGGCGTACGGGTCGGCAAGCACCCGCCGGGCGCGCGCGTCGCGCCTGGCCTCGGCGAGCGTCGTCCGCAGGGTCTCGACGGTCCCCCCGCTGACGCCGCCCCTGGCGGCCGCGACGACCAGTGTCGCCTCGGCGAGCTCGCCCGCTCCGTCCGCCCGGGCCCGATCGGCGGTGACCAGGACCCCCAGGTCGGACGGCACCGAGTCGAAGCCGCAGGACACGACGATCCTCGCGCCGGTGGCGGCCGCCTGGTCGTGGTGACGGTCGATGGCCCGGCGGACGAAGAGGACCTCACCGGTGAGATCCGCGTAGTGGGTGCCGGCCCGGGCGCACGCGGCCACGAGCGGCAGCCCGTGCACGAGGTAGGGGCCGACGGTGGTGGCGACCACCCGGGTCCGGGCGGCCAGCCCAGCCAGGTCGTCCTCGTCGTCGGCGTCGGCGACCAGCAGGGGCCACCCCTCCGCCGTCCGGCCCAGCGAGCCGCGCACCTCCGCCAGGCCCTCACGGGACCGCCCCGACAGGCCGATACGGGTCCCGGGCGGCGCGCAGCGGGCGAGGTACTCGGCGGTGAGCCGGCCCACGAAACCCGTGGCGCCGTGCACGACGACGTCCAGCTCGCGCTCGGCGGTCACCGCTCGACCGTAGCCGGGGCGCCGACCCAGTCCGACGGCCCCGTCGTCCCGACGTTGACCGGACCGCCCGGCCGCCGGAGACTCCGGGGGTGCCCGAGCCCTCGACCACCGTGCCCGCCCGCCCCACCGGTTCGCCCGACCCCTCGAACGACCTCGAGGCGGCCCTGAAGGCCCTGACCCCCACCCTCGCCCCCCTCGTCCGGGGCGAGCTCCCCGACCTGTCACCGGACGGCGGCCAAGGCCCCGGGACCGACACCACCTGGCGGGCGCAGCTCGACCGGCCGCTCCCCGAGCAGGGAGCGGGTGCCGCGGAGACCCTGCGCCAGCTGGCGGGTCCGGTGACCCGCTACGGGGCGCCGTTTCTCGCGCCGGGCTTCAGCGGCTGGATCATCGGCGCGCCGACCGCGGTCCCTGTGGCCGCCGGCCTGGTGACGAGCGTGGCCGGCCAGCAGCGCTACCTGGACTTCAGCGGCAACCTCCTCGAGGCGGTCGCCCTGCGGTGGATCGCCGAGCTGTGCGGCCTGCCCGCCGAGATGGAGGGCGTCTTCTCCAGCGGTGGGTCGGTGGCAAACCTGCTGGGCTTGGGAGCCGCGCGACAGCGTGCGTACGAGCGGATCGGCGCCGACCCGGCGAAGGACGGGATGGCGGGCCTGCCTCCCGGTCGTGTCTATGCCAGCAGCGAGGTCCACCACGCGCTGCTGAAGGCGGCGGGCGTCCTGGGCCTCGGCCGCAGCGGACTGCGCCTCGTCCCCACCGACCGCGCGCAACGCATCGACGTGCAGGCGCTTCGCCGGGCCGTTCAGGAGGACGTGGCCGCAGGCCTGGTGCCGGTCGCTGTGGTCGGGGTCGCGGGCACCACGAGCACGGGCGCCCTCGACCCGCTCGCGGAGATCGCAGACGTGGCGGCCGAGCACGATGCCTGGTTCCACGTGGACGGCGCCTACGGCCTCTTCGGCATCCTCGACGAGACCCGCGCGGACGCCTTCACCGACCTTGGACGCGCCGACTCCGTGGCCGTGGACATGCACAAGTGGTTGGCCCTGCCGACGGGGACCGGCGCCACCTACGTCCGCGACAGCCCGGTTCTGGCACGTACGTTCACGCAGGAGCCCAGCGATCCCGTCGAGGGGGCGTTCGCAGCCCCCGCCGCTGCCGTCGACTCGCCGTGGGACGTGCTGGGCAGGCCGTACCAGGAGTGGAGCCTGGAACTCTCGGCCGCCGCCCGGGGGATCGCGGTCTGGGCGACGCTGCACGAGATCGGCCGCGACGGGGTCCGCGAGCGGGTCGTCGCCCACAACCGGCTGGCCCGGTTGCTCGCCGACCGGGTCCGGGCCGAGCCGCGGCTCGAGCTGCTGCACGAGCCGGAGTTGTCGATCTGCTGCTTCCGGGTGCGCGGGGCGGCCGGGGACGGCGACGAGACGGTCGACGCCCGCAACCAGCGGGTGCTCCGGAGCCTCCACGCGGAGGGCCTGCACGTCCCGTCGGGCACCGTGGTGGACGGCCACTTCGCCCTCCGGGCCTGCTTCGTCAACCCACGGCAGACCGAGCGCGACGTGCACGCACTCGTGGACGCCGTGCTGGCCCACGACCACCGGACCGCCGCCGCGTGAGAGCGGTCATCGCGCGCGTGGCCACGGCCCAGTAGCCGATCCCGACCCCGAGCGCGGCCAGCACCGCGAGCAGCGGCGAGCGGTCGTCGAACCACGGGTACACCACCCAGTGCGTCAGGTAGACGAAGAGCGAGGCGCTGGCCAGCACCCCCGTGACCCGCGCCACCACCCACGGGCAGCGCACGCCGGGGGCCCAGACGAGCAGTGCGATGCCGACGACCATGAGCAGCTCGCGCCGCGGGTCGTCGAAGAACCCCGGCACGCTCGCTGCTGCCACCGACGTGACCAGGACCCGTTGCGGCACCGTACGGGCGCGGGCGGCCGCCCAGCCGAGGGCGAAGAGCCACAGCACCGGCCGCGTGTTGAGCCCGAGCGGACCGATGCCGGGCTCCACCACCTCGTACCGCGAGAGCAGCCCGACGGTGAGCGGCAGGGCGACGAAGCCGAACGGGAAGCGGCGCTCGAGCCGGTCGGCCCACGGCGTCGCCATGAGCAGCGCGGTGAGCAGCAGCAACCACACCAGCACCTCGACGAACCAGAAGTGCCACGCCGTCGTCCACGTCTCCGGGCCGACGACGGCGTTGAGCAGGAGGAGGTTGGCCGGCGTGTAGAGGTCGGTGAGCAGGAAGGCCCCGGCGATCCACGCGACGCTCGGCACCACGACGCGCGCGATGCTGGCCAGCTGCTGCCTGAGCCGCTCCAGCCGGGGCGCCGCCGTCAGCTGGAACCGCGCGAAGTTGAACCCGGCAACCGCCACCAGGACGTGGGCGCTGCCGAGGACCGTGGCGATCTTCGCGTGCGTGGACACGATGAGCACGATCGCCACCGCGCGGAGCAGGACGCTCGTCTCCACGGTCCGCCCCGGTCGGCGCATCGCCCGTGCGGCCGGGACCAGCTCCCGTACGGGGAGGGTGTGCCACCCGGCCGGCAGGTGACCCAGCAGCTCCTCCAGCCGGACCGAGACCTCGACGTACGAGAGGGAGTCGCCGCCCAGGTCGACGAAGCTGTCGTCGTCGCTGGCGTCGGGTCGGTCGAGCAGCCAGGCGTAGAGGTCGCGGAGGGTGGCGGCGTCGACGGGGCTGCGGGCCGAGACGGGGGAGGCGGGGTCGGCGTCTGAGGTGGGGGAGCCGACGTCGTGGCGCCCTCGGTCAGGGTCGCTGGGCAGGGGCTGCGCTGCGAGCGCCTGGACCGCGCGCAGGTCGGGCTTTCCGTTGGCCAGCCGTGGTAGCTGGTCCACCGGCCGGACCCGCACGACCCTGGCGGGCACGCCGCACGAGGCGGCGACCGCCTCCCGTACGCGCTGGGGATCGGGACGGCCCTCGACGGCGGCAGTGATCCCGTCATCGTCGCCGACGCAGCAGGCGGTGATGCGGTGCTCGGTCGTCAGCCGCTCCTCGAGCCGACCGAGGTCGACCCGGAGGCCGTACAGCTTGAGGAAGCGCGAGCAGCGGCCGACGACCTCGTACAGACCGTCGGGGGCGAGGCGGGCGAGGTCGCCGGTCCGGAGCTCGTGGACGGTGCGGCCCAGACCCAGGTCCTGTGGGGTCTCGGCGTACCCGAGCATGACGTTGGGTCCGGTGTAGACGAGTTCGCCGACTCCTGACTCGTCGTGCTCGGCGACCGGGTCGATGCGGAGGCTGCCGCCGGGGACCGGGACGCCGATCGCCTGAGGTCTGGGCTCGGCGAGGTGGGGCGGCAGATAGGCCATCCGCGCCGTCGCCTCGGTCTGGCCGTACATGACGACCAGCTCCCACCCCTGGCGGCGGCCGACCAGCGCCCAGTGGCGTACCCGGTCGGGAGCCAGCCGACCGCCTGCCTGGGTGACGTGACGCAGGCTGGGCAGCTTCATTCGCGCGAAGCCGACGCGCTCGAGCAGGTCGAAGGTGTGCGGGACACCCGCAAAGCTCGTGACGCGCTGTTCGCGGACGAGGTCCCAGAAGCACGCGTCGACGACGGAGAGCTCTGTGAGGACGAGAGTGGCGCCGCGCAGCAGGTGGCTGTGCAGCACCGAGAGCCCGTAGCAGTAGTGCAGCGGCAGGGTCGTCGCCGCCCGGTCGGTCTCGTCGATGCCGAGGTAGTCGGCGATCGCCCCCGCGTTGGCCTGCAGGTTGCCGTGGGAGAGCCGGACCAGCTTGGGCGACCCGGTGGAGCCGGACGTGCTGAGCAGCAGGGCCAGGTCGGGGTGCAGGTCGTGGGTCGTCCCGTCGTGGCGCTCCTCGCAGCTGGAGGCCCGGTCGCTCGGGTTGACGACGACGTCGGGGTCGTACGCCTGGACGAGTCCGGCGACGGCCTGGTCGTCCGCGGCGGGGGCGAGCAGCACGGGGTGGCCGCCGGCCAGGGCGCCCAGGTAGGCGACCAGCGCGTCGAGCGCCGATGACATGCCGACCAGCACGAGGCGTCTCGTCGGCCCCAGCCGCCGGGCGGCGTCCTCGACCCGGCAGGCGAGCTCGGCGTAGGTCGTGGCCGTGCCGTCCCCGGTGACGACGGCCACGCGGTCCCCGTGGTCGGCCAGTCGGGCGACGAAGGGAACGGTCCGAGGGGCTCCGCTGGTCAGCGGTGCACCGGGTAGCGGGAGCGTCGGTCTGCTGGTGGCAGCCGAGGGCGCAGGGGGCCGCATCAGGGCGGGGGCCGTCACGTCCGCGAAGTGTAGGTGAGGCTCACCTAACCAGCGCAAGCCCAACCGCCGCCGGTCCCACCGCGTGGACCGCTGGCCGTGGACTTGCGGGACGGCTTGCTCCCAGCGGCTCTCGGACCTTGCCGCAACCACCGGCAGCAACCTCCGAGCCGTGCCGAGCTCTCTCCCCTGAACGCCCGGTACCGGCCTCCCACCTCAGCGGGCGTCGCTGTCGGCGCCGACGGTCACCTTCTCCCCCTCGATCGGGAAGACGAGCTCGTCGGGGTAGGGCTGCCGCGGCTGCACGCGGGCGGTGTGAGCCAGTCCGATGGCGGCCAGGACGACAGCGCCGCCGACGAGCTGGACGGGGGAGAGCGACTGGCCCAGCCACAGCCAGGCGACGAGGGCGGCGAGCACGGGCTCGGCCATCCCCACGACGCCGACCTGGGTCGCCGGGAGGTCGCGCAGGGCGCCGAGGTTGAGCGCGAAAGGCACGAGGGTGCCACCCAGGACGACGAAGGCGAGGACCGCCCAGAGCGGGACCTGTGCGGTCGAGAAGGTTCCGAGCATCGACGCCTCGTCGCTCAGCACCGACGTGTCGAAGCCCGACCAGGGCAGCGCCACGGCCCAGAACAGCGCGGCGAAGGCGAACATCCAGAAGGTGAGGGAGATCGGGTCGCGGCGGGCGACCGTGTGTGCGCCGATCACGTAGTAGGTCGTGAGGCACAGGGCGGCGGCCAACCCGGCCGCGACACCGAGGCCGTCGAGCCCCGCGTCGCGCCACACCTCGGCGACGAGGCCGAGCCCGGCCAGGGACAGGGCGATCGCCAGCCAGACCCGGCGGCGTACGGCGGCCCGCTGGACGACCCGTGCGTACACGGCGACGAAGACCGGCGCGGTGAACTCCAGCAGCAGCGCGATGCCCACCGGGAGCCGGTCGATCGCCACGAAGTAGAACCACTGGACCAGGGCCGCGCCGACGACGCCGAGCGCGACGAGCGAGGGGACCTCTCGCCAGGTCAGGCGCAGGCGTGCGGGACCGGCGACGAGAGCGACGAGCAGCAGCCCCATGGCCGCTGCGGTGCACCGCAGGGCGGTGAGCCGGTCGGGGGCGATGCCGGCGGTGAGCACCACCTTGGACACCGACGCGTTGACCGCGAAGAGCGCGGCAGCACCCAGCACGAGGGCGTAGCCCCTGGTGGCGTGGGACTGCTTCACGCGGTAGACAGTAACGTCTGGCTTTGACACTAATGTCCCCCGTCTCACTCCTCGGACCGCTGGCTAGGGTGAGGTCATGACGCCTCCTGCTGCCGACCGGCCCACCCCCCGCCTGCGCAGCGCGCTCACCGGACTGCCGGCGTACAAGCCCGGACGGCCTCCGGCGGCACAGGAAGGCATGACGACGTACAAGATCTCCTCGAACGAGAACCCCTACCCGCCCCTCCCCGGTGTACTGGAGGCCGCCGTCGAGGCCGCGCGGGCCATGAACCGCTACCCGGACATGACCGCGAGCGGGCTCGCGGTGGCGATCGCCGAACACCTCGACGTGCCGGTGGAGCACCTGGCCACCGGCACCGGCAGCGTGGGCGTGCTGCAGCAGATCGTCCAGGCGACGGCCGCCGACGGCGACGAGGTCGTCTACGCCTGGCGGTCCTTCGAGGCCTACCCGATCGTCGTCGGTATCTCGGGGGCGAGGTCGGTGCAGGTGCCGCTCCGGGCGGACGCGACGCACGACCTCGACGCGATGGCCGACGCCGTCACCGACCGCACCCGGCTGGTGCTGGTGTGCAGCCCGAACAACCCGACCGGTCCGGCGGTGCACCGGGAGCCGCTCGAGGCATTCGTGGACCGCGTGCCCTCCGACGTGCTGGTCGTGGTCGACGAGGCCTACAAGGAGTTCGTCCGCGACGCGGCGGCGGTCGAGGGCATCGAGTTCTACCGCGACCGGCCCAACGTCTGCGTGCTGCGCACGTTCTCCAAGGCCTACGGTCTGGCGGGCCTGCGGGTCGGCTTCGCGGTGGCCCACGAGCCGGTGGCGGAGGCGCTGCGCAAGACCGCGGTGCCCTTCGGCGTATCCGGGGTGGCCCAGCGGGCGGCCGTCGAGTCGCTGCGTCGGGAGTCCGAGCTGCTCGAGCGGGTCGACGCGCTGGTCAAGGAGCGGTCACGGGTCTGGGAGGAGCTGCGCGCCCAGGGCTGGGACGTGCCGGTGACCGAGGCCAACTTCGTGTGGCTGGCGCTGGGTGGGCGGACCGTGGAGTTCGCCGAGGCGTGCGAGCAGGCCGGGATCGTGGTCCGGCCGTTCCCGGGCGAGGGCGTGCGGGTCACGGTGGCGGAGCCGGAGGCCAGCGACCGCTTCCTGCGGGTGGCGGCGCGCTGGCGGGCGTGACTCGACAGCGTCCCTGGCATTTGCGGCCGTCAACGGCGCGGCATGCTCATCACCTGAGCCTGACGCCCTCGAGCGGCACCGGGCCCGGGGGGGTCGAGGCCGGGTGCCGCTCGAGGCGTGTGCCCGTCAGCAACACATAGACGGGCCCCTGAGGGTCACCTCCACGCCCGACTCGTCGGCCGACGCAGCTGCAGCCGGTGCGATGATGCCAGCGAGGGCGGCCAGGGCAGCGACGAGCAGCGCGGCGTAGCGCTTTCGAGTCGACACATCTCCTCCGGGGGGGTCGGAAGGAAGGGGCTAGCGCGGACGTGACCCCTGTAGTGAAATGTGGTCATGGAAATTAGTCAAGGCTCGCTGGGGGAACGGGTCCGCTCCAGGCGCCGCGAGCTGGGGATGTCACAGGCCGACGCCGCGGGAGACGTGCTATCTGCGAGCTATGTGTCCCTGGTCGAGTCGGGCAAACGGCACCCGACGGACATCGCGCTCGGGCACCTGGCCGACCGGCTGGGTGTCAGCATCGAGTTGCTGCGTGACGGCGTCGATCCCGCGGTGCGTCGGGCCACCCTGCTGGAGCTCGGCTACGCCGAGCTCGCCCTGCAGAGCGGGGAGCCGCAGGAGGCCTACGACCGCTTCGGTGAGGTCGCCGTCCGGGCGGACGAGGAGCACGTGCGCCGGGCCCGCTACGGCCGGGCCCTCGCGGCGGAGCGCCTCGGC